>DAIEHY010000052.1 GCA_027353165.1 Desulfosporosinus sp.
CCTTCGCCAAGGCTAACTAGAAGGCTAATTCGTGCGAAGACAGTGTCTGCAAGAAGAGTAATCCGTGCAAAAACAGTGTCTGCAAGAAGGGCTAATTCGTGCGAAGACAGTGTCTTCGTGTGGGCGCCAGCCAAGTTTTCTTTATAGTGCCCTAGAATTTAAAGGAGAGACTTATCATGAAACGGGATACTGTGATGGCGGGGTATTATATCTTTTATTTTGCAGCGGTGGGAATTTATGTTCCTTTTTTGCCATTATTTCTTGCTCATTCAAATTTAAATACTCTTGAAATTGGTTTTCTAATGTCTGTGGGACCGTTTGCTGGTATTTTTGCTCAGGCTGTCTGGGGAATACAAGCCGATCGCCGAAGAAGACACAAGGAATTTCTTCTTTTGGCTTTAGCGTTAACTGCGATTATCTGTTTTTCCCTGTCCTTTGGCAAGGGGTTTATTTCTTTCGCAGTTTTATTATTGTTCTATGCCTTTACCAATTCCCCCATCACACCCTTATCAGATGCCTTAGTGTTAAATACACTGGAGGAGCGCAAGGGTTATGGGAAAATTCGTCGCTGGGGTTCCTGCGGTTTTGCGATAACTGCCGCTCTTGGAGGATTAATTTTTACTTATTTAGATTTAGCGTGGTTTGGGGTTGTTGAAGGGGTTATTCTGATAGTAAGTATATTGTGGGCAAGATTATTGCCAAACCCGAGAAAGATTGTGCCAGCGGGCTCATCTTTACCCGCTATTCCCTCATCGTTTTTAAGCGTTGTTAGGACTCCAAATTTAATTATTTTTTTTACGGTCACATTTCTTTTTATGGCACCGTATAATGCGTATACTGTCTTTTTTGGTTGGCATTTGCAAGAATTAGGCGCTAGTCGTTGGTGGATTGGATTTGGATGGACGATTGCAGCCTTAAGTGAAATGATCGTGTTTAGTATGGGTACTATGTGGCTGAAAAGGTTTAATCCTCAACAACTCATTGTTTTGGCAGGAGTTATCTTCACTTTTCGTTGGATAGGGTATAGCCAAATCCAAGATTATCGGGTCATTCTTGTGTTGCAATTTACTCAGTGTCTCAGTTTTGCACTCTTTTATCTGGCTGGTGTTGAGTATTTAAACTCGCTTCTGCCAGCGTATGTTCAAGGAAGCGCCCAATCAGCTTTTAACGCTGTCAGTTTCGGAATCAGTGCAATTGTCGGTACAATTGGTGCGGGGTGGCTGATTCGAGTGGGTGAGGTACAATTGATGTATAGAGTATCGGCATTGTTGACGGTGATAGGTATTATTTTAGTGCTACTATTCTTAAAAAGTGATAAAATATTTAACACATGATTACGTGGGGCATTAGTGTTATAAGTAAGGAGTGAAGAAATGAGGGCAATAATCGAAAGGATAAATTACCTAGTTCAAGCGGTTCCCTCAAGAGTCAAAGTGTTTTCGGAACAAGAATTATCATCCCAATTAGTGGGGAAATGGTCGAAAAAGGAGATATTGGGACATTTGTGTGATTCGGCCACCAACAATCATCATAGATTTACTAAAATCCAATTTGAAAAGCAACCGTTTGTCGTAAGTTCTTATAACCAAAACAATTGGGTATTAGTTCAAGACTATCAAAGTATACCTTCCGATGAGATTGTAAACCTTTGGGCAACTCTCAATAGTCATATTGTGAGAGTTATTTCGAAGACTCCCGAAGAGAAATTATTATACATATGTGATATAGGTGATAACAAATATATTACTCTTTACGATCTAATTCAAGATTACTTGAGACATATGGATCATCACCTAAGGCAAATCTTTGGTTCATCTGACTTTTAAGTGATTTCAGTAAACCCATAATTCAAAAAGTCAAGATTAGAATAAGAGCTCTCTAAAAATCAAATACTCTAAAAGTGGTTTGCACTTTAGGTAAACTCTGTAAAGAACTTAATTAAAGTAATAGGAGAAAGTTTATGAGGTTATTCGTTGGGGTTGATCTACCTGGTGAGATCAAACAAACTCTACTAGAATTTCAATCTGAACTAAGACAATTAGGTGTTAATGGCTCTTGGAAATCAGTAGACAATCTTCATATAACCTTAGAATTTCTTGGAGAGTTAGAAAACGATAAGATTTCGGCACTTACTGAAACTATCACGAAAGTAGCTAACAACGTCAAACCATTCGGGTTAACAACAGGTGGGCTTGGGGCATTTCCATCTCTTAAACGGTCTCATACATTATGGACTTCAGTAAGTGGAGGTTTACTTAATCTTAATCAGCTAAAAGATACCCTTCATGATGAACTAAAAGACAAGGCCTTTAAATTGGAAGAACGACAGTTTAAGCCTCATATAACCTTAGCCTCTCGTCCAAAAACCGATAATATTGATCTTTCTATTGTTCAAGTAAAGAAGCTAGGTGAGTTCATGGTTGAAGAGCTTGTTTTATTTGAAAGCAGAGTTATTGATGGTAAAAGAGTCTACATAGATTTATTCAGAGCCGCCCTAGAAACATAGAGTTAATTAAGGAGCTATGTCATAAGTCAACGTGACTTATGACATAGCTCCTTTTGAGTTTGGATCTAAGGTATGAGGAGGTGTAATAGTTGTCTCTTAAAATCTAAGGCAACACTAGAAAGTAACAGTTCATCAGGATCACGTGGATGAGGGAAAGGGATTTCAAACTCATGGATAATTCGTGTGGGTCGTTGACTTAGAACAATTACTTTATCAGAGAGTAGAATAGCCTCATCAATATCGTGAGTAATTAACAAGACGGTATGTCGTGTCCGATTCCAAATACTCAGTAGCCAACGTTGCATTTCCTGTCGGGTTAAAGCGTCTAGAGCCCCAAAGGGCTCATCTAGAAGCAATGTTTTTTTACCAAAAAGAATTGTTCGAAGTAAAGCCCCACGTTGCCGCATACCACCGGATAATTGGTGTGGGTAATACTCGGAAAATGGAGAGAGTCCAAATTGATTTAACCATTCTTTTGCCTCTACTTGCGCTTTACGTTTTTCTCTATGGAGAATTTCGCAACCTATGAGCACGTTATCAATCAGGGTACGCCAAGGTAAAAGTAAATCCTTTTGTGGCATATAGCCGAAGTTCCCCGATGTTCCCTGGATGGCTTCACCGTCTAATAAAATTTCCCCTGAATCTGGAATCTCAATTCCTGCTAAGAGATTGCAAATCGTACTCTTTCCACATCCTGAAGGTCCGATCAGGGAAACGAAGGAACCTGTCTCAACGTCTAAATCTAAAGAATGTAAGACCTCAAGCGATTGGTTCTTTTGAATGTTAGAGTAAGATTTAGAAAGACCCTTAAGAGATAGTCCCATCTTGCCCTCCTTAGGATTTGGGTAAGAAATCGTTCGTGTAGGCTTTGGAAGAATCAATCATCTTCGGCAACAGGTTACGGTCAACAAGCCATTTTGCATAGCGTTCCCAAACAACTGCCTTCTGCTGGCCCCATTGAGCTGCATCCCCTTGATATTGTGGGCTTAACCAAGTTTGGCTGGCGCGGATTAAGTCCGGATTAGCTTCGGGTGCGTTTTTAATCAATAGTTCCGCAGATTCTGCCGGATTCTTGATCGCGTATTGATAACCTTCACTGACGGCTTGCATAAAATGACGAACTAGCTCTGGTTGGGATTGAGTCATTTTTTCATTCGTAATCAAAACAGGAGTGTAAAAATCAAGGGCTGGGTCAACATCTTTAAGCCAAATCATATTTAAAGGCTGTTTGCGTAATTCTGCTTCTTTTCCAGTCCAACCATAAAAGATCCAGGTTAGATCAATATCTTTTGTCAAAGAAGTGAGTTGATCTGCTTCTCCGATATTGACCATTTTAATCTTCGAAAAATCAGCTTTTTCTTTTTGCATCAGCGCCTTGAGAATAGCCTCTTCTGAGGGTAGGCCCCAACCACCGTAAGTCTTTCCTTCGAAGTTTTGAGCATTAAGAATATTCTTAGAGGTTGGAGAAGCAAATCCTGAAGTGTTGTGTTGCAAAATGGCGGCTAATGAAATAATCGGTACATCGTTAGCGCGTGCTGTAGTGACTTGTTCCTGTTGACTAACTCCAAAGTCTGATTTTCCGGTCGCTACTAGCTGTTCAACATTGCCTGAGCTAGAGGGTTGGACAAATTTAACCTCTAAACCTTCTTTAGCGAAATACCCCTTTTCTTGAGCGACAAAGAGCCCCGTGTGATTCGTATTGGGGGTCCAGTCCAGCATTAAGGTTACAGTCGTAAGAGGCTTAGTTGTGGTCGAGGTCGATGAAGTAGTTGCTGGAGATTTAGCTCCGCACCCTGAGAGTAAAAGTACAGGGATAATTAATAATGCTAATAGCTTTTTCATAATAAGTATCATCCTTTCGCTGTGCTTTAGTCACAAAATAATTCGTTCTTCACTCCAGGGAATCGCGTTTTTTGTTATGCATCCAAGGTAATGCGAGTCGAGTCAAGATGGTAATAAGAGCATAGTAGAGAAAACTCAAGGCAGTGATCGTAAAAATAGCTGCAAAAACGCGGTCTGTTAAAAAAGAGTGAGACGAACGGGTCAGATAAACTCCTAATCCTGCGCTGGAACCAAGCCATTCCGCAATCACGGCCCCCATCACACTATAAGTAGCGGCGATTTTCAGTCCGGCAAAAAGTGAGGGTAGGGCGTGAGGCCAGCGGACGATATAAAACATTTGCCAACGAGAGGCGCCCATGCTTCTTAATAAATTTAGGAGGTCAGGATCACTTAATTCAAGTCCCTCGATCAAACTGATCGTAACAGGAAAATAGCAGACAATAACGACGATTATAATTTTAGGTAGAAGTCCATAACCCAACCAAAGGATCAAGAGAGGGGCAACGGCTATCAATGGTACCGTCTGAGAAATGATCAGAAATGGATATAGTAGTCGCTTTAACCAAGGGGACAGGACCATCACCCCTGAAGTGATCAGACTGAAGATGACGGCGAGCGCAAAGCCCATAGTAGTTTCCATTAAAGTTGTCAAGGTATGCATCCAGATAAGCTGACGTGTCTCCCAAAAGGCTTTGAGGATATGAGTGGGAGTAGGGAGAAGCCATAGGGGAACCTGGGCGGACGTAATCACCATTTGCCATGTTCCTAGAAAAAGGAAAAAGAATATTAGGGATGGGAGCCCTTTCCACTTTATCCAACCCATTTATTTAGTTCTGTATTTGTCAATTTTTTCGCTGATTGTTGAGCCGGTAGGGACATAATCCATTTTGATGTAGGCCATTACTCTAGAAGCTCCAGCACGAAGGCATGCTTCCTGTGCTTCTTTTATGATTTCCCAAAGCTGATCAGGTTCTCCCTCCATTGTTGTTTCCATGGGTCCAACCTCATAAGGAACCCCACTAGCTTGAATGACCTTGATGGCTTCGTCCACGACTTCATAAATACGAGATTCCTCAACTTTAGGAACTACTTGTAAGGCCATGATGATTTTTGCCATAGTACGATTTCCTCCTTAAACTAGTTTTTTGATAGATAGTGGTTGACCGGGGAGTTCTGGACATAAAAAAAACCACATGTAATGCGGCGTAATATTCCAAGGCTTCCCTACGCTGGCATTACCCAGATCAGGTTATGGGTCGGGCATGATGCCCCTCTCAGCCGGGTATTTCCAGCTCCCCTGTTACCATATAAACTTAAGTTATTCTAACATTATTAATGTTAGAGTGCAATCGTTGGTTAGAGAGAATTCTATTGACAGTAACACGAAAGAAGAGTATTCTTATATCAAATGAGATATGTTCTCAGTTGTTTTTTGGACTAATGATGAGAATGATTCTCGTTTCTGAATGGGGGGATAACGATGGAACGCTATTTAGGAGATTTAAAAACAGGAGAATGGGCACGTGTTGAACGTATTGACGGCGGAGGGGCCTTACGTCGCCGGATGATGGATATGGGTATTGTTCCGGGAGTCGAATTAGAAGTTGTTCGTCATGCTCCTTTTGGTGGTCCACTTCAGGTTCGTCTAAAAGGATACTATTTAGCCATGCGCAGAGGAGAATGTGCAAAAATTATTGTGACGGAAAAAGATCCCCAATATATCGACCATTTGTTAGCAAGTCGTTAAATGGCTCGACTCATAGGACTCTAGATAGAGCGTGACTAGGCCGCTTTGACATTTGTATATTTTCAAAAAGAGGGGAGGCGGCAAGAGATGAAAATTGCACTAATCGGGAACCCTAATGTAGGCAAAAGTACAATATTTAATGCTTTAACGGGTTCAAATCAACAGGTTGGAAATTGGGCAGGTAAGACGGTTGAACGAAAATTAGGTGTGCTGCAAAGAGCCAGCCAAACTATTGAACTAATTGATCTACCAGGAACTTACAGCTTGACCGCATACTCTCAAGAAGAGATTATTACGCGGGAATATATTCTTCGCGAAAGACCAGATGTCGTTATGGCTATGGTCGATGCTTCAAACATAGAACGAAACCTCTATCTAGTACTTCAAATACTTGAGTTAGTACCTCGCGTAGTGATCGGGTTAAACATGATGGATTTAGCTCATTCTGCTGGAATCTCGATTGAGTCTTCAAAGCTTGCTTCGGCTTTGAAAGTTCCAGTGGTCGAAATTGTTGCTGCCAAAGGAAAAGGGATTGAAGAGTTTTTATTGGAAGCCATTAGAGTTGGAAGCATGTCCTCTGATCCTTTACCGGTTGAGGTCAGTTATCCAGCCGATCTTGAACAGAAGATTCAGGCCATGGAATTGCTCCTAGTAGATACTCCTTGGGTTAAAACCTACCCATTGCGTTGGTTAGCGATTAAATGTCTTGAGAGAGATCCTGAAATTGGGCAAAAGTGGTCGATAAGTTCGACAAAGTTGTCAGAAAATAAGTCGGTGAATTCATGCTGTAATAACGGTGATACCGTTAGTTACGAGCTACAAGAAGTTGCTGAACTTCCAGGGGAATCGTTACTTGCGAAATTTGAGGAAGATGGGTGGACTAAGGACCATTTTGAGATGGCTATAGCGGATGCTAAATACCGCTATATCTCATCAATTCTACCCCAGTTTAGAAAGCATGAGAATCCAAATAAACCCACCCTGACGGATAGACTAGATAGTTGGATTCTTTCTCCATTTTGGGGTTATCCAATTATGCTGGTCATATTAGCCTTAGTTTTTTGGATGTCCTTTATTGCTAGTGCGCCATTAGGGGCTGCTGTTTCTCTTGGCATGGCGTGGGTGGCGGATGTCGTTGTTGGCTTGCTTCAATGGGTGCAGGCTCCCGACTTTGTCCAGAGTTTAGTAAGAGACGGGATCTTTGCTGGTGTGGGTGCCGTTTTAGCCTTTGTTCCTCAAATAGCTATATTCTTTGCCTTTTTTTCCTTTATGCAAGATAGCGGTTATTTAGCGAGGGCTGCCTTTTTAGGAGATCGCTTTATGCAACTCATGGGATTGCATGGAAAGTCGTTTTTTTCCTTAATATCTAGTTTTGGGTGTAATGTACCGGGAATTATGGCAACGCGAACCTTAGAAGATCCCAAGGATCGTTTGATTACCATCCTGATTAATCCTTTAATTCCTTGTGTACCACGCTTGGGGGTCATGAGTGCAGTTGTAGCCGCCTTTTTTCCAGGATCTCGAGGTGCCCTTATTATGATCAGTCTTTTACTGATAAGTATGCTGCTTGTGATGTTCTCGGCACTTTTTTTAAGGCGAGTGGTCAAACAAACAGAGCGATCAGCCTTTGTCATGGAGTTACCTCTTTATCATATTCCCACATGGCGCAATGTCCTATTGCCAACCTGGCAAAAAACTTACTCTTTTTTGAAAAGAGCTTGGACTTTTATTTTGGTGGCTTCGATTGTGGTCTGGGTCCTAAGCTCTTATCCGCAGGGAGTTCCGATGAACGCGACTTGGGCTGGTAAAATGGGGGGGATGTTGGCTTTTATTGGCCAGCCGTTAGGATTTGACTGGCGAATCATGGTAGCCATCGTTTTTGGTTTTACGGCGAAAGAAACGACTTTATCAACTTTAGGGATTTTGTACGGTGTCGCTGCCGATGCTTCCCAATCTATAGCACAAGCAATGACGGGGGCTATGACTCCGTTAGGTGCCTATACATTTCTGGTAGTATATATGCTCTATATCCCTTGTTTGGCTTCTGTCGTAACAACATATAAAGAATCAGGAAATAATTTGGGTTGGACAAGCTTTGGTGTAGCATACAGCTTGACCCTAAGTTTTGTCATGGGTTGGATTGTATTTCACGGAGGGCTAGCCCTTGGATTTCAATAATCCAAATCATCCCCAGGGGGTATAAATATGCTTACAAGTATTTTGGAAATACTGGCACGTAAAGAATCATTATCATTGGCCCAGTTAGCTACTGAAGTTGGCTGTTCAATAAGAGATGTTGAAGGGTTCTTAAACCAATTGGAACACATGGGTTATATTCGACGTGAGTTATTGGGGCAGACCTGTAGTCTAAGTTGTGATTTAGATAAAGGTTGCAACCACTGTGAAGGATGTGGGTTTAAACCCATGGATACGTTCACTTTCTGGGTTCTTACTAAGCGGGGGGAACAAGTTGTAAGTTCTAAGGTGAAGTAATAGTTTATTAACTTAATAGTTAATGATATAATGCAGAATAATATGACAATTATATCGTTAATCTTATAGTAATGAAGGGAGATCTGTTTTGCATGACGAAGCCCCGTGAAGCAAAATATCAGGCTATTCTAGATGCAGCCACGGAGGCTTTTGCCGAATATGGCTATTATTCATGTCAAGTTTCTAAAATTGCCAAACTAGCGGGAGTAGCCGATGGTACAATCTATTTATACTTTAAGAATAAGGAAGATATCCTAGTAAGTCTTTTTTCAGATCGAATGGGTCAATTTATTGAAGAGATTCGCCAAGCAATTGTGCATTGTAAGACAACTCAAGAGCGGATATTATGCATAATACGGACTCACTTAAAATGCATGCAAGAAAATCGTGCTCTTGCGATGGTCACTCAGATTGAGATTCGTCAGTCCGATCCCAAGATTCGGGAAGCAATCTCTGGACCTTTAAAAGGATATTTTCAGCTAATTGAAGAGGTTCTCACTCAAGGGGTTGAAAAAGAGGAAATTATATTAACAGATATAAAGATTGGCCGACAAATGTTCTTTGGAACTTTGGATGCTACCATCAGCGATTGGGTAACTTCTAAGAAACCTCGTTCCTTAGAAGGGGTAGAGGACATCGTTTTTGGTTTAATGTGCGGTGCCTTTAAAATTAACGTCTAGCGTATCAATGTAAGAGCCTTAGCAAAACTTGTTAGCGAAGCTTTATTATCGGGTTAAACGAAAGGGGGTGTTGCAAAACTACTACGAAGTAGTTAGCAACACCCTCAACTTTTATCAAAATCTCATAATAACCCCCAAGGCGCTGCCCACATTCCCATCAAACTTGCCTAGAGGAACGCTTTTTTGCTAAGCGGATGCGTTTGTGGAGACACGCTAAGGTGAGCGCCGACGGTTCGCATCCCCGTAGCGCGCCGTAGGAACTTGTCCAGGGATGGACTGATGCCGCGGTGCCAAGGATGCAAGGAGCGGCACACGAGATAGTTTCAGACTATCGGGCGGCAAGGCGCTCAGCTTTTGCCGTCGGTCTGCTTTTCATGAAAAGAGCGATAATACCAGCCACTATTGGGAGAATAAAGAGTACAGAAACTGCAGTAGTTAACCCATAAAGATCTCCAATTCTGCCGATAATGATTACCATTAGCCCTCCGATTCCCCCTGCAAACCCCATGGTTAACCCGGCTGCTAAAGATTTATTATTCGGAATTGCTTCCTGCGCAGCAACCACTGTCACGGAGAAACTTGACAACAAGGAAGCCCCCGCTAAGGCAAGGAAAACTATGCTAAGAATGCCTTTTGTGTAAAGGAAACCATAAAAGAGAGGGGTAGTAAGAATAAGCGAACTGACAATTAAGGGTTTTCGTCCATAGTGATCTGAAATAAGACCACCCATAATTCCTCCCAGTGCACCAGAAAACAACATAATAAAAACTAAGTGACTAGAGGTGACGCTGGAAAGATTCTGGGACTGAAAGTATAGAGGGAGAATGGTTAATAATCCAGTATAAGCTAGGGAACGAATCGCAATGACACTAGTAATTGCAAGTAATTCTAAACGTGCTGATTTTAATGAGTGTAACACATCAGATAAATTAGGGGCCTTTCCACCACTAAGGACGTTATTTTTAGGTGCAAAGAAATAGAGCAAAAGAGCTACGAAAATGCCGGGGAAAACAGTATAAATTGTAGCGTGAAGCCCAAAGGTTTGAAATAATGGGACTAGCAAGAGTGGACTGAGTGCGAAACCAGTATTTCCAAAAGCGATAAACGTTGAAAGAAGAACTGCCTTACGATCTCCACTTACAACAGTAATCATGGTCGATGCTTGAGGATGAAAGGCAGCGGTGCCTAGACCAGCCAATCCAGCCAAGAGAACAAGGAGGTAATAGCTTTGGACTAGACCCGTTAAACTGAGCATTATTGCCATCCATAGGGTACCGACATGAACGAGCCAGCGTTTACCTTGCCTATCTAAGAAATAACCGAAGATGGGTTGAATCAATGAAGAGCTAATTGTAAACGCTGAGACTAATATAGCTGCTCGAGTCGTTGAGAGGGCCGTAGCGGCAACCAAAAAAGGGAGCATTTGGGGTAAATAATTACTATACATATCATTGAGTAAGTGAGCGAAGGATAGTATGCCGATCGTCGAATAGTTTGTGGTTTTTTTTGAGTCCATCAAAAGCCCCTCCATTTTTCCAAGAATGCTTATTCAAAAAGTGAGCTATAGTGTGAGAGAAAATAGTTGAAATTGGCGTGTCGCTGTCGGATGTCCTCAGCATAATCATGGAGCGCCCCTTGCCCTTCGGGAGTAATACAATACCATTTGCGGGGAGGACCGATATCTTGGGTTTCCCAATGCGACTGCACCCAGTTCTTTTTCTCCATCTCCTGAAGGGACCTGTAAACACTCGGACTATCGGTTAAGCAATGGGGTAATTCTGTCTGTAAGCTTGAGAGAATCTGAGCACCATAGGCTGGTGAGGATTTTTGCAGAAAGAGAAGAATAAAGGCATTAGTATGACGGCTATGTTTCGAACAATTCAAGTTCAACCCTCCTATATGGTAAGATACATCATACTGCCATATACAGTATACTGTTAAATACAGTATAGTAGAGTTAGAACAATTGGTCAACTAATAATCCTAGACAAAAGGCCATTGTTCGCGTAGTATTTAAGAAAATGTCTATACTATACCAAAAATAATAACCATGGATAGGGAGATTAACGATGGATTTTGCAGGTAAAGATAAAGCAACCTATGTACAAGATACGTTCAATGCTATTGCGGGTCATTATGATTTCATGAATAGCTTGATGAGTTTCGGAATGGATAAACGATGGAGACGTTTGGCGGTCAAGAGAGTAGCCGCAAAACCTGGTATGCATATTCTGGATGTTTGTTGTGGAACAGGTCAACTTTCTATGGAATTGGGAAACGCCGTTGCTCAAGAAGGAAATGTTATAGGCTTGGATTTTTCGCAAAAAATGTTAGATGTAGCAAAACGTTCCTTAGAGCAATCTCTGCATAAAAATAGGGTTACATTTATTCAAGGAAATGCGATGGAACTTCCTTTTGCGGATAATATATTTGATGGGATTACAGTAGGTTGGGGATTACGGAACTTACCCGATTTACGTCAGGGAATAAAGGAAATGGTACGTACGGTAAAGCCAGGCGGAAACGTTGTATCGTTAGATATGGCGAAACCGACTTTCCC
>DAIEHY010000053.1 GCA_027353165.1 Desulfosporosinus sp.
TAGACACCATTAAAAAGGCCAAAATAGCCATGCTCACTAAATAAATATACCAAGGCAACGCCGTTCGAAGTAAGATTAATAAAGCCATAAACCCGCCTGCAAACGTAATAGGTACCCCCACAAAATAAGTAGTAATATTCAACATATTAAATCGAGCCAAGCGAACCGCTCCACATAGCGCAAACACTGCAGCGATTGTTAGACCTATAATTCTCACAAACTCAGGTTGTTGATGAAACAAAATTGCCTGATACGTAAGAATTGCCGGTGCAACCCCAAATGAAACTAAATCGCTGAGAGAATCGAGTTCTTTACCAAAATCCGAGCTAACAGAAAGTCGCCGTGCAACCTTTCCATCTAAACTATCCATTAAAACAGAAAGAAGAATCATTGCAGATGCTAAAGTGAAATTTCCTTCAATAACCCAGATCAAAGCAAGAAACCCAAACAGCAAATTTGCTAAGGTGAAGATGCTCGGGATCATGCGAGCAGTAATCGGATTTCCCTTCATTCGATACTCACTCTCCCTATTACACTTATTCCTCCACGCACCTTTTCCCCGGCACTCACCATAATCGCGACATTTGTCGGAACAAAAATCTCGGTACAAGAACCAAATTTAATGAGGCCAAACCTTTCCCCTTTACCCATTAAATCTCCTTTTTGGACCCAACATACAATTCGACGAGCAATAAACCCCGTTACTTGAGTCACAAGAATTTGCAGGTGTTTATTTTGGATTCCTACATAATTTTTCTCGTTCAACTCTGAAGCATGGCTTTTAAAGGCAGGAATCATCTGTCCGGGTCGATAGCTACGAAAAACAACTGTACCAGCCATAGGACAACGATTAACATGCACATTAAAAATACTTAAAAAAATACGGACACGTATACTTTCTCCGTTAAGAAACTGATCTTCAAAGACTCTTTCCACATCCATAATAACCCCATCAGCAGGAGATACTAGGGTTAGCTCATCCGTGGGAACCTCTCTTTCAGGGTTCCGAAAAAAGAATAAGGTGAACAAAAATAAGATAATTGGTATCGTAGCGAGCCACGACCAAACCCAATAAGCTAAAACTGATAGCACAGCTAATATTCCGAGATATAACCAACCATCACGGGAAATGGGATATTGTTTCACCGAAAAATTGACCTCCCCTCTCGATTTTCTTTAGTTTACCATTTTTATAACGATTAGAAAAGCTCTTCGCTTAATCCGCCCTTATTCCACTCTTCAATTTTATTAAGAACGAGCAAATGATCTCCTCTTATATGAGTTCGAACAGGTAATGAACTTAAAAAATATCGACCGTAATATTTTTCAATGACTCGATCATCGAGCAAAATAACAACTCCCCGATCAACTTTCGAACGAATAAGACGACCAAACCCTTGTTTAAATCGAATGACAGCTTCAGGTAATAACAATTCTCGAAACGGATCACGGCCTTGAGATTCAAGAAATTCTGAACGAGCCTCAATTAATGGCAACGAGGGAGGCCAAAAGGGAAGCTTAACCACAATAACGCAAGATAAAGCGTCACCTGGAATATCGATACCCTCCCAGAAACTATTTGCTCCCAACAACACACTTTTAGGATTTTGTTTAAAAGCCTCGAGAAGAGTGCTACGTTCTCCGTGAATTCCTTGGGCCAATGTCCTAATGCCCTTTCGAGTCAAGTCAGAATGCACCGAACTATAGGTTTGACGAAGTAATTTATGAGCAGTAAAAAGTACCAAAGTCCGACCTTCCATGCGCTCAGCAACGTCAACGATAAATTCAGACAGTCCTAAGGCTTTCTGCTCCTCCGAGATCTGTCGATTGATGTCCTTCTTAACAACAAAAAATCGCATCTGTCGTTCATAGTCAAAAGGAGAATCAACCTGGGCTGTAATTGTTGTCTTAGGTAGTCCAATATCTTTCAAAAAATGCTCAAAGGAATCGGAAATACTTAGGGTTGCCGAAGTTAGAATCACTGCATCAAGTCGCGAAAAAAACTTATCTTCTAAAATATCACTTACTTCGATGGGTGAGGTCTTCAAGTAGAGTCTCGAGTTTGTTTCTAACCATGTCACTTGCTTAGGGTCATTGATGTTAATGACAAGTGTCAAGATGACTAAAAGTTCTTTAAGCTCCCTTTGATGGCCGGCAAGGGTGTATCGTAACGCTTCAATCTCATCTGCATCTTCCCCGCTCAAGATGCTTAGTAGGCTCTCCAAAGCGGTAACCAAAGCTTTGATCCTCCCTGATAAATTTTCTATTTGGATTACTAATGCTTGCCACCAGGGTTTGGTTGCATAACTTGCTATTAATCGAAACGTTCGCTCTTTTCCTATAATCATCGAAAGTAATTCAAATAATTCGTTCGTTTGTACTAATATTGATGAACATAATTCAGGAATCCCTTCCAGCCGACTTGAAAATATCTCCCAAGACACCGCAGGAACAATTTGAGCCATGGACCCTATTCGTTGTTTAGTAGTTATATAAAAGCTAGCACCATTCTGTCTATAAAGAGCCTCTATTACTCGAGTAACCTGTTCCAGACTTACCTCAGAGCCAAGATGTTGAAGTGCGGTTTGATAAATCTGATGTGCTTCATCAATTACTAACTTATGATACTCGGGCAAGACATTGTAATCTGTTTTGAGATCAGAAAATAACAAAGAGTGGTTTACTATTAGAACATCTGCTTCTTCTGCTTTTTTTCGAGCTCTCAGCCAAAAACAAAGCCCGGATTTTGAACACCTTCCCGGAATACAGGATTCTACATCCGCATTTAAACTCGGCCATAGTTCCATCAGGCCGGGAACTTTTGAAAGTTCTTGGATATCACCTGCTAAGGTTTCTCTCAACCAAACAAGGACGGATAACACAGCAAGTCTTTGATCCCTTGCCAGTTGACGCGGGTTCGTTAAGCAGCCCTGCCACTTTTTAAGACAGCAATAGTTCCCTTTCCCTTTCAAAACCGAAGCCCGAAACTGGAACGGCAACACTGCTTCCAAAACTGGAATATCTTTTTTAAGAAGTTGTTCCTGAAGGGGAATTGTATGGGTAGCTACCACGACTTTTTGACCGGATTTTTTGGCCGACCATAGACACGGAATTAAATAAGCAAATGACTTCCCTGTCCCTGTTCCAGCCTCCACGACTACATGCTGTGAGGTGGTGAGCCCTTTCGCGATTAGTTTTGCCATGTTAATCTGTCCAGTTCGGCTTTCATAACCCGGTAAATACTGTTCTAGGATTCCTCCTGGCGAAAAGCTTTTCACGACCCAGTCGATTGATTCCGGAAAAATTGCCGTTGGTGGATGTTCACTTACAAATAATCCTTCCGAAGACGAGGCCAAAACAAGATCCGTACTAATTGGGCGATTAGGAAAACGACGAGTAATCTCTCTGTGCAATTCCTCAAAAAACCCTCGCCCTGACCACTCTACAAAAAAACTCTTCGTTTGATCATAAAAACTCAAATCAAAATCCAAGCCCTTCTTCCAACAAGTTTCTAGCACCTTCCAGGCCATCCATGCATTTTTCTCAGTTGGGTATACATCCGCAACCTCGTTCACAGGAAATGCGAGTTTTTCTGCTAAGTAAGATAATTGATAGTGATGCATAGTGGGAAAAAAGACTCGCGCTAGCTCCAGCGTATCCCACCTAGGATGCGGTAGTTGGACCTGTAGCTCCTTTTCCAAGATAGAGAGGTTTCTCGATACATCATGACCCACAACGACTGCATCATCAAAAAAATTAATAATCATCAGCTGGCATTCAAGCAGCGAAGACACGCCCGCCAAAACATCTTCATGTATCCCTGAAGATGACATAACTTTGCGAGATATCCCTTGATTTTGCCTAACTAGATAATGACATGATTCTTGAATCAGTCCATTTCGGATCCGAAGTGCCGCAAATTCGCTAATTTCATTCTGATAACCTTCCAAATCCATAGTCCTAAGATCAAAAACCACGATCTCTTTGTCCAAAATGTTGACCCCTCTCTTCAGTCATTGTACACCATATTTACAAAAGTAATCAATGAAAAGCAGGATTTTTGAATTATGTAGCGAATAAAACATATTGTCTGTTCTGTGAGACTATCGATTTAGGAAGAAGGATAATCCTGTTGTTCAAAAAAAGGTTTTTAACATTTGGATTCTCTCTTGTCGTGTTATTTTCGAGCTTATTCCTTTCTGGGTGCTCACCCAAACCTTTATTAACTCAAGATGGTTCGTACGTTATTTTATCGAATTCCCCTTCGGGTATGACCCAATCAGAGCTTATCGACTTACCATGGAATACAAATTTGGCCATTATGCAGAAATTTCTTTTAGAATGTTCCTTTGTCTTGAGTAATCTGCATACTCCGGGTGTCGAAGAACTTACTTCTGATACTCAAACTAAATCAACGAGTATTCAAGCTACCTTTACCAAACCAAAACGCATGAAATTTGTAGTCGATGATCACCCTGTTACATTTGATGTCGAGTCCATTCAAATTGTAGTTGAAGGTGCACGAGTTGGACAAGTAACGATTAATCAGACAACCGTTTTGCAAGGGATTGATAATCCTAATCTCCAGCCGGCTTTTAAAGAATTAGTTGATATGTTGCACAATACAGACAAGTAAAATTAGTTGCTGATTAGCAACTTTTCTTTTTTCACTCTAGTAAGGACTGTTTGTTTTATATTTAAAATCTTGTAAGGAATACTAATAATGACGCCCAAAGGCAGAAACACTATAAACGAAATTCCTTCTGGTGGAGTAAAGGGGTTACAATTCGTGATATTTTTACTGGATAATTATGATTCTTTTACTTATAACCTCTACCAATACTTTGGTGAGCTTGGTGAGGACATAATCGTTAAACGTCAAGACGAATGTACCTTAAAGGATATTGAAGCTTTGCAGCCCGACCTAATTGTTATATCACCGGGACCCTGTACTCCCGATGATGCTCCACTATCCTTAGCAATCATCGAATACTTTAAGGGTAAAGTACCTATCTTAGGAGTCTGCCTTGGTCATCAAGCCATCGGCCAATTCTTTGGAGGAAATGTAGTACGTGCCCAACGACCTATTCACGGCAAAACAGAGATAATTCGCCACGATCAACAAGGGGTTTTCAGTGATCTCGTAAATCCATTGGAAGTAACCCGTTATCACTCTCTCATTATCGACCGTTTAACCCTTCCAGATGAATTGCAAATCACCGCTGAGACGGAAGATGGCGAAATTATGGGGATTCGTCATCATACCTTGCCTATCGAAGGAATTCAGTTTCACCCTGAAGCCATTTTGACTCAATACGGACATCAATTGCTCCAAAACGCCCTCAAAACTGCCAAAACTTGGCTGCTCAAGAACGTTCCCTCTCCTTGGATTGTTAAACCACTTTCTACATCCTTACCACCCATTCATCTATTACAAGCTTTCAAAGAGGAAAGATCTCCATTTTTTTTAGATAGTGGAGAAGACTACAAAGACCTCGGCAGTTATTCATATATGGGGTCTTCGCCATTCTTAGAAGCGACTGCCTTCCCTGATCATCTTGAACTTTATTGGCCGAATCTATCACTTCGAGAAACAATTCCCTTAGAAAAAAACCACACTTTAGAATTTCTTAACGAATGTCATACTAAATACCGCGTTAATCACTCCCCGTTCCCTTTCTCGGGAGGGGCTGTCGGTTTTTTAAGTTATGATCTTAAAAACGAGCTTGAATCCCTTCCCGATTGCACCGAAAATGACTTAAACATACCTCTTTGGCGTTTCGCATGGTATGATGGAATCGTTGTTTATAGTCACGTCGAACAAAAATATTGGCTCACCTCATGTGGTATTAACGAAGACGGAGAGTGTTCTTCAACATTAGCACATTCTCGCCTTAAACAACTCGAATTGATTCTCCAGCAAGTGGTTCAAACTCCACAAACGATACTTGAAACAGAATCTAATCTGATGACGGATTCTTATTCGACCATCGAGCCTAGCGTTTCCAGACCCCAATACCTAAAGGATCTCGAACGTGTTATTGACTACATTTATGCTGGGGACATTTACCAGGCCAATCTCACCCAACGCTTTTCGATGCCGTGGCAAGGGGATGTTTGGAATCTTTATACCCAACTCCATCGTCAAAATCCGGCTCCCTTTGCTGCTTTCTTACCCTACCCTGATTTTCAAATTCTGTGTAGTTCTCCTGAACGGTTTGTTCGCATTCAACCATCGGGCCAGATCGAAACCAGGCCAATTAAGGGAACTCGGCCCCGCGGAGATTCCTTAATTGATGATGAGATTCAAGCAGATGAATTGATAAATAGTCCTAAGGATCGTGCCGAATTAACGATGATTATTGATTTAGAACGTAACGACCTCGGGCGAATTTGCCAATTTGGAACTGTAAAAGTTCCAGATTTAATCCAACTTGAAAAATACCCTACAGTCTGGCATCTTGCCTCAACGATCACGGGACAGCTAATTAAAGATCTAAAACCGAGTGAACTAATACGGGCCATTTTTCCAGGCGGGTCGATCACAGGTGCACCCAAGATCCGGGCTCTTGAGATTATCGAAGAGCTGGAGCTCTACAGGCGTGGGCCCTATACTGGCAGCATCGGTTATATGGGGTTTGACGGAGCTTGGGACTTAAATATTGTGATTCGCACTATTGTTATGAAAGACGAGATAGCCTATGTGAATGTTGGTGGAGGGATTGTTGCAGACTCGGTTCCTGAAAATGAATACGATGAGACCCTTCATAAAGCAAAAGCCTTGTTTAGGGTTTTGAAAGGACGCTTAGATGTATCTCGGTGATATGATATTTTCTCAAGACCGACTAGCGTTATTTGGATATGGGCTTTTTGAAACTCTACTCATAACTGAACATGGGCCACTTTTTCCGAGCCTTCATTGGCAGAGGATGAAAAAGGGGGCTGATTTTCTCGGCCTAACACTCCCGATAAAAACCAACTGGTTAGCAGAAGTACAGAACTATATTGTCCAATGTCCTAACCAAGTTCCTTATGCCCTACGTGTTACCCTTAGTGGCGGATCACCTCAAGCCCACCTACCCTCTCAACTCTTGTTCCACGCACGGATGATTCCCTATACCTCAGCACAATATACTATGGGAATACGACTTCACCTTCTGCCTACCCCACGAAACGAACTCTCCCCCTTGACCGCCATTAAATCCACCAATTATCTGGAAAATATTTTGGCAAAAGAAACGGCTGCCCGCCAAGGTGCTGAAGAGGGCTTATGGCTCAACAGCCAAGGTTTTATCTCTGAAGGTACGATGAGCAATCTTTTTTTTATCAAGGATGGGACACTTTTTACCCCATCCCTGTCCAGTGGATGTTTACCTGGTACACGACGTCAGCTCATTCTTAAAGTAGCACATTCTCTTCAGATTAGAACTGAGGAAGGCTTGTATCCATTATCAGAACTATTACTTGCTGATGAAATTTTTATGACTAATGCCCTCATGGGCATAATGCCCGTACGTCAAATCGATGATTTTCCTTTTTCCTTTGGTTCGGTTGATTCGACAACCTCCAGTCTAAGGCAACTTGAAGTAGGGTATTATGATTTAATTGATAAAGTGTAAGAGATTCTAACCTAAATATTAAAGGAGCTGCCTTCCATGGGCAACTCCTTTATCCGATCTATAATCCCAACTTCTTATAAACTAATATTTTTCTTCGAGAACCTCAAACATCTGAGGAGTAGCTTGCTTAAAGGCTTTGTTCTCCCCTACAGTATCTGACCAATTTTCATAGGCTGAATGATTTTCCCACTTCGAAAAGAGCATAATATCTGACGTATTTTCTTGCTTATTAACTGAAGCAAATTTAAAACCATTTATTCCCTCCACTGACTGGATCCCAGCTCGAACTTCTCCTAAAATCCGATCAGCGTCTGGACCGTTGAACGTATGAATGACTGTAAGCATGATTTTACCTCCCATTAATCCTTGTTATTCATCACTAGTTTATCCTCAACCCATTCACTACATACCTTCACAAAGCGAACTTTCAATCAACGTACAGCATACTCTGGATAAGGGTTCTAATATTTACATTCAACTCCGTAAGTCGAGTGACGTGATCAAAAAGCCCATCGTTTTATTCATGATTTCATGCTATACTAAATTTGACACGTCATGAATCTCTAGAATTACTCAGAGGGGGATTATTGATGAAGATTAATTATATACGTACAGATTTCCCTAATGGCCGTTCACACATATTAATGCGTGATTCCGAATCTACAAACCCAGAGCTGGTTCATTTTGTACAGGTATTAAGTAACAAAGGAACCTTATGGGTTGATGTTTTTTGGCCCTATGATGAAGAGTCTGAGGGTTATACGCGAAGAATATCTGAGCAACAATTTTGGCAGACCTTTCGCGAGTGGAGATTACAGGGAATAATTTTGGGTGACAATGGAAAGGTTGCTCAAATGTTAGCAAAAAGGCACCTCTCAAGAAAACATCAGGAAAAAGATGCCTGATCTCAATTATAATAAAAGCGGCAATGCCGCTTTTTATTATGTCTTCGTTTCCAGATAATTAATGCTGAAGGTAGGTTCCGTCTCTTAAACCTAGTAATTGTTTAAGATGATCCTGTTCATCTGCAAAAATTGGTCCCAATATTTCTCTTTCCGCACTATTTAAATAGTGTTCAGAATACTGAACCGCTCGGGCCAAGCCCTTATCCTCCCCGGAATAGAGACGCTCGATCATTTCTTCAGGAGAGTTTTCCTTCAAATTCACTAATCGTGTTTTCCAATCAGCCATCAATCCGACAATTCCTGTACTTTCTTCGACTCTACCTCCATTCGTTTGAATGTAATAGGATAGCCGAGTGGCATGATTTTTGTGATCCGTAAGAATCGCCGTGAGATGATTTCGTAGAGAACTGTCCTGAAGTGCGTCAATACATGCCTGATATTGTTCAATCGCCATGTGCTCCCCTTGGAGAATCTTGTTCAGCACCTCAAATGATGTCTTCATAGAGATCTCCTACCCTTCCAAATTTTCCAACTTAGAATAGTTTGCGAAGCATTCCACAAATTATGTATGAGTCTATAAACTTGTTTGTGATTTTACGTTTTCTAACCGATAAATAAAGGCTAATAGCTCAGCTACCGCGCGATAGAGCTGGGGTGGTATTTCTTTTGTTAGTTCCACTTGCATCAGAGCTTCAACAAGTATTTCATTCTTTTGGATAGGAATGCCCTCTTCTTCAGCTGCTTGAATCATTTTCCGAGCGACTTCGCCAACTCCTTTGGCGACAATCCTAGGTGCTCCAGTTTGGTCATACACTAGGGCTGCCGCCTTTTCTTGCTTATCGCCCTTTTCCCTCTTCTCTGTCATCTTTGAATATCCACTCCACTTCGCCGTGAGCCTTGTAAAAAGCTCTGAAATTCAAGATTCTTGTCTAACTCTCCTACTTCAACCTTGTCAATAATAAACCCAAGTTTGGCAAATCTAGCTCTTGTTTCTGGCATTACTTCCTCCAGCAACTGGGGAAAAAACTCTAAGTCACGTGTTAGTACTCGGAAAGAGAGCGTATCTTGATTAAAATAGGCGTCAATCCCTAGAGCCCCGAGAAGTTGAGTTTCAATTTGTATTGCGATTCGACAATGTTTTTCGTCCATTTTAGGTCCTTTTCGTGCGCTTTCAATGGCTATTTTTACCGGAACCATCGTTTCTTGATGGAGCAAAGGAAGATGAAGCAACATATATGCATTGTCCATTGCTCCCGTTTTAAACCACAATTGTTGACCCGTAATTTTTTGGAGCAATTGAGCTAATGCACCATCATGATCGTCAAAATTCTGTCCCTCCGAATTACTAAGTGCTTGAAGGAGGGTATATTTTAACGTTTCTTTAAGACTGTTTTTCTCCACTTCCTTGGTTTGAGAATTGGACTTAAGCATGATCTGGATTCGTTGTTCATAGTTGAGCCCAATTTTGCGCAGACATTCCAGCAGCTCATCCGAACCGTTCTCTTCGGAGAGTTCCGCCCACTTGGGCAAGGATTTTTTTATACTTAGCATTAATTCTTCGTTAATTGAACCTGGAAGGGTTCCCATAATTGAGCCTAATAAACTAGTATTTGCGGTCAGAAATGTTTTTAAGAGGGTAACTATATCCATATTATTAGGTAACCCTCGCTCAGCAAACTGTGGAAGTTGTTGTGGAGCGAGGGGTGCATCCCCTTGTTTCAATAGCAAAGGTTCACGGATCAACAGTAAGTTGCCCTCTTTGATATCCCCAACCTTGACCCAGAACTTGTCCCCTGATTTAGTCGATGTCTCTAGGAGCGCAAAAATATCCTGTCCTCTAACTCGAATAATACCTTCCTTATCCCCTATTTTCTGAACTACTTCTACTAGGAGTCTCACACCAGGCTGCCATTGGTTAAGACCGATCTTATTCATCGTACCTGGCGCTAATATGCTACCTAACTCCATACAACAACAACTCCTTACTAAGCGAACCGTTATTGAATAATCCGGCTTGTAAAAACAGCTTAGGACGTTTGTCTTAAGCTGTTAATTGCGTGGAAATATACCGTCCCAAGATTTTTTGGATTGGATTTTTGCAGTTTCAAGAGATTGTTTAAGTTCTTGTAAAGCCTTTACCATTGTAACGTCTAAGTGGTCAGCTAGATTCGGTTCTTTTATCTCTTTAAAAATCGACTGAAGGTTTTTCCGAGAATATTTTTTTGAGGATCGCTTCCTAAGGGATACTAAAGCATTAAGACTTGAGAGATCTTCTAATTTAGAGGAGACCATATTCCCCCTTTTTTTAGATGCCTCATATAGGTTATTGGGAGATATTTTAGAAGGCATCACTGGGGAATCTAGGGGAAATTCTTGTTCTACCCATTCCTTGACACGTTCTGGATTTTTGGTAACTATAAAGGCTTCTTGTATCGAACCATTACTTTTAAGCAAAAGCTTACAGCCTGTTTGAGTCTTATATTTATAGACAATTCCTCGCTCTGAAGAATGGTTAACATCAATAACACCAGGAATGATGTCGCTAACTTCCGAAAGACGACTCAAATTTTCAAGCCAGGGCAACGCATTTTGGATAATACCATGTTCCCGTTTGACCTTATTCCTACGATGTTTCATGATTTCCTCCGGACTTTTTAAGAAACTTCCCTGGTAGCCCTGATCAAACAAGGAGATTTGAAATTAGTTAAAATAAAGGTGTCTAGCGTTAACCTGCCCTTGCTGAATGTTTAATAGCCCCAATGAATAATGACACTCACGTCGTTTATCGGTTGGAGAACCTGGATTGAACAAAAGAATGCCATTTCTCCATTCCATAAAAGGGACATGAGAGTGTCCGAAGACAATGAGATCGACTGGGGAATCCTCAAAGGCATTAAAGGCACGTTCCGGTGTGCTTTTTCCTCTCCCTACATTCCCATGGATAATCCCGATTCTTAATGACTCACATTCAAAGATATCTCGTTCCGGCAAAGCAACGTCCCAGTCATCACAATTCCCACATACAGCTCGAACTGGGGCAATACAAGCTAACTCTTCTAGTAAACCCTTGTTGGTTAAATCACCTGCATGAATGATCATATCGATAGCGGTCAAATGTTCCCAGACAAAACGAGGAAGAGTTCTGCCAGCTCGTAAATGAGTATCTGACAGTACCGCAATTTCCATTT
>DAIEHY010000054.1 GCA_027353165.1 Desulfosporosinus sp.
AATTATCTACATCTGGCCATACGGTTCTCTACGAGGATCTTGGAAACTTTTCGAAGCCAAGAATTAAACACTTGTCCCCTTCCCTTCTCATCTGCCAGGGTGCTTCCGCTTTGAGCATACCTCATCCCAGACCACGTATTCTTTGGTTGACGGTTCCTTCGCATATTCATAGTATTCAAAGCTATGACCCTGATCTTGTTATTTATGATGCGGTCGATGAACCCAAAGAGGAATTTGCCAGTTGGGCGCCCTATTATCCCGCTATTCTAGAAAAAGCAAACTTGATATTTTGTAGTAGTCGTAGTATCTATGACTATTTTCACCATAGGCACCCTCGTGTTTATCTCGTAGCAAACGGTGTTGATTTCGTCCATTTTTCGCCTTCCCCAAGCACTCGTCCGCTTGATCTGCCCTCGGGTAAACCCATTATTGGTTACAGTGGCGCCATAGCCCCTTGGGTGGATTGGGAGTTACTCAAAATCACCATCCAAAAAAACCCTGATCTTAACTTTGTTTTTCTTGGCGCTCTCTTTCAGCTTAATAAATTCCCCTTAAACTATAAAAATGTTTTTTATCTCGGACTAAAGGCTTACCAGGAACTCCCGACCTATTTACATTACTTCGATGTTGGAATGATTCCTTTTCTTCAAACTGAAATGACTAAAGGGTGCAACCCTATCAAACTCTATGAATACTATGCGTCTGGAATTAAAGTTCTGGGCACGCCGCTTCCTGAACTGCTATCCATTCCAAAAATCAATCTGGAAAGTAACCCCCACTTATTCTCACTTCGTTTACGGCATCTCTTAGAAAGTGAGGATACCGGCAGAGCAGAACGAATGGCTTACGCTCATGCTAACGACTGGAGCGAACGGGCTGGCCGAATTCATGAGCAAATTATTTTATAACGCTAGAAATAAGAGTAGCGTGTAACACCCTTCTCTACGAGCGAATAGTATACGTTGAAGCTAAGTCTTACTACATTTCTCGAATCTAAAGAGGGGGGAATACACACATGCTATTTGAAACCCATGCTTGGGTGACACTCGACAATGCCGTCGCCATATATAATGTTTACAGCGATGCGCTAGTCGCTACCATCCCTGTAGGGATTGCACCGGCTTTCCCTAGGCGCACTCCGGATGGTACCAAAGTCTTAGTTCCTAATTTTGGAAGTAACACCGTCTCCGTCATATGCACAGCTGGAAATCTTGTTTTAGCAACCATACCTGTGGGTCTAGCTCCAACTTCAGTTGCCATTGACCCAACTAGTACTACAGCTTATGTGACAAACTCTGGAAGTGGAACTGTTTCAGTAATTAGTATCCCAACCCATTCCGTGGTAAGTACCATAACGGTTGGCACAAGTCCTGTTGATGTCACTATTGCCCGTGATGGCAGCCGCGTCTACGTAAGCAATGGAGGCAGCAATTCAGTCTCTGTTATCAATCCAGTTACTAATACCGTCATCGCTACAATCCCAGTCGGTACTTCACCCAATGGGCTAGCTGTTAGCTTGGACAACTCAAAACTCTTTGTGGTTAATAGCGGCAGTAATAACGTCAGTGTCATAAATACTGCCACCAATGCACTGTTGAGCCTAATACCAGTCGGCTCAAACCCTCAAAAAATCGCTGCAAATCCTGTCAATCCAGTCTTTATGTATGTCAGCAATTTTGGCTCTAACAGCGTTTCCGTACTTTCGACAACTGGACTTAATGTGATCACTACAATTCCTGTTGGCATAAACCCTCTAGGCCTAGATGTGTCCGGCGATGGCACCCAGTTATGGGTTGCCAACGAAGGAGATAGCTCAATTAGTATCATAAACACACTTACCAATACGATTTCCGCCGCGCTTCCGACTTCTTTCCCTCCACGGGGTGTTACCGTGGGGAGAGTTGGATCTGCCTTATCACCAAGTGACCCCATTGATTTAACAGACCCCTATCAACTTGAGGAGATCACCGAATCCGTTTGTATCATTGTTGAAAAGGTCTATGCAAGTTGTCTCCAAAGGGAATGCTTCCCAGCCTTCACAGTAACCTTACCCACAGGCGTTCCTCCGTTCACCTTTATTAGTATGACCTTTGCTACGGGTGTAATCGTTCCCGGCAGTGTTGTCATCACACCCATTCCAGCACGACCGAATTTCTCAAGAGTTCAGTTCACAATCCAAATCCCCTATACGTTAACCTTGAGAGATGCTACCGGTGCTTTATTTACCCTTACTGGTAACCTACCGGATATTAACAAAGATATTGTGATGTACTTCCCACCCACTCGTCCAGAATTCGACTTCAACCTTCGCGTCGAAACAAGAACTGAAGTATTAACTAGCCCATTGTTCACAGTAGCCACGATCCAGCTTGCCATAGGAAGCTTTGTGATCACTAAAGTTACTGGCTTAGTACAACTTCTTGTTCCAGCTTTTGGATTCTGCCCAGAGCCTCCAATTTGCGAAGAATTCCCCAATATTCCGGAAAATCCATGTATTAACTTCTTTGACGTTAATCTCACCCCATTCCCCAGTGATTTCTTCCCACCCCAGTTGGATACTTGTCAATAATCCTTAGATGTGCCCCCCTTTAATGCAATAAATTGTTGCCTTTTCTGTCAGAAAGGGCCGTCCATAAACGGCCCTTTCTTTGCAATAGAGGGAATAGGAATCGCTTAGCGTCAGCAAGTTTTCTATACGGGAATGGATCACAAGTTGACGATAAAACAAAGGAAGTGATCGTATTGGCTTTCCTTACTCGAAACACCTTAACTTCCCTTCTTCTCACGTATGAAAATGATTCCTGCTACTTAGACATCGATTCTCAAGGGTGTGCCCTTTTCAGTGAAAACAGTCAGGATCCCTTCTACCGAATCCAAGAACCACTGCTTTTGGCTCATGGAATTATGACTGATTCCAAAACCATTCATTTGGTGGTTCTAAAAACAAGTGGGGATCTGTGTTACACTCTTGTTTCTGGTACAGGGGCACCTCAGACGACCTTAATCGCCAAATTAGACGTGCGTGGCACAAGATACCGTCGGCTTTTTCTTTTCCCTCAAGGCAAGACGATACATATCTTTTACGCTTCAACTCATCAATCCATACCGGAACTTTGGCGTATAGAACATCGGTTTTGGAATGGTACGTCTTGGCGCAGTACTCATATGGGTGAAGTTGTTCACTCTCGAGAACCCCTTTATCACGTCAACTTAGATAGTCAAGGAAACCTTCATTTCTTAACCATTACCTTTCAAGGTCGGCATTCTCTGCTCTTTACAAACCGCTTTAACGGAACGTTTCACATATGGGGCTCACCAACGGAAACCCTAAAGATTACGGGTGAAGTCATGGATATGGCGACACTTATGACCTCCGACAATGTTCATCATCTCTTCTGGGTTGTAAAAACTCCCAATGGCCAGTTTGAACTTCGCTCGGCACAGCAAATCGACGCCCATGAATTAGCCAGTCTTTGGCACCCCTCACCCGCTCCCATTAAAACCTTTAACACCCCTTGCAAAAATATGGGGGCTTTGGAAATCAACGGGGTTCTTTGGCTGCTTGTTTATACAGGAGAAGAAGTTTTGATGCAAAATGATGGTAAAGGGTGGAAATCAGTTTCTTCGCATACCCCTTTTCATCAGCTCATTCAATGGGTGCATAAAGGCAGAAGGAATTTTCATCAAACTTACTGGTTAGAAGATCAAGAGGTAAGTCACACTCCAGCATATTACCACGAATTAGGCTTCAATATTCATCAACAGACACCTACACCCACGCTCTCGCCCACCCCAACACCATACCAAATCCCCACCCAACCTTATCAACCAGTTCCTCCGCCTGTACCTGCTTTCTATCCCGAGCAACTATCGTCCCATTGTGATCCTCTTTCAGCACCTTCTGTGATAGAAAATATTAGCATGGCCTTTCCGGCCAAACTCTCCCCGATTGCAACCCATCCCGCGGGTGATCCGGAGGAGGTCTCTATGACATCCCCTACTATAAACGGATCCGAGCCCATCGAACCATCTGAAACAACCGAAATTATTGAAATAGTAGGGACTCTTGAATTACCCGAAGCTCCTGAAGAAGGACTCGAAGCCCCTAACGTTTCTGAAGAAGCTAGTAAGGAGGTCCTTCAGCCCTTGCCTATCAAAGAAACCGACGAATTCCAAGCATTAATTAAAACAGTCGCCCATCTTGAGCAAGAAAACTCGCTTCTTAGCCTTGCAGTTCATGACATGCTCGCTAAGTTTGACCAAATCATAGGAGTTATTTCGGAAAATGCCCTTCAAGCTAAACAAGAGGATGATCTCCCGCTTTTCGATGAACTTGAACCAGTTAAGGAAGCCATGTCCCATCTGGAAAGAGAAACTCAAAGTCTATCTCAAGTTCTCCAAGTTATGTTGGTTAAGCAAGAAGAGCGTGACTCTTCACTTGAGAAGCTGGAAACTCAACTTAGTCAACTTCAATCCGACAAAGAGGATCAAAAAAATAAAGGGGGTTTCTGGAACAAATGGATCACTTAAATTTAACCACCAATCTTGCAGAAATCTTATCCACCTACCCACAGACCGTCAAGATCTTCAGGAAGTTTGGCATTTTGACATCCGGTTGAGGGGCCAAAAGTTTACTCAATATGAGCGTGGAGCAGGCTGCTCAACGATACCATATTAATTCAGCAACCCTCATTAAAACCTTGGAATTTGCGATTGGAGAATCAAGCCATCAATGGAGACACTATGAATGAACGTTTTGTTTTTAAATGATTCCTCTCTACTGTGTCATGGGTTGGCCTCGGGTTTCTCACCGATGGATGACATCCGCTCTGTCCCAGTCCACCAATCCGGTTGGGAAGAGCGATTAACTGCAATGCTCCGAACTTGGAAACCGAACTTTGCTTTAGCTGAAGGGGTTTCGATTTCCACTGTAGCTCCGAGACTATTTCCTCTTTTACGCTGGCATGCTCTGCCACTCGTCTATTGGGCTATTGATGATCCGCCTGACTGGCGCAATATGTCCCGCCCTCTGGCCCGCGGAGCAAGATTGGTTCTTACCCCCGCCCAAGAATGCCTTCCCCTTTATCGGCAAGAGAAACACCACGCCCGGTTTTTTCATTTTGCTTGTAATCCTTCTTTTCATCACCCTTTTGAACCGTCGCAGGAGTATGCTTGCGACTTACTTCTCGTTGCTAATTACTATACTGCGTATCCCCAACGGAGAGTCGGAGTAGAAATAATCCTTACTCCCTTACGTTCTGGACCGTTTCATTTAAAGGTTTTCGGTAATGAACAATGGCTGGCAAATGCGGACCGTTACACCTTAGAACCAGAGGTGTATCAAGGATATTTGCCCTACGACCAATTACCTGTCGCTTATTCCTCAGCCAAGATTGTTCTAGGCTTACACTCTGTGATTGACTCTCCTACGATGATGAGCATGCGAACGTTTGAAGCACTGGGCTGTGGGGCCTTTTTTCTCACGCACTGGTCCCCTGCCATTGAAAATATGTTTAAAAACCATGAGCATCTCGTTTGGAGCCGTCATCCGGACGAGACAATTGAGCTAGTACGTTTTTATCTTAACCGTGAGGATCTCCGTCATAAAATTGCACGTCAGGGCCAGGCGGAGGTTTATCAGAACCATACTTATCAACACCGTATTAATTCTATCCGTCAGGATCTAGAAAGGTTATAGACCAATCCCTTATAGTAGTATCTTTGGGGAGGATTCTTTATGAAAGTACTTTTCCAAGCCCGCCCGGACTTCATGAAAACCCCTGCCGGTGATACTGTGCAGATGGTTTCGACTGGGCAGGAGCTAAAAAAACTCGGCGTTGAAATTCATCTTTCTACTGACCCTAATCATGATCTGTCGCCCTATGACTTAGTGCATATTTTTAATATTACCCGTATTAAAGAAAGTTACCTATTCTTTCTCAATGCCCAAAAGCAAAGAAAAAAGGTTGTTCTCTCCCCTATATATTGGCCCCCTAACACTTACTTTAAGCGAGAAGGTGCCAGTCCTAATGCCCTATCAGTCTGGAAACATATGCAACCTATGCGAGCTCGCCTCGTGCGGGAATGTGATCTCTTACTCCCCAACAGTCAGATTGAAATGGACGTTCTTCGACAGGACTTTCCCAAATCCGCAGCTTATGAAGTGATTCCAAATGGGTTTCCAGATTCATTTATCGGGGCAACCCCTCAACTCTTCCGGGAACAGTTCCCTGATCTACCCCAAGAATTTGTGCTTTGTGCAGCGAGAATCTCACCCCGAAAGAACCAGCTGTGGTTAGCAAAGGCTTGTCAGGACCTGAATCTTCCTCTCGTTCTCCTCGGACCTGTTAATGACCCAGCTTATTATAAGAGCGTAACAGCAACTTCAAATGTCACCCATCTAGGAACACTGCAGGGTGCACTTCTTGCATCAGCTTATTCAGCTGCCAAAGCACATGCCTTACCCAGTTGGTTTGAAACCCCTGGCCTATCCAGCCTAGAAGCCAGCGCCTGCGGCACACTAATAATCTCAACAGACCAAGGAAGCCCCCAAGAATATTTTCAGGACATGGCACTCTACGTGCACCCAATGGACGACCAAAGCTTGCGTACTGCCCTTGAGCAATCGCTTAATGCCTCTCCTCTACCTTTAATGAAGCATGTACATAACCATTATTCATGGTCCAAGGTTGGCAAGATGATGTTGGAGATCTATCAAAAATTGATTAATGGCTAATAAAACAATAAAGAAGAAGACTTTAATAGGTCTTCTCCTTTATTGTTTATCTTTAAGTTGAACCAATATTCTTTCCGCCATAGTCTTTAGATCATTTTTGATCCGTCCAGCTTGAACACTTAGATTTAAAAAATCAAGCACACCTACCACCGATCCACAGTTTGAGCATTGAACAAAGAGCAGGGCTCTCGTGGTCCCTTCAAGATTATTAGCGTGGACAACCTCAAATTGGCTATTCCCACATTTTACGCAACGGGATTGTACCATATTTACACCCCCAAATTCCCCCTACTTCCTTAGCAGTAATAGTTTATGTTTGATCCGGGTTAATTGCTTCTTTCATATCTAATTACAAATTTAGAGCCCGGAAATTCCGGGCTCTTCCTAATAGAACAACTATAGAGGCTCTAAACTATAATTCCCCTTGGAAGAAAACATTTAGGGTAACCGCACTCGCTGCATTGACAGCACTATAGTAGACTCGCGCATACTTTAGAAATATTGATGTGACTAATGTCGTTAATGAGTTTTGATTAATTGTAACAGGACCTGCTTCATCAATCCAGTTTGTCCCGTTCGGGCTGATTTGCATTTTAACTAAGGCCTGAGCATTGGCATCTAACGAGGAGTTGACTACGCCAAAAGTCCATTCTCTAACCCCTAAAACGGTATAAGTGGTATCACCACTCCCTGCAGTATCCGTGATATTTGCCAGAGTAGCCGAAACATCTGTCGTTGCGCTGATAATGGAGAGTCCTGCGGATGTGATAAGCAGCCCACCAGTCGGTGGGGTGATCGCTAAACCTTCCGCCGCTGCAGTAACCGTCAAGCCATTCGTCGGAGCCGTGATCGAAAGACCTGTTGACGTAATCGTTAAACCATTCGTCGGTGGGGTAATTGCCAAACCACCCGTTGGAGGGGTGATCGCTAAACCTTCTGCCGCCGCGGTCACTGTCAGCCCATTTATCGGCGCTGTGATCGCCAAACCCGTTGAAGTGATTGCTAAGCCATTCGTCGGAGCCGTGATCGCCAAACCCGTTGACGTAATTGCCAAACCATCGATTGGCGCAGTGATCGCCAAACCAGTCGACGTAATCGTCAAATTACCGGAGGAATCTGTGTTTAAGGCTGCATTGCTACTACCGAATATCTTGACCTTTGCTTGATCGGGATTGTCTTGAAAAATTTTAAAATTGGCCATACTGCTAGTTTCCCCTTCCTTCCTATTGTAATCCATATTTATCCAGATTACATACTACAGGGTATTCGCTTTCTCGACGGAAAGTTTCAGTTTTAGCATGCATATATTATTAAGAACGAAAAAGAGAGGCGAGGCAAACAATGCGATGACGGCTAAAATTAGTTTATGCATGATCGTGAAAAATGAGGGTCAAACCCTTAGTCGATGCCTAAATAGTGTCTCAGGCCTTGTCCATGAGATCATTATTGTAGATACTGGATCTACTGACTCCACCTGTGACATCGCTCGCCAGAATGGCGCTATCCTACACCATTTCCCTTGGAACGATAACTTTAGTGATGCTCGGAACGCGTCCTTGGAACTTGCTCAAGGGGACTGGATTTTATTCTTAGACGGAGATGAAGAGATATCTTCCGAAGGTCGAGAGGTTTTAAGCCAGCTCGTTGAAAATAAGACGGTGGAAGGATATTTTGTAACAATCATGAATCACCTTGGCAAAGAAGGTTGGATCGAAACCGTCCCTGATCTTGTTTTTCGGCTCTTTCGCAATAAAAAAGAGTATCACTTTCGTGGTGCGATTCACGAACAAATAGCCGACGTTATTATTGAGAAAAACCCTCAAGCACGTTATCAGGTTGCTGAGGGCCTTATCCTTATCCATCACGGTTATCTGGACGAAGTAATTAAGGAGAAAGATAAAAAGTTAAGAAACCTAACCTTAATCGAAAGGGAACTAGCCCAAAACCCTACTAATCAATTACTTCAATACCATTATGGGGTGGAGCTGTTTCGAGCCGAACGCTATGCAGACGCGGCCGCTGTTCTCATTAAATCTGCCAATGACCTTGATCCGAACACAATCTACCTTCCTAAACTCTTACGCTATATTGTCATTGCTCAACATTCGTCGGGTCAGCTCCAAGAGGCCCTACATTCTGCTACGCACGGACTTAAGTTCTTCCCCAACTATGCAGATTTATATTATTATACAGGTCTCATCCTGCTAGACCTTAAACACTATTCTCAAGCCCAAAATGCCTTTCTCCAAGCGTTGTCTATGCCTGAACAGCCTCCTCAATACGCCTCCTTTGGCGGGGTTAGAGGTTTTAGATCTTATTATTATCTTGCGCAAATTGCGGAGTCCTTTTTGGACGAAGAAGAAGCGCTCAAGTACTACCTCTATAGCCTTCGCGACAATCCAAACTTTACTCACGCGCTAGAAAGTCTAGTTAGCATTCTCAAGCCAACCAAAGAACCCGAATATGCGATGGAATGCCTAGAAAAGGTTTGTGATTTCTGCACTCCTTCAGCTAATAGGCTAATGGGAGACATTTATTTTAGACACGGCGCCTATGGGCTAGCCTTAAAGTATTTGGACCAAGCTGAGGACGCCTTCGATATCAAACTAAGAAAAGCGATTTGCCTCATTCAAGAACGGAGATTCTTTGAAGCCTTAAGGCTCCTTGAAGATTTCCCTCCGGAGAGTCCTGAATATCCGATTGCTACTGTCAACAGACTATTCTACTTCTGGATTCAAGATAAATCCCGAAAAGTACGAACCCTCTGGCAAGAACTGCATGCCTTTGGATTAGCCCCAGATACGGAAAATGTTATTTCCTTATTTCTTGCCTATTCAGGAGAAAACACTGCTGCCCCTCAGCTAATTTTGGGGCCGGAGGGGATGTTACTATTGTTGGATATTGTCCAGCGTTTGATCGCAATGCGGGAATTTAAACGGGCAATGTATTTCTTACATTCATTACACCCCCATTGTATGAACGAGTATTACCTTAAAATTGCCCAACTATGGATAAACTATGGCGAAGAAAGCAGGGCCATCCCCTTTTTGCAATCCTTTCTCCGAACAACTCCCTCGGCAGAAGCGCATTTTCAGCTTGCTGAAATCCACTTCCAGCTAGAACAACTTGCTGAAGCAGAAAAGCATTATAAAGCTGCCGTTGATCTCGATCAAAAAACTCCTCGTTACTATATTCGTCTTATCAACCTCTATAGTGTTTGGCGGCGAAACATTCTAAAGGAAGCTTTAGAGAAATACCCAGAAAGCGATGTTTTTAAAAAGTTATCGGAGGAGGTCTCATCCAACCATGAAAGAGCGGATTAGCCTCACTATGATCGTAAGAAATGAGTCCGTTTATTTAGCGGATTGCCTGGAAAGCGTTAAGAGTTACGTTGATGAACTCGTTATTATCGATACAGGGTCTACCGATGATACGATCAGCATTGCCCGGGGTTATACTCCCCAAGTGTACTCTTTCCCTTGGAACAACGATTTTAGCGCTGCCCGAAACTTCGCTATTAAGCATGCTTCAGGGGATTGGATCCTAGCCCTGGATGCCGATGAAAAAATTCAATTTCAGGGTCTAAAGAACTTACATGTCCTGTTAAACGATGAAAGAGATAAAGAAGCTTTTTTACTCCCGCTTCTGAATCCAGTTTCTGATTCAACCGGAGAATATAATACCTTTTATGTTCTGCGATTGTTCAGAAACAATGAGAACTATCAGTATGTCGGTAAGATTCATGAACAGGTTTCCCTTCCGGATCCCCAAAAAGTAGGCTTGGCCAAGGACCCAATCCTCAAGCATCGCTCATTGCCCTCCAAGATTCAACATCAAAAGAGAACCCGTAATCTTAATTTGCTAAAAAGGGCGTCTCAAGAAGACCCCTCCAACCCCTTTTTACACTATTATCTGGGGGTTGAGTGGCTGATGTTAGGCAAACCAGCCTATGCTCTCCCGTTCTTACAAAAAGCTTACCACAACCTATCCGATGAAAACTTACTTTTTCGGGCACCTGCCCTAAAGTACCTTATTCTATCCTTAAAAGCCTTAGGCCGTCTCGATGAAGCCCTCACCCTCTGTCTTGAAGCAAGCCTCGAATATCATAGGTTTACGGACATTTTTTATCTGGGGGGCCAGCTTTTTGAGGAAAGGGCTGAATATCCAATTGCCCTCAAGTGGTTTGAGCAAGCCATTATCTGTGGTGAGCCCCCAGCTTTGTTCAACCATCTGACTGGTTCAGAAAGTTTCCTAGCTTTCTATCACTTGGGTTTTTGCTACGAACGGATCGGAAAAATGCCAGAAGCCAGAGACGCTTATGAAACAGCGCTCAAACAAAACCCAAGCTTTCCTTATCCTCTTTACCCACTCTTTTTAATCTTGCTTCGTGAAATGGGACCCTTTAATAGTTTTCAGCATCTTGAAGATCATGGATTTCTTAATGATCTCCACCTTTGCCTCACCACCGCCGAATTATTCTTTCTTGCGGATCATGTAGAAAAAGCCTATCTCTGTCTTGAAACCCATAAAAACGTTTTTATAATCAATGAACGGTTCTTATTTTACTACAGCAAATATTGTATTTATTCTGGCAGAGTACAAGAAGGATTGAACTGCTTGCGCCAGATGCCAGGGAATCATCCTTTTTATGAAGCCGGTCAGAAACTTTCAATCATTGCGCTTAGTATGCTTGGAGATCTTCAATGCGCTAAAACCTTAGCAATCTTGCTCTGGAAACATCCCTCCACTCGCTGTGAGGCGCATATTTTTCTGTGTATTCTTCGATTTATGCAAGAAAATACCCTACCCACACC
>DAIEHY010000055.1 GCA_027353165.1 Desulfosporosinus sp.
AACTTAACGCTTTGAAAATTGTGGAGCCTTACGAGCTTTCTTCAAGCCGTATTTACGACGCTCTTTCATTCGTGGGTCACGAGTTAAGAATCCGGCTCTTTTAAGACTTGGACGGAGACTGATATCAGCCTTCAGTAAAGCACGAGCTATTCCTAAACGTATCGCACCGGCTTGACCCGTTGTGCCACCTCCGTGAGCGAGAGCAATAACGTCATATTTAGCAAGCGTATCTGTAATGTTAAATGGTTGTTGAACAATCATTTCCAAGGTTTTCTTACCGAAATACTCTGCTAATTCACGTTTGTTGATGATAAATTTTCCTTCACCAGGAATAAGGCGTACGCGAGCGATAGCATTTTTGCGTCGTCCTGTTGCAGCATATTGTAATTGAGTTGCCATGTTTTAACTTCCTCCTTCCTTGAATCTACTGAATTGTCCAGATTTCAGGTTGTTGAGCTTGATGGGGGTGTGATTCTCCCTTGTACACTTTTAACTTTGTGTACATCTGGGCGCCCAACTTGTTATGAGGAAGCATTCCCTTCACGGCATGTTCCATAGCTCGTTCAGGCATAATTTGCATTAATTTTTTGTAAGGAACTTCTTTTAACCCACCAGGAAATCCGGAGTGACGACGATACATTTTATCGTTCAATTTATTACCCGTTAACACTAATTTCTCAGCATTAATGATAATGACATGATCTCCAGTGTCAACATTAGGGGTAAATGTCGGTTTATGTTTACCTCTCAAAAGACGTGCTGCTTCAGTAGCAATACGACCTAAGGAGATTCCCTCAGCGTTAATGATATACCATTTGCGCTCTTGGTCTTGCGCTTTCGCAAAAAACGTGGTCATGACTTTCCCTCCAATTTAGCAGTTTCTGTTTATTCTCACTCGCATGGGGCTCAATCATGCTAGCGGCAATGCTCGGTCATGGGGCTCAATCATAACCAAGGCATAAAAACTCATGTTTATATTTTATAAAAACTTCACGCTGTTGTCAAGTTATTTATACAAGGTCCTTAAAAACGTCAAAGGGAGATTCATCCGTGTAATTGACATGGGCAAGGGTTAAACCATGTGCCGGAGCAATTTCGCGTGCCCGGCTCCGCTCTTGACTGGCAATGATTTCCGGAATGTCCTCTGCCAGGATCCTTCCCTTACCTACATCCATGAGTGTTCCAGCGATGATCCGAACCATGTGGTAGAGGAAACCATCCCCCACACAAGAAATTTTAAGGAATTGATGGTCCTCTTTGACTTGACACCGATAAATCGTTCGTACAAACGTCTTACTCTCACCGCCGGCCGCAGCAAAGGTTTTAAAATTATGCCGACCTTCTAAGAAGCTGGCTGCCCTCTGCATCTTTTCAAGATTCAAAGGTACTGGCACATGGGCTGCATAGAGACGTTGAAAAACATCCGGAATTCGATGATTGTCCAAACAATAGTCATAGCGTTTCCAGCGAGCAGACCGTCGTGCACTAAAATCATCGGGTACAGAATCTGCTTGCAATACGCGAATATCTCTTGGTAACAAACTGTTAAAAGCTTTAGGAATCTTCTCATCAGGTATCCTGGCAAGTGTCATAAAATTTACGACTTGCCCAGAAGCATGAACCCCAGCATCGGTGCGCCCTGCGGTTGCAAGAGTTACCTCTTCCTCAACAAGCCTCATCCACGTCGATTCTAGGGTTCCCTGAATCGTTGGACCATGGGTTTTCTCCTGTCTCTGAAATCCGTGATAGTTTGTTCCGTCATAAGCTAATCTCAGACGAATATTTCGCATTAATTATCTTGCCTCCGCGATCACTGAATTCTTTCTATCCTAACACCAGTAATGAGACTCCCCAAATCACGATGACCAAAACTCCGACATAATCCTCAATAGACCGATCTTGAAGAATAAGAGGTCGGTATTTTCCCGACCAATATCCTCTGGCCGTTAGATTTTCGGCAAGTTCTTCTGCTCTTTTCAGACTTAATAGGAGCAGGGGCACAATCAGCTGCATCCCCTCACTCACCCGTTTAAGCCACGAAGAAGGCCATTCACCTTTAAGCAGCCTCACCTTCCATAAAATAAGTGCTTCTTCAACGATGAGAGGAATAAATCTCAGCGTCAAGGTTAATAAGAGGGCAAAATCTGAAGCCTTAGGAATAATTCTGGCGAGTGGATTAAAAAAGTACGCGATTCCTAAGCCTTGTTCAAGAGGCCTAGTGACGGCTGAATAGAGACGAGTCATACCAAAAATCAACACGACGCGCCAAAGTAATTCGGCCGCCTGTATCAAACCACTGATCGACCAATGACCCTGCCAAACGGTATTGCCTTCTGACCATACCCACCCAGCGGACAGTCCATAGAATAACCCCATCCAAACTAAGATCATCACCATCGAGCGATAAAGTCTAAGGGGGGTACGACCCAAAATAATCAGCCCTAGGAGGACAAAGGAAGTTAAGGTAAGCCCCTGCCATTCTGTCATTGTCATCAGTAAAGACAAGACTGCTAATCCTCCAACCTTTATTCTTGGGTCTAAACGGTGTAGGGCGCTGTTACTTGGCCAGTAGAGTTCAAAGACTTTAATTTCAAGTCTCCCTCCTTTAGCAGCGGACACCAGCCGCTTGTAATTGCTCCTTATGCTCCTGCCAACTTTGAACTGGACAATCTAATACCACATTTCCCTTTTCGATTAGCCAGATTCGATCAGCTTTTTGCAAAACTTCTCTCAAGTCATGGGTAACATACAAAATGGTTATATCATCCAAAGCAGAGAGGATCGCTTGAATACTGGCCCGACTCGTTATATCAAGGCCAATTAAGGGTTCATCTAGTAAAAGAATCTCTGGCTGGGTCCGCAAGGCAGCAGCTAGGGCAACTTTTTGTCGTTCCCCCCCACTCAATCGCTCGGGTGGAACCTCTGCTAAACGTTCTGGAATTCCAAAACTTTCTAGATACGATAATCTATCTTTCGTTTTATTCTTCAAGCTTTTCTTGCAATCACCATAATAAATTTCATGGTAGACACTTCGGCCAATGAGATATTCTCCAGCCTCCTGAAGTACTAAACGGGCTTTTCTGCTCAAACTATATATTGTAGACTTTTGTAAACGTTCTCCACAAACTGTTAGCTGTCCTCCTATTGGCAGTACAAGTCCCACAACACTTTCTAGCAGTGTCGTTTTTCCTGAACCTGATGGCCCAACGATTGCAATAAATTCACCCGCTTTTACCACTTTATTAATATATAAGCGAGATTCTAAATTAGTCTGAGTCCATTCCAGAAGCGTGGATTCTGGCTTAACCGGCGAGTCGAAATCGAGAGATACCTTTGAAACTGTTGTACTAGGCATGCCCTGAGTATTGTATTGAGATCTGATTTGGTTTTCAAGATTAGTGTCTGTGTTTATGTTTATGTTTGTTTTCGTGTTTGTTTTTGTATTTGGGTTGGCGCCTGTATAGGCCTCACGTGGGTTACCCAAACTGATTTTACCTTTTTCCAAGATCAATATGCGATCTGCTTTACTCGCTAAGTCTAAATCATGGGTAATCCATAGTTGTCCTGTTTCTGGACGAGCCTGAAATAAAAGCTCAAGAATGTTGGCTTGTGCTCGAGCATCTAACATGCTTAAGGCCTCATCTAAGATTAAAAAGGAGGGTTGCATGGCTAAGATGGCAACCGCGACAAGTCTTTGGCGTTCTCCACCGGATAGGGTGGCCGGTGACTGATCCTCTTTTCCTTCGAGACCTATTGTGGCTGCTAATTCAAACACTTTATTCCGGATCCAGCGAGGATCCTGACCCAGGTTCGTAAGCCCAAAGCTTAATTCTTCGGCGACCGTTGCGCCAATCATTTGTCGCCTGGGATGTTGCCCAACAAACCCTATTTCCTGCCACCGTTTAACTGTGTCCCAAGTACAGAGGGCACCATTAGCAGTAAGCTGAATTTCTCCATCCTCTGGATCTAATAACCCGGCTAAAAGTCGTGCCAACGTTGATTTCCCTGAACCATTAGCCCCTAAAAGTGCAATGATCTCACCCTGGTGCCAGTCAAAACTTACTCCGTTTAATATATCACGATAACGGATATTCTGCACTTTGAGCACTTTCCGAGCTTTCACGAGATCACTCCTCTGCTAATAATAGCAAAGACCGGGCGTGCTTCACTACGTAAGCAACCCGGTCTTTAACAACACGCATTATACGAGTTCGATGATAACCATTGTGGCAGCATCTCCCCGACGTAAGCCGAGTCTCATGATACGTGTATAGCCGCCCTGACGGTCAGCATATTTTGGCGCGATGGTTTCGAACAACTTTGTAACAACATCTTCATCCATCAGATAAGCCATCGATAAACGACGTGCAGCCAAATCGCCCTGTTTGCCTAGAGATATCATCTTCTCAGCAATAGCATTCAATTCTTTGGCACGTGCTTCGGTCGTTTGAATACGCTCATGTCTTAACAGGGAAGTGACAATGTTACGCAACATTGCCCCGCGATGACCTGTGTTTTTTCCCAACTTGCGGTAAGCCAATTACATTCCCCTCCTTTTGCACCGAATTAGTCCTCGGCAGGGCGAAACGATAAACCTAAATCCTTAAGTTTAAATTCCACTTCTTCTAAGGACTTACGACCAAGGTTACGCACTTTAATCATGTCTTCTTCCGTTTTTTGGGTCAACTCCTCAACTGAGTTAATTCCTGCTCGCTTGAGGCAGTTGTAGGAACGAACGGACAGATCAAGTTCCTCAATCGTCATTTCGAGGATTTTATCTTTGGCTTCTTCTTCCTTTTCCACCAAAACCTCAACACTATTGAGTTTATCAGTGAGTCCCATGAAAAGGCGCAGATGATCACTGAGAATTTTTGCTGCCGAACTGGTAGCTTCCTCTGGTGAAATACTGCCATTGGACCATGCTTCAAGAGTTAACTTGTCATAGTCTGTGATTTGACCAACCCGGGTATCCTCTACCGTGTAGTTAACCTTATAAATCGGGGCAAAGATAGAGTCAATAGGGATAACTCCTATGACGTGATCTGGCTTTTTATTCTTGTCAGCTGGAACGTAACCGCGACCGCGTTCAACTGTCATTTCCATGAATAGCCGTCCATCATTATCTAATGTGGCAATCTTCAAGTCGTTGTTCAAGATCTCAATGTCCGGGTCGGTGATGATATCTCCGGCCGTTACTACCCCTGCGCCCTGAGATTCTATACGAATCACTTTAGGTTCGTCCGTATAGCCTTTGAGTGCGAGAGACTTCAAATTGAGAATAATATCCGTAACGTCTTCTAAAACGCCCGGAATCGTTGAGAACTCATGGAGTACCCCTTCGATTTTGACTGATGTTACCGCTGAACCCTCTAGAGAGGATAGGAGAATCCGCCTTAAGGAATTTCCTAAGGTAATCCCATAACCACGCTCAAGCGGTTCAACAATAAATTTTGCATAGGAGTTATCTTCTGAACGCTCGATACACTCGATTCTGGGCTTCTCGATTTCTAACATCGGAATGCACCTTCTTTCTCGGGAACTTGATATACAAACCATCCGACCCAAATGGGTAGAACGTCAACATTAACGGGAGTATTTCTCCACGATGAGGTGTTCTTGGATGGGCAGTTGAATATCTTCACGAGTTGGTAGGGCAACTACAGTTCCAGCAGCAGCATTGGCATCCAAGCTTAACCAACCGGGAACTGTACGAGAACCCAAGTTTTCAAGCAACTGTTTCATACGTGGAGAGCTTTTACTTCCTTCTTTAACTGCAATTACTTCTCCAGAACGAACTGAATAAGAGGCAATGTCAACCTTATGGCCGTTAACGGTAAAATGGCCATGGTTAACTAGTTGACGAGCTTCTGGGCGGGATGATGCAAAACCCAAATGGAATACGACATTATCAAGTCGACGTTCCAAGAGAACCAGCAAGTTTTCACCCGTTACCCCTTTACGGCGAGCCGCCTCGTCAAAATAGCTTCGGAATTGTTTTTCCATAACACCGTATAAACGACGTGCTTTTTGTTTCTCGCGCAATTGAAGACCATATTCGGTGGGCTTCTTTGCTCGGGCTTGGCCGTGTTGGCCAGGGGCGTAAGCACGACGGTCGATCGCGCACTTACCAGTATAACAACGTTCTCCTTTAAGGAATAACTTCATTCCTTCACGACGACATAAGCGACAGACTGGTCCAGTATATCTAGCCATGATTACACACCTCCTATACCCTTCTGCGTTTCGGTGGCCGACAGCCATTGTGTGGAATCGGTGTCACGTCTTTAATGAGATTAACTTCCAAACCAGCTGCTTGAAGCGCGCGAATTGCGGCCTCTCGTCCTGCTCCAGGTCCTTTTACGTAGCATTCTACATCTTTTAAGCCATGTTCCATCGCAACTTTAGCACAAGTCTCTGCAGCCATTTGTGCTGCAAAAGGAGTGCTTTTGCGTGACCCTTTAAAACCTAGGGAACCCGCACTGGACCAGGAGAGTGCATTCCCACTGGTATCCGTAATGGTCACCATGGTATTGTTGAAAGTAGACTTAATATGCGCAATTCCACTTTCAATATTCTTTCGTTCCCGGCGTTTTGTCCGGACAACTTTACGTGCCATCTCGGTTATCCCCCCTTTTTACTTTTTGCGTTTTGCTCCAACAGTCTTAGCCGGACCCTTACGAGTACGGGCATTGGTTTTCGTACGTTGACCCCGTACAGGGAGTCCACGACGATGGCGTAAGCCACGATAAGAACCAATTTCCATAAGACGTTTAATATTGAGGGAAACTTCGCGACGCAAGTCGCCTTCAATCTTGAACTCTTTATCAATAACTTCCCTTAGTTTGCTGACCTCGTCTTCCGACAGGTCACGCACTCGGACATCTGGACTTACGCCTGATTTGGCGAGAATCTTATGTGAAGTGGGTAGCCCAATCCCGAAAATATAGGTTAGGGCAATCTCTAACCGTTTCTCGCGCGGTAAGTCAACACCAGCGATACGTGCCATCTAAAATTTACACCTCCAACAATTAGTTCTGTCTTAATATAAAATCGGTGCAATTGAAGTATTAACTCCAATCAGCCGCGCAACCGAAACTTTTTAGCCTTGTCTTTGCTTGTGTTTCGGATTTTCACAAATGATCATGACAATACCATGGCGACGAATAATTTTACATTTTTCACAGATCTTTTTAACAGAAGGCTTTACTTTCACTGTAATCCCTCCCTTTGGTACTTACTTAAACCTGTAGGTGATTCGTCCTCGAGATAGGTCATAGGGAGAAAGCTCCACGGTGACTCGATCTCCTGGGAGAATCCTGATAAAATTCATACGTATCTTTCCTGAGACATGTGCCAAAACCTTGTGTCCATTCGCTAACTCAACTTGGAACATGGCGTTGGGCAGTGGCTCCAAGACCTTACCTTCTACTTCAATAACATCTTCTTTTGACATGCTTAACATCCCTCCTCTGACATCCTATGCCTCGAACCTACAATCGAGTCAGAATTTCTGGGCCATTTTCCGTAATCGCAACCGTGTGTTCGAAATGGGCCGATGGCAGGTTATCTTTGGTAACCACGGTCCAGCGATCCTTTAGCGTCTGCACTTCATGCGTACCCATGTTCACCATGGGCTCAATAGCCAAGGCCATACCAACCTCGAGTCGTGGTCCCCGGCCGGGCTTGCCAAAATTCGGGATCTGGGGATCCTCATGCATGGCCCTACCAATTCCGTGTCCTACATAGTCTCGCACGACTGAAAACCTATTCGCCTCAACGTGCTTTTGGACCGCATGTGAGACGTCGTAGAGGCGATTCCCTAGTCTCGCCTGTGCAATTCCCATCATCAGTGATTCTTCAGTCACTTTCAAGAGCCTTTGGGTTTCTTCATCGACTTCTCCAATGATTAAGGTTATAGCCGAATCTCCAAAAAATCCCTTTATGTGTGCTCCACAATCTATACTGATAATATCTCCAGAATCTAAATTCCTTAAACTGGGTATTCCATGAACAACTTGTTCATTGACTGAGGTACATAGTGTTGCCGGAAAACCATTGTACCCTTTGAATGCCGGAATGGCTCCCTGAGACCGGATATACTTTTCAGCTATGCGATCCAAATCAAGAGTGGTAACGCCTGGCTTAGCATGCTCACGCACTAACTCGAGTGTTTCAGCGACGATTCGCCCAGCCTTACGCATCAGTTCTAGTTGACTCGCATTCTTTAGCTCAATCATTCTGATTAGCCCAAGGCTTTCATAATATCCGCAAAAACTTTATCAATCGGTTGATCTCCATTGATGCGCTTAAGCAAACCTTGTTCTTGATAGAATTTAATCAAAGGTTCAGTCTGCGAATTGTAAACATTTAAACGATTCTGCGCAGTTTCTACGTTGTCATCTGTTCGCTGATAGAGTTCTCCCCCACACTGACCACAAACCCCTTCTTGTTCAGGTTTGTTAAAGATCATGTGATACGAGGATCCACACTTACGGCAAATACGACGACCTGTCAAGCGTGGGATTAAGACCGCTTCGTCCACTTCAATGTTAATCACACCATCGAGTTTCATACCCAGTTTATCCAGAATGGACGCTAAAGCACTGCCTTGCGCTAGGGTGCGTGGGAATCCGTCTAAAAGAAATCCATCCGCACAATCGGGTTGCGCTAAACGCTCTGCGACAATTCCAATCGTTACTTCATCAGGAACTAATCCCCCTGCATCCATAAACGATTTGGCTTTTAACCCTAGTGCAGTACCCTCTTTAATAGCTGCTCTAAACATGTCACCTGTAGAGATATGAGGAAAATTGAAGTGCTCAACTAGTGGATTAGCTTGTGTACCTTTACCAGCTCCTGGGCCACCCATTAAGATTATTTTCATCTCTCTGCCTCCTCTATTTCATAAATCCTTGATAATGCCTCGACATAAGTTGGGATTCAATCTGTTTCATCGTCTCGAGCGCAACCCCAACTACGATCAGAAGGGAAGTTCCACCAAAATAGATGTTCTTGAGTCCAGTGAGTCCGATAACTAGTGTCGGAAGGACTGCGATCAAAGCTAGAAATAAGCCACCTGCAAGTGTAATACGGTTTAATACTTTCGATAAATATTCTGCCGTAGGTCGCCCAGGTCGAAGGCCAGGAATAAATCCTCCATACTTCTTTAAGTTGTCGGCTACGTCAATTGGGTTGAACGTAATCGCAGTATAGAAGTAGGTGAAAAATAAAATGAGCGCACCGTAAAGCAGCAAATATGGGATGGAAGTGATACTACCATTCATGCTAAACCAAGTTGTGACGAATCTTGAAAATCCAGACGTCGGGATCCATGATGCAATCGTTTGCGGAAACGCCAGTAGCGAAATAGCAAAGATGACTGGGATAACTCCGGCTTGGTTTACTTTAAGTGGGATGTGACTACTTTGTCCTCCATACACCCGGCGACCGACCACTCTCTTAGCATACTGAACTGAAACTCGGCGTTGGCCTTCTTGTACATAGATAACGCCGGCAGTAATGAATGCCACGATGATAATCAATCCGATAATGGAAAAAGCATTAATTTCCCCAACTCTCAGCATGCTCCATAAAGATGTGATAGCACCTGGGACACGTGAAACGATTCCTGCAAAAATAATCAGCGATATTCCGTTTCCAATACCCTTTTCCGTAATTGCCTCTCCTACCCACATTAAAAATGCGGTTCCAGCTGTCAAAACAAGCGCTACTAACAGATAGACTGGCCATTTCATAGCTGGGCTAGGAATATTTAGGGCACTACGTATCCCAAAGGTTAGTCCAAACGCTTGAACGAATCCCAGGATAACGGTGCTGTAGCGCGTATATTGCGTAATCTTTTTGCGACCATAGTCACCCTCTTTAGCAAGTCGCTCAAGAGATGGCACGACAATCGTCAGGAGCTGAAGAATGATGGAAGCTGTAATATAGGGTGTAATACTTAATGCAAATACCGTCAATCTTTTGAAAGAACCGCCCGAGAGTGTATCCATGAAATTCAACATCGAACCTGAACCAAACATTTCTTTTAGAACTTCATGATTGATAAAGGGAATTGGAATATGTGCTCCAATACGAAAGATCAGGAACATCAGTAGGGTGTAACCGATTTTTTTCCTGAGATCCGCAACATTCCATGCATTCTTCAGGGAATCGACAATCATCCTATTCCACCTCTACTTTTCCACCCGCCGCAACTATTTTTTCTGCCGCTGCTGGGCTGACTTTGTCAATTTTGACGGTCAGTGCTTTGGTCAATTCCCCTGTCGCTAGAATCTTCACGCCATCTTTGATGGCCTTAATGAGGCCACTTTCAAAGAGACTTTCAATCGTCACTTCAGCGCCGTCCTCAAAACGGTTCAAATCTCTAACATTGATGGCAATGATTTCTTTTCTGGAAATATTGCTAAAACCGCGCTTTGGCATCCTGCGAAACAGTGGGTTTTGTCCGCCCTCAAAACCAGGACGGACGCCGCCGCCTGCACGCGAGTTTTGCCCTTTGTGTCCTTTACCGGCAGTTTTTCCGTGTCCGGATCCAACTCCACGGCCCAAACGCTTAGGTGCATGTGTTGATCCTTCAGCAGGCTTAAGTTCATGCAGTTTCATGCTTGCCCACACCTCCTTCTATTGAGCTAGTGTTTCTACCGTTACCAAGTGCATGCATTTATGAATCATTCCTAGAATTCCAGGACTGTCTTCATGAACTGCACTTGATCCGACTTTACCTAAGCCAAGTGCTTGTAACACTTTGTGTTGTGATTTAGAATAACCGATCGGACTCTTTGTCAGTGTCACTTTAACTTTCATGACCGACCCTCCTTAACCTAGAACTTCTGCTACGGTCTTACCCCGGAGTTTGGCAATCTCCTCTGGACGCTTGAGTGATTTTAATGCCGCCATTGTCGCATTGACCATATTGTGAGCATTTGCTGAACCTAAAGACTTTGTCAGGATATCATGGACTCCTGCAACTTCAAGTACTGCACGAACAGCACCACCAGCGATAACTCCAGTCCCTTTTGAAGCAGGTTTTAGCATAACTTGTCCTGCACCAAAGATTCCAAGAATGGGGTGAGTAATCGTAGTTCCGTGCATTGGAATACTAACCATATTCTTCTTTGCATCTTCAACGCCTTTGCGAATTGCTTCAGGCACTTCCCCTGCTTTACCTAGTCCGGCTCCGACACGACCTTGGCCGTCTCCTACAACCACGAGTGCACTAAAGCTAAAACGGCGTCCACCCTTAACAACTTTAGCAACACGGGCTATATGAACAACTTTTTCGTTCATGTCCGACTTATTTGCTTCGAATTTCGCCAATTTGATTTTTCCCTCCTTTACCAAAGCTTAGAAGCTAAGTCCTGCTTCTCGTGCTGATTCTGCCAATGCTGAGATTCGACCATGATA
>DAIEHY010000056.1 GCA_027353165.1 Desulfosporosinus sp.
ATCGGTTTACAGCCAAGGCAAAAGCCACTATTTTGGACGTTTTTCCCAACTCCTTATTACCTATGGCTGAGGAACAACGAAAATTTAAGTATGGACAGTTTGGTTACGGAAAATATGTCTACCAACCGGAAGAGATCGAAGAAATGAGAGTATTCTTCGAAGAACAAGCTAAGAGTTACTTCCCGAGAGCTCAGGTGGAGTATTTTATCTAAGTATCAATCACGATCACATAAACTTCGATTGGACCATGGACTCCAATTGATAAATCCATTTCGATGTCCGAAGTTCGGCTGGGACCAGAAATCATTTCGATGGCTGAGGGGGGGCATCCTAAGGCCGAAACTTCTTCAAGAACCTCACTAAGGTTGTCTCGAAGTTTGGAGGCTTCTATAAAAGCCAGATGTCGAGGCGGAAGTAGACTTACGGCGCGGCCACGTTGGGGGCCACTATTAGTCACGATGGTTCCGGAAAGTGCGATACCCCAATCAGCGCCCGTGATGCCGAGTTCGGCTTGGGCCGCGATTGAGTAACGTTCGCGAGGGTCCGGGGCAGCCATAGTATATTGAGCTACGGGCCAGTTGAGTGTAGAAAAGGCGGTTTCAGCTAAGGTTGGCAGACTATCCCAGGCTAAGATGGCTTGAGGATTGTCTTTAAGCCAGCTTAAGGGGAGATCCCCAAACCACTCTTTGAGGCAGCTTACGGTTTGGTCTTCTGTTTTGACAATGACTCCTTTGCCTCCAAGCTCTTGCCAATTGTGTAAAAATATTGTGCTTCGTTCTCCTGGGTTGGATAAACGATATTGTGGGACGTGAAAATCAATCGGTGGGGGTGAATTGGTGGGGGTGGATCGTCCTAACTTGGACGCCAGTTGGCTGATGAAATCGTTAGCGTTAGTCAATACTCTCACCTCATATCTCAATTAGGAATTTAATCTGTTGATTTACGGTTATGCTTCGAGTCGGCCCAGACTTGCATAAAGGATTTTGGGGCGACCATGGGAAGAGTTCGGCTTTTAGTCCAGTTGGAAAGGGGAGGAGGACCACCCGTGATTCGACCATTTCGGACGAAAGGAAATTGTAGACGAGAGCCTAGACGAAGTGCCCTGCGCAAAGTCTTTTCATGCGTGAAAAAGTAGCGATAAGCTTTAAAGATTTGTTGTTCGATTTGAGGGGTATGTCCACTGAGAGTTTTGCGGGCTCGCAGTTTTACTAAGAGATCATGAAGGGGGATGTGTACGGGGCAGGCCTCGGAGCAGGCGCCACAAAGAGAGGAGAAGAAGGGCAGGTGTCCCCATTTTTCCCAGTTCTTTTCTAAAAGTGGTGTGATCACAGAACCGATCGGGCCTGAGTAAACAGAGCCATAGGCGTGCCCTCCAATTTGGCGGTAAACGGGGCATACATTAAAGCAGGCTCCGCAACGAATGCAGTTTAAAGCGGGTCGAAAGGTCTTATCTCCTAGAATTTCTGAGCGGTTATGATCTAGGATCACGAGATGAAATTCCTCCGGACCATCTGATTCCGTGCTTTGTCTTGGAGGAGTAAGGATCGTGGTGTAGCTGGAAAGACGTTGACCCGTTGCACTCCGAGCCAGGAGATTGAGCATTACATCCAGTTCTCGGAACGAGGGAACGATCCGTTCCATACCCATCAACGTAATTTGTACACGTGGTAGAGTACTAACCATCCTGCCGTTTCCTTCATTAGTTACCATAACAATGCTCCCAGTATTGGCAACAGCGAAGTTACAACCCGTGATCCCAATATCCCCGCGCAGAAACTGTTCACGCATTTGAACGCGGACAAAGCGGGTGAGCGTGGGGTGTCAGAACTCAGAGTTTGTCCGGCAATGGGTTCAAATAAATCTGCAACCTGCTGCCTTGTTTTGTGCATGGCCGGTACAATAATGTGTGAAGGGGGTTCGCCCGCAACTTGGAGGATATACTCCCCGAGGTCTGTTTCAACACTCAGAACGCCATCCGCCTGCAGAAAATGGTTAAGGTGAATTTCTTCGGAAATCATTGATTTTGATTTAATAACGTTTTTGGCGTCATGCTTTTTGACAATGTCGCGGACAACAGCGACGGCATCCTCCGGAGTTTTGGCAAGATGAACCTGCACTCCACGTTTTTCAGTTTGCTGGATTAGTTGCTGTAAGTAATAATCGAGATTTTCAATCACATGACTACGGATTTCTGCTCCCGCATTACGCCATTCTTCCCAAGACCCCAATTCATCCGTGGCTTTATATTTGTTATGTCTTAATCGATCTGTAGCTCTACGTGTGGCTTGCCGCAAAAAATTATTGGCAAGGGCTGCATCCACGCGTTGATCAACGCTCGAATTGTACATAGTCATGGCTTCATTCCCTCCCCCAGCAACTGAATGATGTGCATAGTCTTAACTGGCTTATTAATTTTTTCTAGGTAACCGGCTATATTCATGAGGCAACCCATATCGATCCCGAGCAGCAAATCTGCTCCCGATGCGAGTACGTGATTGGCTTTTTCAGCGACCATTGCTTCGGAGATTTTAGGCATTTTTACGGAGAACGTCCCACCAAACCCACAACATAGTTGAGCTTCGGGTAGGGGAAACAGCTCCAAACCTTGAACATGTTTCAAAAGTTTATAAGGGGCTTCATTCACACTCAAGAGGCGGGTGGCGTGGCAGGAGGGATGATAAGTTGCCTTAATAGGATACTTAGCTCCTAGGTCGGGTTGTTTTAAGACGTCAACTATAAATTGAGTAAATTCGTAACTCTTCTTAATAAGATCCTCGGCCTTTTTAAGATAAACTGGTTCTTTTTCAAAAAGAAACGGGTAATAGTGATGAATCATTGCAATGCATGACCCGCTGGGACTTACCACAATCTCACTGCGTTCAAACGAATGGATCAGTGTACGGGCGACTTCTCGAGCATCATCAATATAACCTGAATTAAAGGCGATCTGACCGCAGCAGGCTTGCCCTTCAGGCACATCAACTCTATGTCCTAGGTATTTTAGGATCTTGGCCATCGTCAGATCAACGTCTGGATAGAAGGCATTTGTGAGACAGGTCGCAAAGAGGGAAACCTTCATATAACACCATCCCTTCAATTAAAAGAGTCACTGGGGTAGTACTAATAGTATTTCCTATTCGAGGGGTTTTTGATGCGAGCAGAGCAGTTTTGCGCTATAAAAAAGAGAAGCTATTGGTTTTTTAAGCCATAGCTTCTCTTTTAATGAACTAGCCAAGGATAGGAACGTTGGGTTCACTGTACCAAAGAGAAATGACGGTCGCAGTACCCGTGCTTTGTGTGAGGTTGATCACGTTAATCCAACTGTTGTCTTGTAACCACTGATTGACTTCCTTTTCTAAAATTCGAGGATCTGGAGAACTAAAAATCTTGACCTTCATGGTACTTCGTCCTTTCCCTACTATCGTGAGATCGAGGTTTCTAACAATAACTTAGCTCTTTTTATCATACGTTAGACAGCTTGGTTGTCAAGTTGCTCGTTAAGAGGTTATCTCAATGCATAAATTCAAAATTTTTATACCAAAATCCGTAAAGGTTCTGAAAACTCTATTTATTTTTTGGAAAAGCTATGATATTATAAACGTAATGAATGACCATTCATTCGACGAAATTTTGATTTGGAGAGGTGAGGTGTAGATTCTATGGAAACGCAGCGCGAGGGAAAATTCCAAAGGATTCTCGATGCTGCTGTTGAAGCCATTTCAGAATCAGGATACCATCAATGCCAAGTAAACAAGATTGCCCGATTAGCTGGAGTTGCCGATGGCACAATTTATTTATACTTTAAAAGTAAAGAGGAAGTCCTAATTCGAGTTTTCCAAGAACGCATGGGTGATTTTATCTCCTATATGCGCCACGAACTCTTGGAATGCGAGACGACAAAAGCTCGTTTACGAACAATTGTTAGGACCCATTTTTCTTATATGGAACTGAATCGGTCCTTAGCCATTGTCAGTCAATTGGAGCTTAGGCAGTCCGACCCGCGGATCCGTTCTGCGATTAATGTCATAATATTAGATTATTTTAACTTGATTGAGGGGGTGATCCTGCAAGGAATTCAGAGTGGGGAAGTTCCCGATACTGATTTGCGGGTGGCTCGTCAGATGATCTTTGGATCCTTAGATGAGGCCACGACGGATTGGGTAATGGCTCGTAATCCACGAACCCTCACGAGTGGTGTAGAGCCAATGTTAGCACTGTTTGAAGGCGCACTTCGGTTACGTTAAAAACCGAACAAGATAAGACGAGGTGCTGTTGAAACGAAACGAGAGGAGGATGGAAATGCAGATTCATAAAGTAGCGGTGATAGGGTCAGGTGTGATGGGAGGGACCATTGCAGCGCATTTGGCCAATGCAGGAATTCCAAGCTTATTGTTGGATATTGTCCCTTCCAAACTATCTGCCAAAGAAGAAGCAGCCGGATTGACCCTGGAGGACCGTAAGGTTCGTAATAGTATTGGATTGACCAATAAAGCCAAATTGTTAAAAATGAATCCTGCCCCATTTTTAGTTCCAGAGTTTGCTGATCGGATTGAGGTCGGAAATTTAAGCGATGATTTAAGCCGCTTAAGTGAGGTGGACTGGGTAATTGAGGTGGTTGTAGAACGCCTTGATATCAAACAAGATCTCTTTAAAAAAGTAGCTGCCCATGTTCGGCCGGGTACGATTGTTACCTCAAATACCTCGGGAATCTCCTTAAAATCCATGGTGGAGGGTTTACCAGAGAGCTTTACGCAGTATTTCCTAGGGACACACTTCTTTAATCCCCCACGCTATATGAAACTCTTAGAAATAATCCCTGGTCCCAATACAGACCCGGAAATTATTAAGTTTCTTTCCGAGTTTGGCGAAAGGGTTTTGGGCAAAGGGGTAGTCTTAGCCAAAGATACACCCAATTTCATTGCCAATCGGATTGGCGTGTTTGGCTTAGCTGTAACACTCCAAGAAATGCTCCGTTCAGGCTTGACCGTCGATGAAGTGGATGCTCTTACTGGACCTGTCATGGGACGTCCAAAGAGTGCTTCCTTCAGAACTGTTGATCTAGTCGGGTTGGATACCTTCATCCATACTGCTAATACAGTAGCTGTCGGAGTACCTTCGGAAAAAGAGAATTTCACACTACCTGAATTCATGCAAACAATGCTGACCAATGGTTGGCTAGGAGATAAAACTAAGCAAGGGTTTTATAAGAAATCTAAAGGTCCCCAAGGTAAAGTCATCGAAGTGCTCGATCCTCATACAATGACCTATGTTCCTAAAAAGGCCGTGAAGTTTGCTTCTTTAGATAAAGCGAAAGCAGCAGGCGGTTTAGCTGAAAAAATTCGTACTCTGGTCAGCGGTAAAGATGCCGGGGCTGAGTTTTCGTGGAGTGTTTTAAAGCCTGTTTTGCTCTATGCTGCGACGATCGCTAAGGATATTGCGGATAACATTTCCGGCATCGACGAAGCCATGCGCTGGGGTTTTAACTGGGAAATGGGACCGTTTGAACTTTGGGATGCCCTAGGGGTTAAAGTAATCGCAGATCGTGTAGTTGCCGAAGGGGGAAAACTTCCTCCCCTGGTTGAAGAAGTATTAGCTACAGGGAGCGGACGCTTCTATCAAAAGAGCGAATCGGGCCAAGTTTCATATTTTGAAGCCGGTCAGTATCTCCCAAAAGCGGTAAATCCTTTTGCTTTCTCCTTTAAGCAAGCCCATAAACAAGGTAAAGAAATCTTTGGCAACGCTGGTGCAAGCCTGATGGATCTGGGAGATGGTGTAGCTTGCTTAGAATTCCATTCTCCAAATAATTCCATCGGTGCGGACATCGTTACCATGGTCCAAAAATCGCTGGTTGAAGTAGAAAAGAATTATTTGGGAATGGTCATTGGCAATCAAGGCAAGAATTTCTGCGTCGGTGCAAACCTCATGCTCATTCTCCTTGAAGCTGAAGAGGAAAACTGGGATGAAATTGATCTCATGATTCGGGCTCTGCAAAACGAAATGATGGCGATAAAATATGCCAAAAAACCAGTAGTCGCTGCGCCCTTTGGAATGACGCTTGGTGGTGGAGCAGAGATTTGCTTACACTCCCATGCCATTCAAGCATCTTCGGAGTTATATATGGGACTCGTTGAACTAGGCGTTGGCTTAATTCCTGGTGGTGGCGGTACTAAAGAAATGGCAGTTCGTGCTATGGAGGGGGTACTACCTGGGATTCAAGTATCACCAGATTATTTCTTTGCTAAACGTTTTGAAGCGGTGGCAATGGCTCAAGTTTCAAATAGCGCAGAAAGGGCTCGTCAGCTTGGTTTCTTACGTAATTATGATCGCTACAGTATGAATCCTGATCATGTTATCTTGGATGCTAAGGCTCGGGTAATTGACCTAGCTCGCAACTTCAGACCTAATTTACCTACTAAGGTCAAAGTCGGAGGGCCTGGTGTCCGGGCCACTTTAGAGCTAGCACTTCATGGTATGCGTGAAGGAAATTATATTTCGGAATATGATCAACATCTCGGCAACAAACTTGCTTTTGCTATGAGCGGCGGAGATCGTCCAGCCGGTATGCTTGTAGATGAACAGTATTTGTTAGACCTCGAGCGAGAGGCATTTATGAGCCTAGTAGGAGAACCAAAAACTCAAGATCGTATCCGCCATATGCTCGCCAAGGGCAAGCCATTACGGAATTAAGGGGGGATAAGCATGCAAGAAGCGTATATTATTGACTCTAAGCGGACAGCCATCGGTAAAGCCGTTAAAGGTTCTTTAGCACAGGTTCGTCCGGATGATTTAGGTGCATACGTCATTCAAGATATTCTTAAGAGGGTTCCTTCGCTAAAACCAGTAGAGATTGAAGACTGCGTTATTGGTTGCTCCTTTCCAGAGGGAGAACAGGGCATGAATATGGCCAAGATCATGGCTCTGCGCGCTGGGTTACCCATTGAAGTTTCAGGCGTAACCGTTAATCGCTTTTGCTCTTCCGGTTTACAAGCGATTTCCATGGCTGCGGACCGAATTCGCTTGGGCGAAGCAGAGGTTATGATTGCTGGTGGAGCGGAGAGCATGTCAGCAGTACCACTAGGTGGTATGAAACCAGCCCCCAATCCCTTTTTAGTGAAACATGCTCCAGAGGCTTATGTTTCGATGGGTATTACTGCTGAGAATGTGGCTAAAAAATATGAAATAACTCGTGAACAGCAAGATGCTTTTGCAGCCGCCAGTCATCAAAAAGCTTGGGCAGCTCAAAGCAGTGGCCGTTTTGATGATGAGATTGTACCGTTTCCTTTACCTATGTATGGTAAACCGGGCGAAAAATGGTTTTCCAAAGATGAAGGTATTCGTCCGGAAACTACGGCTGAATCACTGGGGAAACTACGGACAGCCTTTAAAAATGGGGGTACTGTAACGGCAGGGAACTCGTCCCAGACCAGTGACGGTGCAGCCATCGCTCTTCTTATGTCAGAACAAAAGGTTAAGGAGCTTAGTCTCAAACCCATTGCTGTGTGGCGTGGATTTGCGGTTGCGGGTGTAGAACCAGAGCTCATGGGTATAGGACCGATTAAGGCGATTCCAAAAGTGTTAAAACAAGTCGGTTTGACCCTTGCGGATATTGATTTATTCGAGCTAAATGAGGCATTTGCTTCTCAATCGCTGGCGATCCTTAAGACACTAAACATCGATCCCGCAAAAGTCAATGTTAACGGCGGAGCTATTGCCTTTGGGCATCCACTGGGTTGCACGGGAGCAAAACTTACAGCCACTCTCTTAAGTGAAATGGGTAAGCGAAAACTTAAATATGGCATGGTAACCATGTGCATCGGTGGAGGCATGGGTGCAGCCGGAGTTTACGAGTTATTGTAGGTCTTTGGGTCTTTGAAAGTAAGGAGCCATTGCACGCTCACACACGTTGCGTTCACTCGTTCGTTGGATGCTGAAGCTATTACGCCAACCTCTGGGTAGCGCACGATGTGAACCTAGGCGTAATAATGCTTCAGCATCGGCACTCACTTTACCGTGAACTTCACTAATGTGTTCACTTAGTAATTTGTCCCCTTAGTTTCTGGTTAACGGGGCTGGGAACGTGGGGAACGTGGGAGACGGTTCCCGTGCTTCCGTATGGACGCGGGGATCGGATGCCTTGATAGGGCAAGCCCAATGGAAGTGCAGAAAATGAAAATTATGAAATAGTTCAGTTGATTTTACTACAGAAATATGAGGGAGCTGGTTAAATGTCTTTTTATACAGGAGACATTTAGCTAACACCTTGATTAAGAGGAGGATAACATCATGGAATTGGAATTACGTGGAGGCGGCTTTTTACTGGCTGAGGTATCTCCGGACCAAGTATATGTTCGCGAGGAATTAAATGAAGATCATAAACAACTTAAGCGGATGGCACATAATTTTATGTCGAAGGAAGTTGCACCGAAAATAGAAGAGATGGAGGTACAACAAGAAGGCGTTGTTCGCGAATTTATGCGTCAAGCTGGGGAATTGGGATTACTCGGCTTAGAGGTCCCTGAGGAATTTGAAGGTTTAGCAATGGATAAAGCTTCCACGGTGGTCGTGGGTGAAGAAGTTCCTCGTGGCGGGTCCTTTGCGGTCGCTTATGCAGCACATACTGGAATTGGAACTTTGCCCATTGTTTATTTTGGTACACCAGAGCAAAAAGCCAAGTATCTCCCAGGTTTAGCTAATGGTACCAAAGTAGCAGCTTACTGTTTGACTGAGCCTGGTTCAGGCTCGGATGCTTTGGGGGCAAAATCTACAGCTGTTCTTAATGCAGAGGGAACCCACTATTGTCTAAATGGAACAAAACAATTTATCACCAACGCAGGCTTTGCAGATGTCTTCTTGGTCTATGCTAAAGTAGATGGAAAAATGACCAATTTCATTGTGGAACGCGAATCACCAGGTCTGTCTTTTGGACCAGAAGAACAAAAAATGGGAATTAAAGGTTCTTCTACTCGTCAAGTTATTTTGGAAGATGTCATGGTTCCTGTAGAAAACATTGTCGGAGAACTTGGTCGAGGACATGTTGTTGCTTTCAATATCTTGAATGTCGGTCGCTTTAAACTGGCTGCTGGAGCCATCGGAAGTGTACAAGTTGTGCTGGAAACAGCTCTAAAATATGCCTCTGAGCGAAAACAATTTGGCGTAGCACTGAACACCTTTGGAGCAATTCAAATGAAGATTGCTGAAATTGCTGTTCGGACGTATATGGCCGAAAGTGTAGTCTATCGCACAGCTGGTCTCATGGAAACCGGGTTCCATGGCTTAGATCTCACCGGCGACTGCCGTAAAGAAGCGGGTAAAGCCTTAGAGGAATATGCCATTGAATGTTCTCTTAACAAAGTATATGCTTCAGAGGTTTTGGATTACGCCGTCGATGAAGGGGTTCAAATTCATGGTGGCTATGGCTTTATTAAAGAGTATCCAATTGAACGGATGTATCGTGACTCTCGCATCAATCGTCTCTTTGAAGGAACGAATGAGATCAACCGCTTACTCGTACCTGGAACTCTCTTAAAAAGGGCAATGACCGGTGAGCTCCCGTTGCTTCAAGCGGCTCAAGCCGTTAGCAAAGATTTGCTTTCTGGAGGAATGAGTGGCGATGCAGAAGGTTTAGCGGGACTTAATCAAATGACACAAAAGGCCAAGAAATTGTGCTTAATGGCGGCTGGGTTAGCAGCTCAAAACATGGGAATGGCTTTAAAAGACAATCAATTCGTCTTAACCGGAATGGCTGAGATGGTACTTCAAGTCTATGCCATGGAAAGTGCTGTTCTTCGTGCTCAAAAAGTTCAAACCCTTAATGTTTCTGATGAGCATAAAGCCTTTGTTGAGAAAGCAGCAACTCTTGGAGCTTATGGCGCGTTTACTATACTCGAGCAACAAGCTAAGGAAGTTCTTTGCGCAGTAGAGAAAGGGGATTCCCTAAGCACTGTTTTGGCAGGAATGCGCAAGCTTGTTCGCCGACCAAACGTCGACATGATTGGTATGCGCCAAGAAATTGCACAATATATCATTGAAAAAGAAGTATACCCAACTAATTACTAAGGTTAATAAAGAAATGGGCTTTGCTCCTTTCTTAGAGCAAAGCCAATTCTTTTTTGTAAAAGGGCCATCGTCTTAAGACATGGCCTTTTTTGCAAAGGGGTTATTTTTTTAGAACGATTGGGTGCATGCAATCTTTGACGATCTGTAGTAATGAACGAATGTTCTTTTTTGATAGGAGAATTATAATGTTTGAATTAAAGGAAGTCGCCCAAAATGTTTATCTGCTCAATGTTCAAGTTCCTATAAATGTAGATTCTGTTAATCTTTATCTAATTGCTGGCGAAGTTCCTACCCTTATTGATACAGGAACCAATACCCCCGAAGTGATCGAAGCAGTTCACAATAGTATGAAACACATCGGTATAAAGCGGTTGGAACAAGTATTGGTTACACATTGGCACGTTGACCATGCTGGAGCGGCCGCAAGTTTTGCACAAGAAGGAGCTCGTGTTTTAGTGGGCTCCAGAGATTATCAAGAATGGTCTAGTTTTGTCCAGGGACATGCATTCGTGAAGTTAAATGACTGGGCTACCCAAGAGTGGGGTGTTCCGGAACAGGAAATTGCAGGAATGATGAAGGTCTACCAACATTTTCGGATGTTAACTGCCTTGCCCGAAAAGGTAAGTTTAATTGAGCCTGATCAGGCAATTCTCGTCGGGGACAATCCTTTACGGGCGATTTTTAGCCCTGGTCACACGGCAGGTCATATGTCGTTTTATAATGAGAAAGATCGTCTCCTTTTTTCAGGAGATATGCTTCTTCCCAATGAAATACCGTACCCAGGAATTTGGCAGGATGGAAACCAAGTTGTAAGCGGATTACCAAGTTATTTTCAGAGTTTGGACGTTATTGAAGCACTTCAAGCACAAAATTATTTGCCGTCTCATGGGGCTCCCCAAGATGATCCTGTGGCACGTTGTCAAGAGATTCGTGAGCAGCTTTATCAGCAAGTGGATAAGCATCAACCCGCTGAAAGCGTCTATTTAAGTGTTTCGAAATATGGA
>DAIEHY010000057.1 GCA_027353165.1 Desulfosporosinus sp.
ACTTAGCTACGTTCCAGAGCAAAATTTTGTTGCCACTTCCTATCAAGCGGAAGCGGGAGGAGAAGGTCCGGAACTATTCATTGCCTCTCGTGAGATTATCCATCAGCTTTATGAAAAGGGGGCCTTGGCACCTGCCGCGTACGAGGATCAAGAGGGGTTTCCTGCAGCTTCGCAAGGTTTTCGATTCGGCGGGAAGGGGTATGGTCTTCCTTGGTTAACCGATGTCCCTTTGCTTTTTTTCAGAACAGATACAGCTGGGGTTCCAGTCAATTTGACGGACTTATTTTCCGCTAAGGGAGGGGTTTCCGTTACTGCCTTAAATACTGCCACACTTTCAGCATGGTGGAATGGTCAGGGTGGAAGGTTGATGAATGGAGGAGTTCCAGTCTTAGATGATCCTAGCAATGTGGCATTTCTTCAACAGCTTTTGACCTGGAAGAGTGCTAATGCTCTGCGGATTGATCCGGCAGCGCTTACTGCATTTTCCAGTGGTCAAACTCCTTATATGCTAGCAGGGGCAAGTGTTGCAAAATCGTTGACTCAACTGAATGTCCCATGGGGATGCATGCTGCTATCTGATTTAGTCAATAGACAGGGGCAGCCACTACTCGGAACCACCCTAGGGATCGCGAATTCGGCCATTAAAACGAATGAAACGATGACGGCGGCAATTCAAATCGTGGAAAAAGCTTTGCTCACACCAGAGGTCGAAGGGGCAATGCAGGAAGCAGGACGTCTTCTTCCTGCCAATACAGGGTTCTACCAACGACCAGAAGCGCAGAAAGGGGTTTTTCCACAGGCGAAGTTGGCCTTTAGCAAGGCCTGGGCCTTAGACGGAGATGCTCTGGAATGGAAGCTGATTCCACTACAAGATTCGGCGTGGAGTAATGCCTTAACTGGAAGCGTAGCTCCTTTAGAGGCTCTGGTCAGTGCCCAAGAACAGGCTGGAAAGATTTTAGCCAAAAGCTAACTGCCATAATCGACTAAAGTAGGAGGTGATACTAGTGAATAAACAAGGATTGGAACTCATTGTCATCACAGGGTTATCAGGAGCGGGAAGGACTCAGGCCATGCAAAGTCTTGAAGACCAAGGATTTTTCTGTGTTGATAATTTACCCCCTACGTTTCTGGTGAAATTTGCTGAGCTTTGTGCCCAGTCCCGAGGAAAAGTTTCTAAAGCCGCGATTGTGTGTGATTTGCGTGGAGGGGAATTCTTTTCCTCATTGAGTGAGGCCTTAGCCAATCTTGAAAAGGAAGGCTTTCGTCTCGAAGTTCTCTTTCTCGATGCATCCGATGAAACATTAATTCGCCGTTATAAAGAATCCCGTCGGCGTCATCCTTTGTCTCCTCATGGACGAGTATTAGATGGAATTCAAGCCGAACGACAGCAGCTTGAGGAGTTGAGAATCCGGGCTGACAATATAATCGACACGTCTTGCTTAAGTGCCCAGCAACTTCGGACTCAAGTAGCAGAACTTTTTTGTAAGTCTCAGGGGCTCGATCAAATGGCTGTCTCTATGATATCTTTTGGTTTTAAGTATGGCATCCCGATGGACGCCGACCTGGTTATGGATGTACGCTTTCTTCCGAATCCCTATTATGTTGAAACGTTACGTTCCCTGACCGGAGAGCACGCGTTAGTGAGAGACTATGTCTTTGGCAATCAAATGGCCCAAGAATTTATGGAAAAATACTTGGCTCTGCTTGAATATATCCTTCCTAACTATATCAAAGAGGGGAAAACCCACTTAGTAATTGGAATTGGCTGTACAGGAGGACAACATCGCTCGGTAGCTATTGCGGATAGAGTGGGGCAATTTCTTAAGGAGCGGAATTACGCCATCACCGTTAAACATCGGGACGCCACAATAAATCAAAAGGGTGGAACGGCGCGATGAAAACTGAAAATCGTGAGAGATTTTCAAGATTTTTAAAATGGCTCTACCCTAATTTAAGGGTAAAACGTTGGTTTATGCTGGCAGTTCTCGGAATCTTCCTTTTCGCAACAGGGTTTTCTGTTATGAATGATGGAGTAGCCATTGGCTATGCTGAGTTGCAGTTCCGTGAAGTCATATATCATATAACGGGTAGCACTAGGCATATAGCCGTACCAACGGGTGTTATTGTCAGTCTTTTTGGGATCATCTTAATTATTATAGGTTTTAAACGAATGCTGTACTCTATTATTTCATCGGTGCTTCCTGAAAACGAAGCAAGAATTGTAGATGTGATATACGCTCGACATTATTTAAAGAGAGGACCAAAGATTGTCGTAGTAGGTGGTGGGACTGGGCTCTCAGCCCTTCTGAGCGGACTTAAGCATTATACTTGTAATCTGACTGCGATTGTCACTGTTTCGGATGATGGTGGTAGCTCAGGAAAGTTACGGGATGAAATGGGTATCCAACCCCCCGGAGATGTACGCAGTTGTCTGGTGGCCTTGGCTGATACTGAAGATATTATGGACACTCTCTTCTCTTACCGTTTTGATAGCGGTGAGCTCAAAGGGCATAGCTTGGGTAACCTGCTTTTGGCAGGGCTAACTGATACCTTTGGAGATTTTCAGAAAGGGATTGAACAGGTTAGCAAAGTGTTTGCTCTACGTGGTAAGGTATTCCCCTCGACGTTAGACCAAGTGGTACTTATGGCAGATTTAGAGGATGGGACTCGAGTCATAGGAGAAACTTCAGTTCGGTTGACCGAGGGAAAAATCAACAAAGTTTACCTTGAACCAAGCGATTGCAAACCATTACCAGATGCTATGCGGGCACTTGAGGAGGCTGATCTTATTGTTTTAGGTCCGGGTAGCCTTTATACAAGCGTTCTGCCGAATTTGCTCGTCAAAGGTCTTAGAGATAAAATTCGAGAAGTGAACGCCCCTTGTGTCTATGTATGTAATGTCATGACAGAAAAAGGTGAGACGGACGGTTATCGAGTGTCTGATCACCTTAGAGCGATTCTGGATCACTGCGGATCGGGCTTCGTCGATGCGGTACTGGCTACTAAGGGAGAGATTACGGATACACTTCTCAGGCGCTACATTGTGGAAGAAGCCGTTCCAGTGATTGCTGACCCTAAGGTGGTTCAGCAATTGGGTGCCAAGTATTTTGAGGCAAATTTAGTGCAAGAGGGAAATGTTGTGCGCCACGATTCAGATCGGTTGGCAAAAGAACTTATACGCTTGCTTTTCCGTTTGAAACCCATGGGAGAGCGCATTGCCTTAGTCGATGCTTATCTGCTCACTCAGAAGCTCCGCTAACGGGAGGCGCGAAGAGCGAACCATGAAGCTTGATTTGCGACATTCGAACCTCGCGCATCGTGCCTCGAAAAAGGGGGTTGGGGAATTGTCTTTTAGTGCGATTACAAAAGAAGAATTAGCTCGTTTGAGCGATCAAAAAGCTTGTTGTGAGCTATCTGAACTGGCGGCTCTAATCCGGATGGACGGTACACTCCAAATCAGTACCAACCAGAAGTACACTTTAAATGTTATGACAGAAAGTGCTCCAGTGGCTCGCAAGATTTATCGTCTTGCAAAGGACGTGCTGAAGCGCCCGCTGGAGATTGTGGTTCGACGTAAACTTAGATTACGCAAGAATAACTCCTACTTAGTTAAAATCTACCTTCGTGGATTAGAAGATCTAAAAAACATCGGTTTGGTAGACGAAGAGGGGCAAATCTATCCTGGCATCGCACCCAATCTAATCAAAAAGCGTTGTGACCAAAAAGCGTATTTAAGAGGAGCTTTTTTGGCTGGGGGGTCGATGAATAATCCTGAGGGTACTTATCACCTCGAAATTGTTAGCAATGACCCCGAACATGCTAAAGCATTATGCCAATTGATCAATCGTTTTAAGTTAGGCGCTAAAGTTAGCATGCGCAAGCATTGGTATGTAATATATCTCAAAGAAAGTGAACATATCGTAGATTTTCTCGGGTTTATGGGCGCACATCATGCCCTTTTAGAGTTCGAGAATGTTCGTGTACTTAAAGATGTTCGTAATCAAGTCAATCGCTTAGTAAATTGTGAGACCGCGAATCTCGATAAAATTGTGGATGCTGCTGTGCGCCAGTTGGAGAATATTCAATATATTCAGGAGAAAGCGGGTTTGCAGGCTTTGCCAGACACTTTGCGGAATATGGCGGAGCTTAGGCTTCAATACCCGGACGCCAGTTTAAAAGAGCTTGGAGAGATGCTCCGTCCGAAGGTCGGGAAATCCGGCGTTAATCATCGCATGCGAAAAATTGACGAGTTTGCTGAGCGTATGCGGGGCCAAAAGATGGGAACTTTAAAGTAAAAACCATGACATGAACCTTAAATTTGTAGATATGGGGGGAAAAAGGTGCGGTTAGGGTATGGTTTGAATCTAGAGCAAACTCAGAAACTAATTATGACTCCGGAATTACGCCAAGCAATTACAATTTTACAGCTGTCCGCACTTGACCTATCCACGTATGTTGAGGAGCAGCTCTTAGAAAATCCTTTACTAGAAAATCTTGAGGAAAATCCAGAAACTAAGGGAGAGGTAGAGCCCCCTGTGGTGGTGGAGGAGAAGGCTCCCGATGAAAAATGGGAAGTAGATTGGCAAGAGTATTTTCAGGATCAGGATGAAAATCGTGTGCGACAGGAACGTGTGACGCTGGAGGACAATCAACGATTTGACCCGTTTACTGCAGCAGCACCTACGCTTCTAGATTATTTACTGGAACAACTTCATGTTCAAAAGGCCACGACTTCTTTATCCGTGGCAGAATATATAGTGGGGAATTTAAATGATAATGGATATCTCGCAATATCCACAAAAGAGATTGCCGATGAAATGAAGGTTTCGCTTGAAACAGCCGAAGAAGCCTTGTCACTAGTTCAGACGCTTGATCCGTTGGGAGTTGGGGCTCGGAATTTAGAGGAATGTCTTCGCTTACAATTGCCTCTTCTTCCAGATAATCCACCAGAATTAGCAGAGTTTTTAAAGTATCTAGAGGACTTGGCAGCGGGACGTTTACAAAGAATTGCTCATATGCTTAAAATCTCCTTAAATCGGGTTCAGGAACTGGCGGATATGGTGCGAAAGTTAGACCCTAAACCAGGTCTGAGATTTTCCAGCCCGGGAGAAGTGCGCTATGTCGTCCCCGATGTGGTGATTGAAGAGATTGAAGGGGAGTTTATAATCCTAGTTAACGATATTACGGTACCCCGCCTAGGGATCAACAAAGTGTACCGCGATGCGTTAGGCCAAGACGAGGGAACTGAAACCCGTAAATTTGTCGAGCAGAAGCTGAATGCAGCGGCTTGGCTGATTCGTAGTATTGAACAACGTCGTCTCACCCTTTATAAAGTAGCAAATGCCATTGTAAAGTGGCAAACTGAATTTCTTCGCCACGGGATACGCCATCTCAGACCACTCACATTAAGAGATATTGCGGAAGAAATCGGAGTTCATGAATCCACTGTCAGCCGGGCCACTGCCCATAAATATGTTCAAACTCCAAAGGGGATCTTCGAGTTCAAGTTCTTCTTTGCCAATAGTATGGGGCGAGGAAATCAAAACGACTCAGGGATAACGACTGATGTCATCAAACTGGTTCTTAAAGATATTATTGCTACGGAAAATCCCAAGAACCCTTATTCGGATCAAAAGTTAGCAGACTTACTAAAGGCCAGAGATATGGAGATTTCCAGGCGTACTGTTGCCAAGTACCGTGATGAGTTAGGAATTTCGGCAACGTCGGTTAGGAAGAGGTATTAAGGCTAAAAATTAATTGCTTAATTCTGAAAATGCGTATATTATAGTCATAACTATAATAGGTTAAATTAATCACTCAAAAGTTGATATTTAAGGCTGGAGTTATAGAGAAAGCCGCAAATTTATCTGTTTTTAACAGGTTTGTTTGCGGCTTTTTTCTACGTTTCATAGCCAGACTTCTTGGGGTCAAAAGGAGTTGAAAGCAGATAAGTGATCGGGACTGTTTTGGTGTTTTTGGGCGGGTTGGGTCTTTTTATGTACGGAGTGCAAACAACGTCAGATGCCCTGCAAAAGTTTGCTGCACATCGTCTTAAACAAATTCTTCAATCGCTTACCAAGAAACCCTTTATGGCTGTTTTGTTGGGGATGGTTATCACCGTTGCTTTTCAAAGCAGTGCCGCAACAACTGTTTTGGTTGTAGAGTTTGTCAATGCAGGAATGATGAATCTTGGGCAGGCATTGGGCATTGTTTTAGGCTCGGCAGTGGGGACGTCGATCTCCATTCAACTTATTGCTTTTCAAATTCTTGATGTGGCATTAGGAGCCATATTTATAGGTGTCATTCTTTATTTTTCTGGTAAGAAACAGTGGAAGCATTTAGGACATTCTTTAATTGGTTTTGGATTAATCTTTGTCGGAATGGCCAATATGTCGAACGCTACGGCTCCCCTTCGTAATATTCCTGAAGTTTATATCTTTCTCTCTCAATTGGGAAGCCAGCCTTTTCTGGCGATCATCGTGGGGCTTATCTTAACCACTGTAATTCAGAGTAGCACAGCGGTTTTCGCAATTATGATGTCTCTGGCAGGGCAACATTTATTGGGTCTCTCAGCTGTTGTTCCGTTGGTTATTGGAGCTCATATTGGAGGTACAGTTACCACATTACTAACAAGTTTAACTGCGCAAAAGACGGATGCTAAACGAACGGCGATAGCAAATACAGGGTATAAAGTAGTGGCAGCGGTTCTAGTGTATCCATTTTTGACACAATTCGCACAGCTTATCCAATGGACAACGAGTAATGTACAACGACAGGTCGCCAATGCCCATTTGCTCTTTGCGGTTTTAATGGTTATCTTATTTTTTCCCCTGAACCACATTATTGCCCAAGGACTAAAACATGTGGTTCCGGATCGTGCCGGCAAAGATAATCCCTTGAAGTTCCAAGTCATTGATGAAGTTTCCTTGGAGGTTCCGGCTGTTGCCCTTAAACAAGCCCATGGAGAGATATGTGCCTTGGGCAAGTTCATCTTTACGAAGATGATGCAAAAAGTTCCGGAAGCGCTCTTATCGAGTAGTGAAGATTTGTCCGATAAGGTGGCTGTGGCTGAAGAGGGTGTGGATTGGTATTATCGACACACTATGCGTTTTCTGGCGGTCCTATCTCAGAAAGGACTGACAGATGAGCAGGCAGAAGAAAGCATGAACCTCCAATTTATTGCCAAAGAATTTGAATATATTGGGGATGCAATTATGGCTATGGTGCAACTAACCAACAAATTGCATCGTGAGAATTTGAGATTTCCGACTGAAAATTGGGAGCATCTCGATGATTTATATCAGCAGGTAATGGGTCATTTTGCGACCGTGCTGGAGGCTTTAACTCAGTGGGATTCACAAAGGGCAGCAGAAGTAATTCGTGAACATCCTGAGACTGCTCGTGTACAGAGAGACTTGCAGTTTGGTTTTCTTGCTCAAGGCCCTCAGCAAAGCGGACCAGAAAGCAATCTGAAGATTGAAGAGAAATTCCGTTATTTTACGTTAGACTTAATAAATCTCTTATATCAAGTAGATGAGCACACAGTAAATATTGCCAAGGTAGTTATGGGAATTGTTTAAGATATCAATAAAGGGTTTTTAGAAATGAGCAAAAGCAAGAGTTTAGTGTTATGATAAAATGAAGGATTATTCAGAGATTACAAAAATCTACTAAACATTAGGCGTAGAGAGGTTAAGGAGAGATAGTATGAAAATTTTGGGCCATCGGGGGGCTGCGGGTACATCTCCAGAAAATACGTTGCTTTCCTTTGCCAAGGGCCTTGAATTTGGGGTGGATGGCTTTGAGTTTGATGTACAACTGTCACGAGACAGAGAAGTTGTCATTTGTCATGACGAACGTGTTGATCGGACGAGTGATGGGATTGGTTGGGTTAAGGACTTTACGCTTAAAGAACTTAAGAAACTGAATTTTGGAGTTGGATTCAGGATGTATGCTCCAATTCCAACTTTAGCAGAACTGCTGGAAATGCTGATAGGAAGGCCCCTGATCCTTAATGTTGAGATTAAAACGGGCTTGATTGAATACCCGGGAATTGTTGGTCAAGTGGTGGACTTATTAGAAAAGTATCGAGTGACTTCCCAAAGTATAATTTCTTCGTTTGAACATAAGACAATAGTGGAAGTAATAGAGAATTATCCACATCTGAAAACGGGCTTAATTTATGACTGCGGGTTAATCTCGCCTTGGCTTTATGCTCAGAATATAGGGGCAAGCCATTTGCACCCCCACTATGCCTTTGTCAGCCCAGAATTAGTACGGGAAAGTCATTTGCGGGGAATCGGTATCCATACTTGGACAGTGGACGAAGCCTGGGAGATGGAACATGTTGCAATTTCCGGTGCTGATATGGCGATCACAAATTACCCAGAGCGCTTTATTTAGAAAAGTGCTTTCATTGGCCTTCATCTTGACTCTGAGGTTAGACCGAGCAATAAAACTATACTGAGATTTGACTTCAGGGACAGTGAATGGATATACGTAAATAACATTGTAAACAAACGTTGCGGAGGAGGTGAGAGGCTTTCTCACTAGGTCTGTGAAAGATTGGACAAGTCATGTACTTAGGAACTTCACAAGAATATTGTTTATGAGGAGGAACGACAATGTTAAAGAGGACAAGGAAATCCCTTACCTGCGTTATGATTGGCGCATTCTTAATGAGTAGCCTTTTGACTGGGTGTGGAACGAAGACTGCAACTGAACCGGTCAAAGAGGCTAAGCCTGCCGGTGAATTGACTGGGCAAGCGCTCAAAGACGCTGCGAAAAAGGAAGGGAAGGTTGTTTCCTATGGCATGCCAGATGCCTGGGCAAATCTAGGCGAGATTTGGGGTAATTTCACCAAGTCAAATGAGGTTACTCACTCTGATACAGATATGACGAGTGCCGAGGAAATTGCTAAGTTCGACGCTGAGAAAGGCAGCCCTGTCGCTGATATTGGGGATGTGGGCATTACGTTTGGTAATGTTGCTATAGCTCGCGATGTCGTCCAAGCTCACAAGGGGCCAACTTGGAGCGAAATCCCGGATTGGGCCAAAGATAAAGATGGTCTTTGGACTGGGGAGTACGTCGGCACAATTGCTTTCTTAGTTAACACCAAGCTGGTTAAAGAGGTTCCCAAGAGCTGGGCTGATTTACTTAAACCAGAATATAAAGGTGCCGTCGTCACGGGGGATGTTTTAAAAGCGGCCCAATCACAAGCTGCAATTCTGGCAGCCGCGTTTGCTAACGGTGGGGATGAAAACAACTTAAAGCCAGGGATTGACTATTTTGCTAAGTTAGCCAAAGCTGGCAATCTCAAACCCAGTGATAATATTTTCAGCATCTTCCAAAAGGGTGAAGTTCCTGTAGGCATTCTTTGGGATTTCAACGCGCTTGGTTATCGCTCTCGCTTGGCGGATAAAGAAAATTACCAGGTTGTTATCCCTACGGATGGTACTGTGGCAAGTGCTTATGTCTCGATCATTAATAAATACGCGCCACATCCCAATGCGGCTAAAGCTTTCCAAGATTACCTCTTAAGTGACGAAGGACAAGTTCTTTTAGCCAAAGGGTTTGCTCGGCCCATTCGAGACAAAGTACAAATTCCTGCAGATATCGCGAAAACGATGGTACCGAAAGAACAATATGGATCAGCTAAACCAATTAAGGACTTCGCGGCTTGGGAAAAGAATATGAAAACAATCCCCGATCTGTGGAGAAATAATGTAATAGTCTCGCAATAATGTTCACTCACTCTCTCTGCACCTTACTATAGGGAAAAGCCTGACGGGACATCGGTCTTTATACAGATTGTTATCAAGTCAGGCTTTTCCTCAGTATTTAAACTGTTCCAAAGTCGTTTGCGGCGAGGAGGCCTTATAAAATGAAGAATAACTTAGTTAAACGGCTCGGCCAAGAGTTGCGGCGAGGTGGAATTCTTTGGGTTCCATTTATTCCCTTAATTATCTTCGCTTTAGCCTTCGAAATCCTCCCTATGGGATATATAATTTATAGTAGTGTACATACTTCGACTGGAATTAGCTTTCAAAGCTATGCCCAAGTGTTTCAGAGTAAATATTATGTAATTTCTTTGAAAAACAGTTTATTAGTATCCGTGGCCGTAGGAGTTATTGGTCTGGTTATTGGTACCATTGGCGCTTTATCGTTGCGTTCAATAGGAGAAGCCTGGCGGGAAAAACTCTTGACGTTGGTTAATATGACCTCGAATTTTTCTGGGGTGCCGTTGGCCTTTGCCTATATCATTCTCTTGGGGGTCAATGGTCTTGTAACGGTCTTAATGAAGGAAAAAATGGGGCTGGACCTGTACGGCATGGGTTTTAACCTGTTCAGCTGGACGGGGATCGTCCTAGTTTATATTTATTTTAGCGTACCTTTGGCCTTTATGCTGATGTATCCTGCAGTCTATGCCCTTAGGCAGGATATTCAAGAAGCGGCTCAAATTTTAGGGGCCAGTCGTTTTCATTTCTGGCTCAAGATTGGTTTGCCCATCTTATTGCCCTCGATGCTGGGCAGTTTTACGTTGCTTTTTGCCAATTCCCTAGGAGCTTATGCCACAGCTTACGCTTTAACAAGCTCGAACAACAGCCTTGTTTCAATCACAATCGCTAACCTAGTCACAGGGGATATTTTCCCGGATCCTTCTTTGGCAAGTGCCTTAGCAGTCATTATGGCTGGCTTTTTGGTAGCGTCCATTATTATTAATGAGAGGCTTAAGAAAAACGGCGGAGGGGTGGGACAATGAAACGAGGGATTGTTTCTAAACTGGTTTTGGTGATTATCTTCGCCTATCTGTTTTTCCCGATCGTGGCCACCCTTCTATTCTCAGTTGCGACAAGGTGGAGTACAACTATCTTGCCTGAGGGGTATACTCTATCCTATTACAAGCTGCTCTTTAGTAGTCCAGAGTTTATGCAAGCCTTATTGAGGACCGTCAATGTGAGCTTTGCCACCATAATCCTGTCAATTCTGATCATTATTCCCTCGATGTACTTAGCGATCGTTTATTACCCGCGTTTAGAGAAACTGTTTGAA
>DAIEHY010000058.1 GCA_027353165.1 Desulfosporosinus sp.
AGAAAATACTGATGTTCCCTGAGAATATTGACTGCTTCCCCTACTGCTGGATTGGCTAAATTTAAATATACTTGCAATACGCAGCACGCCTGGGACACGGCCTCCTTTTCCTGTTCGAGCAAAGAGTCTTCTAGATCACTCCCTATTTCAAGAAGGGTAAATCTGGCGACTCCTGCACCAGCATAGATTTCTGTCTGAACTTTGGTCTGTGTATTGGGGAGTGCTGCCTGAGACGGAAGAAACGCATGTCCAAAATCACGCGCTGAATAGAGATAGCTTAGAGTTTCAGCATAAATCGCGGGAAGATAGATAGTCTGTTGAAGGGCGATAATGGTCTTAAACATAAGTAAGGAAGATACCCTCCCCTGACTGCTCTGTTCTTTTGCATAGGAGGAAGCCGGCATCAAATCTAATTCAAGGCCAGTTTCAAAATAGCCTATCCGAACACCCGCTTTTTGTGTAAAAACGTGATTACAGACCGGTTCGCCCCATAATTGCTCAATCTGCAATTGAGGATAAACTTCCTTGTGTCCATAAGCAACACACTTATCATAAATCTCCTGATTTCGATATTCAGGACGCACTATCCCTTGTCCCTCTTCATACAGTAATGGGTTAGATGTGACAGAACGGTAAATGGCATTTTGACCGACTACCTTGCTATTATCTAGGGCAATAATGCGAATCATGTCCCCATTTTCTTTCTGTCGAATAATCGCCTCTGGGTCATAAACGGTTTTAACCGGATATTCCTCACCATAGACCGCCCTATAAAGTTCCACTACCCCAGGTGCGTCTTCAGACTGCATCAATCTGATTTGAATTGGATTTTCACCTGCTTGATTATCGGCACTAGAACTCATGAACAATTCCTCCTTTTTGTTATGATAGCCTTATTTATTTTTCCAGCAATATTTATAAAAGTTTGTTTATATTCATTCAATCTTCAACCGATGCTATTGTCATGCTGAGATTTAGCAAATCAATCGTAAGATACTGCGGCGCAAATAACGGCTCACGGCCAAGCCACCCCAACCAACGCCTCCCAATCCGGACAAGGCTATGTGCGAATGCGCTAGAATATCTAATCCCTCTTCTTGTAAAAAAGGCTGCAACCGATTTAGAAAATCCATAGTTATTCTCCTTTAAAACTCTTATTTGTTACAAAACCTATCAATTACCTCGTCCTTGTTCTATAACTTGTATTTTTGCTATAATTTTCTCAAAGTATCGCTTCGAGCCCACGAATGAACGCTTCCATGGCCTCATGAGGGGCAATCGTAATGCGTATGTAGTTCGGAAAGCGAAAACCCGTCATGGTACGAACCATAACACCCTTAGGCATCAGCTTGCGGTAAGCCAGAGTATCACTCATCGGCAACCTGACCATCAAATAATTCCCCTCGTTCATCACAAAGGACAGTCCCAAGCGGGTCAACTCTCGATGCAGATAGGCTTTTTCCTCGTGCACCAATTGTCTGGTGTGCTCTATATGGTTTGAATCCTCAAGAGCAAGGATTGCTGCCTCTTGCGCCAACGTATTGACTGAATAAACAACACAGGTTCTGCGAATGATATTGACGACCTCCAGACTTCCCGCCAAATAGCCAATACGCAGCCCTGCCAGTCCGTACATCTTAGAAAACGTACGGAAAATCACGAGATTGGGATAGCGATCAATCAGAGCAATGCCATCCGGAAAATCTTCCTTGTCCACAAACTCACAATAAGCTTCATCGATGACCACGATTTGTCTTCCATCCACCCGGTCTAAAAAGGCACATAGCTTATCATGATTCCAATAGGTCCCAGTCGGATTATTCGGGTTACAAACAAAGAAGATTTTGCTACGCTCATCGACTTGTGCCAACATTGCTTCGTCATCAAAACTAAACTCCTTCAAAGGCACCAACCGTGCTTCATAGCCTGAAAAAATCGCCACCCATTCATAGACCGCAAAGGTTTTATCCGCAGTAATGATATTGTCTCCTGCTTCACAGAAGGCCTTGATCACAAAGGTAATTACTTCATTTGCCCCATTGCCGACCAGAATTTGATCAGGATGAAGCTTGAATTTCTCGGCCAGCTTTTCCCGCAAATAATAGGAATCCCCACTTGGATAAATCGCTGCCCTCGGAGGAGAAAATCTGCTCAACATTTCTTGCACTGCTGGTGGTGGCCCCAAAGGGTTTTCATTATTATTCAAGCGATAAAGGGTTGAACAACCAAATAGTTTTTTAAGCTCAGGGTCAGGTTTACTGGGGATATAAGCATTAAACGTATTGATATAGGAAGGAACTAACGTTTCGAGAGGATTTATCGTCATTTTAGTTCACCTGTACCTGCCTGATACTGGAATAAAACAACATCGCATGTACCTGCATTGGGAATTATAAAGCAGGGTTTAAAATGACTCGCCAGCAAAGTGGGCACCATTTCAGCTTGCCAAGTCTGTCCCAAATCCAGTTCAAAGAAGATGTTTAAATAGTTTTCTTGTTGAAAAAGCTGTAAGTGTTTGAGAAGGTTCTCTTCCGCATCCTTCCCTGCTAACAGCACGCGGAGAGTAATTGTTCTTTGCTCAAAGGCCGCCGTATAGACAGAAAAAGGATTGGCGTGTTCGCCCATCGAGACACTTGGGAGAATTTCGCGTGGAAGATAGAGGCGATGATACTCGGTTTCTAAATAGCCGACTAAATCAGGGTGCGTCCATACTCGAGATCCAGGATCTTCACCCAACTGCCTGTAAATTGCAGTTCTTTCCAAGACTGTTCCATCCGGTTTAACCAAATGAGTTTGTCCAAGCGTTTCGAAATACTGAGCATAAAGTCCTTTCTCAGCAGAACGATTCATAATACCTGAAGCTTCTGAGCGACCAAGCTCCTGAAGACATTGTTCCAGAATTCCTTCGGCGATCTGAGGACGATCGTTAAAGCTATATGGCCCATAGAATTCAACCGTTTTACGAATGTTCTGTTCCCAGACAAGGCCACCTAAGATATGGTCTTGCTCATCATAGGCAAGAATCGCTTGATATTCCCCACTGCTCACCATGTCAACAACTTTACCGGGATAGTTGAAAAAATCCGGAAATGATTCCGAGGAGTAAAAGGAAGGTATCATCTGACAAAACAGCTTTAGATCGTTATTATCTGGCTGAGTAAAGTGCAATGTCGAGTTCAAGGGAGCACTCTCACTCGTTGTCTTAATTGCTTGTACTTGTCCCTGAGGATATGACTTATCTTTGACTAAGGATAACTGCATACTGCCCTGCTTATTGAACTCAATAAGAATACGATCAACGGTTCGTGCGGCGATGAGCAAACCGATCTCATCTAATCGATTCTCATCACTTAGGTCAATACTGTTACTAAGATTAAACGCTCTAAGATTTAAGCTTCGATTAGAGAATATGAAATCAAGCCTTATATAGTAGCCCCCATCACTTAAGACCATTCGCACGGATTCTTCCACAGTGCCTGCTTGGGCCAGATAAGTAAAGACCTCCTCAGCAGCTAAGGTAAGAAACATTGCCTCTCGTTCCGCCATCGTAAAAGCCAACGCCGATTTCTCAACAACTGCTAGAAATACCGGCAACATGTCAGTGGATAATCCTAATTCCAAACTGATCTTATTCATCCTTTTTAAGGACATACTCTCCCCTCCTATGCTAAGGAACTATTCTTCGATAAACATCGTATTATCTAAACTTCCCTATTCTACCGAGCCAAGAGGACCATTTGTTTGCCATCATTAATTTTCTTTCTGAAAGCGAAAGGCTAACATCGTTATGTCGTCGGATTGCTCTGCATTCTGGGCGAAATCGGATAGCTTTTGTCTCATGACTTCAAGGAGATGCCCACATGTCTTACCACAAAGCTGCTCCAGCTCTTGAACGGTCCTTTTTTCACTAAAGAGATTTCCCGAGTTGTCCATCGCTTCTGTAACTCCGTCAGTATACATGAAAAGACTATCCCCCAGCTGAAGATTAAAGCTACTTTCTCCGAATTCTACCCCCTCCATGGCACCTAGCGCTATCCCTTGACTACGCGGTACTTCCTCAACTACGCCAGTTTGTCGAAGCAGAAAGGGTGGATTGTGTCCGCCATTAGCATAGCGGCATTCACCTGTGGAAAGAGTCACCACTGAGCAAAATATGGTGACAAACATACAAGAATCATTGTCCTGAGAAAGTTCATCATTCAAACGAGTCAGAATAGCACCCGGATTTTTTTCTTCACGGAAAAAGGCACGCAGAAATGACCTGGTGACCGCCATAAAGAGGGCAGCAGGTACTCCTTTCCCGGAAACATCTCCGATGATCAAGGCCAGGTGGTCATCATCAACCATGAAAAAGTCATAGAAATCTCCGCCTACTTCCCGCGCTGCTTCCATTATCGCGAAGAGATCTAGGTCTTCACGTTCAGGAAACGCAGGAAACGTCTTAGGAACCAGGCTCATCTGGATCGAGGTGGCAACCCGCAGTTCCGTTTCAATGCGTTCCCGAGCTGTGGCTGTTTCTTGGAGTTCTTTCATGTAGATTTTAAGTTCTTGGTTCATAACCACAAACGAAGAAGCTAGCCTTGCCACTTCGTCACTCCCAGGTACAATTGGGATAGGCGCATCCAAATTTCCCCCTGCTATAAGACGAGTAGCCTGTTCCAACTGCACTAGAGGGCGGGTGATAGAACGAGCAATCAGAAACACAATGAGTAATAGAAGTGCAACGCCTAAAAAGCCCACTTTTAACTCTCTATTAGCTAGATTTAAAACCCCAGCTCTCACTTCGGCTTGGGGTAAAACGATTCCCAGTGACCAACCTGTTGAAGGAATTGGCACATAAGTTAGCAAGTCTGCCCCCGTGTTACTTAAACCTGTTAAGGGAACAAAACCCTTCTCTCCATGGATCATACTCCGCCCAAGTTCACGTAGATTTTGATCATTTTTAGTCTGGGCTTGACTGAAGATATTCTCACTTAAAATGAAGCTTTGATCAGGATGGGAGATAAAAGTCCCATTACGGGTTATCAGAAATGCATAACCCGCCCCCCCGACCGGAAGCTTGGCAAGATAATCAGATAACCATTGTAAAGATACGTCACAGGTAACGATAGCCATCACCTTATCCGTTTCGTTCTCTGCAAAGATAGGCAGGGAATAGGTTACCATGAGGGTATGGTCGCCATTTTCCCCATAGTATGGCTCGCTCCAGACAGGTTTTTTTAGTTCCATAGGGATTGAATACCAATCCTGAATAGTATAATCGGTTTTATCCGCGGCAATATTTTCATACACTAACGTTTCTCCCAAACGAAATACGTAAGGAACGGTATACTTAATATCTTTACTCAGATAATCAGATGAAAAAGCGATGGACGCTCCAAAAATATTAGAATTACCCTCTAATATCCGGAAAAGAGGATGTTTCAGATCGTCTTCAGACTTTGGTGGATAGGCCTTAACTATGTCTCCGATTCCTCTAACACTCATTTCCGCACTTTTTTCGACAACTTCAATTTGGCTGGCCGCTGCCTGAGCCATGAACATTACGCGGGATTCTGTCTCCTTTTCCAGAAGCAGGCGGGCCGAATAATATCCCCACCCAACGACCAGACCCAAAACCAGTGTCCCACCGATTAAAATTAATATAACCAAACGAGAGGCAATATTTAGCTTTTGAAACATCTTATTTCACCTCTCGGCAAAATTCTTCGTATGATGGCGCAGCTTTTATGAGGCCCTGCTTTTGTGCCATACTTACCGTTTTTAAGTAGTTTTCTCGAGATAATTCTCCTAGCTTCCAAGAGTCATCAGCACTGGGAATAACTGAAGACAGGATCTTTTCCAGCATCCATTTCATATGGGGTCGATTGGTAGGAACATGTGCCTCTTGAACATAGTTCATTATAATATCTAAACTTTCTTCAGGATGTTTCTGAGCATAAAGCCAACCTTCGAGAGAAGCTTCTACAAAAGCCTTACACAGTTCAGGATTTTCTACTAAAGTCTTTTCTAGACAATAGATCCCATCTTCAGGAAAACCGAAGTCATAATCCCGCAAGAAAAACGTTGTCAACTCATCCTCATTCACTCCTGAAAGGTAAATCATATTGTACTCGTTGTAATACATCGCGACACAAGCATCTACACCCTTAAGTAGGAAAAGATTCACTGAATAGTTCTGAGGTAAAAGGATGGGTTCTAAGTTATGGCTTTTGAAGAACCCAGTAAAAATCGGTCGAAAGCCACCCTCCCAGACACTGATTTTTCTCCCATTAAGGTCCTGAACCTGGTTAATACCCGCATCTTTTCTGGCAATAATAATTTGATTGCTTTGGTTAACCACCTGCGCAAGATTAACTAAGGGAACCCCATTTTCCCTTTCTGCAAGAGCAGTTGTAAGCCATGTGGTCGCAAATTGAGCCTCACCAATTGCCAGGGATTTCACCGGGTCCCGGTCAGGTCCACCTCTTAAAATTTCAACATCTAGACCGTGGTTTTTATAAAACCCTTTTTCAAACGCTATGTAATAACCAGCAAATTGAGATTGCGGGGTCCATTGCAAGATCAATTTGGTCTTTCCGCCTGCTGATTGTACATCGGATACAGGAAAAAGAGTCAAGCTCATCATAACAAGTGCCAATAGAGAGATTACTATAGTCTTCTTGCGTACCGTCCTGCTATTCAGACTCATTCCTTAATTCCCTCTTCTCCTCTTTACCTAATGGTTATACAGCCTGAATCGCTTCCTCTTGGGATGCACAAATAGTAAAAATGCTGGTGAAACCGGCAATATCGAAAACCTCTTTGACATTGGCGCATAACGCCGAAAGAACAACCTTCCCCCCAGCCTTTTTCATATTTTTCGCAGCCAGTAATAAGACCCTTAGCCCAGCACTACTTATATAGTCCATGCTAGTAAAATCGAGGACCAAATTTTTCTCTCCGGTACCCGTCACTGCAAAAATTTCCTTTTCTAGGATCCCCGAGGTGTTAGAATCCAATCTGCCATCAATGATTAAGACGGTTGCTTTCTCTGTTTTTACTGCTTTGATATTCATACGATTTCCCCCTTTTATAAATCCTGAATTTGTTTTCTCATGACCAGCACATTACAGTTCTCTTCTCGATTGTACTCAATTTCATCCATCATCTTTCGCGCTAGATGTATACCCAGCCCCCCAACCGGTCGGTCTTCAAGCTCTTGACCTAAATCCACTTCCGATGTTTCCAGCGGATTAAATGCCATACCATCATCTTTAACTTCAATTATCAGGGTTACCGCTTGGAGAGCTATCCGAATAACAATTTCATGTTCGCCGCCCTCCGGAAAACCATAACTGATTGTATTAGTCAACAATTCATCCAACGACAAATTCACCTGAAAGACCGCCCTATCCGGGATCTTATATGTTTCAGCAAAAAGCTCAAAGGCCTCTGCCAGAGCCGGAATTTCTTCAAGATTATTCTTCAAACAATAACTCATTTCCTGATTGCTCATTTTTTGCAGAAGATGTTCACCTCCTCCTCTTCCCAAGTTATTCGCCACGTTTTTCCATTTTCCTATCTATTTCTAGAGAATTTTCTGAATTTCCACGGCCGATCTTTCAATCACCTAATCGTTAGAAAAAACCCACCTAAATAGCTTGATAACTAAAAACTCCTTTTGCAGGGTGTTAATGCCTCTCGACACGTTAGTCTTTACACCCTGCAAAAGGAGTTCCCTAAACCCACTAGGTTTACGAGTAGGACAATATTCTCATTATCAAGAGATCCTATAACCGGATTTTCTGCACGGCTTTAGGAAAGTACTTGAGTTTTTGTCTTGCTCTTTGATAGTTGCACTAAAAAGACGCCTCCCAAAATAATTGCCGCTGAAACAAAGACATAGCCTGAGACTGGTTCTCCAAGAATGACGGCCCCTAAAAAGACTCCGACAATTGGATTGACATAGGCGTAGGTACCCGCTTTTGAAGCGGGCCATCTTTGTAAAAGGTAGATGAATGAGCTGTAGCCAATGATTGAACCAAACAAAACCAAATAAGCCATGGCTCCAATTCCCTTGCTTGTCAGATGTATTTCGGTGGCCTCTCCCATTAGGAGCCCAACTATGGTTAACCCAATCCCGCCAGCTAACATCTGAATTCCAATGTTTGTAATGGTCGATCCGGTAGGCTTAAAGGTTTTGGAATAGACAGACCCTAAGGACCAAGAGAACGAAGCTATTACGATTAATATCCCGCCTGAAATATCAACAATATTAGCATCTGAACCCGTTAAGACCAGAAGTGCAACCCCACTAAACCCCAACAGCAAACCAACCCACCCCTTGACACCAAGCCTCGGACCATTGGGTAAGATTAATTCGAGAAGGGCATTAAATAAGGGCCCTATGGCCATAAGTAAGGCTGTGGCTCCAGAATAGACCCATTGCTCTGCAAATACAACGATTCCATTCCCTCCCAGCAACAAAAACCAACCCACGATAGCTTGCCTCCGTATATCGACAAAACTTTGCGGGAACTTATTGCCACGAAAATAGGCAAACAGTGTTACTAATGACCCTGCAATCAAAAATCTAATACCCGCAAATAATTCAGGAGGAAGATCACTCACTCCGATTCGAATAGCCAAATATGTAGAACCCCAAATTATGCATACCGCTATATAAGCCAAAATCACCATAGAATCTTCTCTTTTTACCATAAGCTCACCTTTCCAAATAAAACTCTGAACAAATTACAATCTAATATATTCTCTATTAAATTCGCAAAAACCTTCTTAACTTGATAGTCCCATAAGTGACGGTTACCCTCTTCCTTTTATTTAATATTTTAAGAAACAAAAACACCCTCAGAAATCAAGTGATTTCATAAGGGTGTGGATGATTAGCATTAGAGAACTTTTAATACTTTATGAATTTTGTTCCCAAAGTACCGCAGATAAAACAGCGTTCAGGTACTACTTTCTCAATGTTTCCACAAACGGGACAAAGATAGTAAAATACTTCTTCCTCCTGTTCCAGATTATCGAGGGCTTCCTTATATAGTTTTGCATGGACCTCTTCGGCCTTGAGAGCATAAGTAAACGTTCTAACCGCTGCTTGATTTCCTTCTTCCTGAGCCGCTTTTAGAAATTCCGGATACATGCTTTGATATTCATGATTCTCTCCATTGACTGCGTCGTTTAAGTTTTCAACAGTTGACTTAATCTTATCTGCAACCTCAAAATGTTTTAGGGCATGAATGGTTTCAGCATCTGAAGCCGCTTTAAAAAGCTTAGCAGCATTCTTTTTACCATCTGCCTCAGCTTTTTTTGAATAGGCAATATATTTTCGATTAGCCTGTGATTCTCCAGCAAAAGCTTCCATTAAATTTTCCAATGTCTTCATAAAGTTTCCTCCTTATAGTTCAAATCTAACCCTTATGCATGACGAATCATGGTTACTTATTATCAGTGATTCGCCACCTGCATAAAGATTAATATCTATAATATACCATATATAATCGTTATACCATAATACCCAAAAGTAATTAGAAGGCTTACCTCCCGATCATTTCTTGAATCCTTCCTAAAACTGCGTCAGAAACAACGGCTGTTCCACCTAGTATAATGGCTTCATTAATTTGTTTGGCATTGTTATTGATATAATAAAAAACGTTATCCGGTGTCTCTTTACCCACGAGAAAGATTGGACTATTCGTTCTTGAAGCGAGCACCGAGCCAGCAAGCGCATCGGGAAAATTATCTCCGGTAGCAATAAACACGGTGTTTAAATCAGCACCCATACCCTTAGCAATCTCAAGAGCTGTCTGGTATTTATCGATTCCCGAGTATCGTTTCATACCCATCATTGAATTTGCGATTTGATCACTTATCACAGCTCTACCACCAACGACGATAGTATCTTTAACCTGTAATTCCTGGATAGCTTTTGCGGTAGTTTCCGGCAGTTGATAAGTTCGTGTCAATAAGATCGGAATACGTTGAAAAGCCGCTAATGACGAAACCGCTAAGGCATCCGGAAAGTTTTCTCCATAGGCTAGGACTGCTTTGCCTTTTGCACAAAGTTTGTTTTGATAAAGAAAATGGGCAATCATGGCAGCCGTTTCGTATTGGTCATACCCACCAATTCGGACGACAGTATATTTCTCGCTTAAGGTTTGTTCAATCTCTTGGGATACGACCGCTGTTCCACCCAAAATATAGACCGTTGAAGGTCGTAAATAGTCTAGATCTTCTTCAGTTTGAGACGAAAGAACCTTGTTTTTAGTGAGTAGCATCGGAGCATCCAAGGCACTCGCTAAAGGAGTCCCGGTTAAGGCGTCAGCAAAACAATTTTCATTGACTAGAACAACCGCCTCTGCTCCGTAACTCCAGCCTGAGCCGGCGATTATAGATGCTGTTTCTGGAGCATCCGTGCCAGCAGCACGATAAAAAACTGGCGGTTTATTAACAAGGCTAGGGACTGGGTTCGGCTCATGCTGGGTCAACCCATTCCCAATTTGACCAAACCCATTAAATCCCCAGGCAAGTACTTCCGAATCCTCTCCAGACAAACTATGATATCCACCTGCTGAAAACAGTCTAGAATTGAGTAAACTATTACTCTTTACCGGACTCCGTTGAAATGCTTCAGAACTGTTGTCTCCAAGTTGATTAAACTGGTTGGCACCCCAAGCCAAAACTCCTTCATCAACCGCAGCCAAATTGAAATCGTACCCCGCATCAATCCTTGAGGCTTTTGACAAAACTTGAATCGGGGTGGTTGAATAAGGAACCTGAGTGCCATTCCCTAAATTACCGTAAGTATTATCTCCCCAAGCCCAAACTGAACCATCCTCCTCAAGAGCAAGACTATGGCTCCTCCCTGCAGAAACGGTTGTTACAGACCCAATGCCCTTTACTTGAATGGGCGTCGTACGGT
>DAIEHY010000059.1 GCA_027353165.1 Desulfosporosinus sp.
AGGCTTGTTCCATGGCCTCACATGTATTGTCGTTTCGCCTACAACAAAGTCTGAATTACCCATTTCCAAAAACCCCCTATGAGCCACCACACCCACTTTAACAGCTCCACCTGCTATCAGCCGTTGCACCGCTTCTAACATCTCGCCGATAGTCATGGTAAGCCCCACCACCGGCTTGTCGGTGTGTTCCCGTAACAAATCAACCATAAGACCCCTGCTGATCATGACATCCACCTGGGGATTGGCTTTGACCACCTCTGGGCCTTTATCAAAACTTATTACTTCAATGGGAAAAGACAGATTGAGCTCGCTCATTGCCTGCTCAGCGACCTGAGCCATGTCAGATGTTAATGCTACGAAAAAAATTGATTTCATTATTAATACCTTCTTCTATAATCTGTTTTTTCGTTATTGCTTAGATTTCTTATCATCTATTGCCACTTTCTATATATTTTTATAATTCTATCTCTATTTACAAATATCCTGCATTAACCACATGATCCGCGCCTTGTTTCCAAAACTTTATGGCTTGCCCCAAATCTTCAGGCAGCAGATCGGACTCAGGCCTAACTAATCGGCTAAAGAGTGAGGGTGGCGAAGTCCGTATTAAATGTAGCAGAACTAAAAAAACTCAAGCGAATTGCCTGAGTTTCGATAGCTTTTTGTATCTACTCAACTTCATTAAAAGGAAGATATTATTCCTCATACGTTTAATCCCTGTGCTCTCATAAGACAGACCAACTTTTCACGGTTTGTATCCTCCATTGTCGTAAGAGGCAATCTGAGATAATCCTTGCAGAAACCCATAGCTGCCATAGCAGCCTTGACCGGAATAGGGTTTACTTCACAAAACAGGGCGTCTAGAAGGGTAGAAAATTTAAATTGCTGCTCTGCACTGCCAGCAATGTCACCATTAAAGAATCGGGTGCAAATCTCACGTGTCTGTGCCGGCATAATGTTGGAAAGCACAGAAATGCCGCCAATTCCACCAAGCGCCATAAGTGGAAGTATCTGATCGTCATTGCCTGAATACAAATCAAGCTTGCCCCGCACACGCGCCATCGTTTCAACAATTTTTGAAATGTTACCATTTGCTTCTTTAATCCCTACTATATTTTCGTGTTCAGCTAATACCTCGTAGGTTGCAGGCTCAATATTTATACCTGTCCTCGAAGGCACATTATAGAGAATAATAGGTTTTGTACTCTTGTCGGCAATTTGGGCAAACATTTTAATCAACCCTTTTTGCGTAGCCTTGTTGTAGTAAGGGGTGACAACGAGCATTGCATCCGCACCTGCTTCGCAGGCACAACGCGTGAGGTCATGGGCGTATTCTGTGTCATTGCTGCCTGTGCCTGCAATAATCGGCACTCTGCCTCCTGCGTGCTGAACTGCAAATGTAATCGCTGTTCTGTGCTCCTCGTCTGTTAGGGTCGATGCTTCACCTGTGGTTCCACAAATCACCAGAGCATCAATTCCTTCTGCAATTTGCCAATCGATTAATTTCCCAAACTGCTCATAATTAATTCCTGTTTCGTCCAGAGGGGTGATGAGCGCAGTGGCGATACCTTTGAAAACAGTGTTCTTATTCATGATTATTCTACGTCTCCTTTAAATAAAAAAATAGCTGATACGGAATCAGCTACTAAATTACCTATATGATTTACAATCATACTGTAATATAGATAGCTCTCCGCAAACGCGACAGTTGAACAAATCTTATTTTGTACAACCAGCCCAGTCCCCACGTAATTGGGACCAACTTCGGCATCTACACCTTTCACCGAAGCTACGGTCTTACGTCAACCTTAACAACTTCGGGTACTGATTGTACAATGCACCTCTATCGATTGTATTCAGTCTAGTCATATATCGGTATACTTGTCAAGCACAAATTAAAGTACAAGAGAGAAAAAGAGCGTCAGTCAAAACGAGTATTCCTAAATAAGCTTTTTCACGCCGGATGATGAGATACTATTGGGTACACCTGCCATCGTTGGTTGACGCTTTTAAAAATTTCCTCTAGAAATATTATCATTAAATTATTTGCTCACTATTCCCCCAGCCCCTTCTAACTCCAACCATTTAAAGATTAGTAGTTTTCTGAGTTTAATTTCGATCCCCGGATGACCATCTTTAATTTTAAGGCTTGATGAATAGTATATTTTAATTGCGTCTTTTTCGATAACTTGAAATCTTATTATTTCGTTGGCAAGTGGCTCTCCGATAATAATTTTAGGAACGTAACTGCCTGTTACGTTATCACTGGAGCAAGCTCATCCCCCTAAACATGGTTGTAACTCCAAGTCAATTACCACCGACGCGGATCTGCTCTTGATATATTTCATTGCTTCCTCATCAACTATAAACATTATGCCCTCCTCTAATACCATCTGAAAATTATCCCTATTAATGTTTAAAATATTGTAGTATATACGATACATCCGCTCCTAATACGCCCATTAGCTCTTCAAGTTCTTCCGTACTAAGTTCATTATTGTCTACAAATAGGTTGTCCAAAATAATATTACCCATAATCCGCACCAAACCTTCAAACCCAGATTGCTGATAGGCTGGTAATAATATCTCATCAAACACTTGCATATCCTCAGGTTTATATTCAAATATTGAACACCAAAGCCGCAAAAAAGTTTCTTCTGTCATGGAGGTCTCTTGGATTATATCATATTTATATGTACTGATTGATACTATTATCGCCGATAGATAAGCCTTCATAACCCTGAGGACTTGCTTCTTATTAATATCTTTTCTCACAATTCGTTTTTCTAACTGCTTCATATTTCTCTTATTATCAAACCTAAGCAAATCTGCAAGTAATTCCTCAGTAGCAATACTGGCTGTCAACCAAAGTTTTCTTTGTGACTCATTGGCAGATACTTTAATAGCTTGGCGGCAGAACCTTATGGTATGCCTGCGTACCTTATGGTAGAACCGACCCTTAGCAACACCCATTATATCCCGGATGAATGTTATAACTGGCATAACCATTCCTCATTTCCAAAAACACAAGAACAGTCATTGGAACGTATCTATGACTGTTCTTGTTTTATAAATTTCCGGTGTAAATACAGTATTTTCTTAAAGAATCCCTTTTTCTTTAGCTTCCTCTGTCAAAATAGCTTGGAAATCAGGATGAGCAATACTAATTAAGGCCTCCGCTCGCTGACGAAGACTTTTACCTCTTAAATCTACAGCACCATACTCGGTTACAACGTAATGAACATCATTACGAGAGGTCGTCACTGCAGCCCCTCGGTCTAACTCACAAGTAATACGCGAAATCTTGCCGCCTGAAGCCAGGGACGGCAGGGCGATGATGGATTTACCGTTGAGCGACCGACTTGTACCACGGACATAGTCTACTTGTCCTCCAACGGCGCTAAATTGCCTTGAACCAATCATTTCCGCATTTACCTGACCCATGAGATCCACCTGTAAGGCTGAATTAATTGAGATCATATTTCCGTGTTTTCCGATGACGTAGGGGTCATTAACATAATCGACTGGAAGAAGCTCAACGGTAGGATTATTATTTACAAAGTCATATAATTTTCGTGTACCCATTAAAAACGTTGCAATAAATTTACCCGGATTCAAGGTTTTTTTCTGGTTAGTAATAACTCCTGCCTCTGCTAATACTACAACACCGTCTGAAAACATCTCAGAATGAATCCCCAGATCTTTTTTATCCTTTAAGAATAACAAGACGGCATCCGGTATTGCCCCTATTCCTAATTGAAGAGTGGCACCATCCTCAACCAACTTTGCCACATTTTCGCCAATAGCTTTTTCCACTTCTCCAATTTTTGGCGGCTTTAACTCAATTAATGGCTCGTTCTTTTCGATAATGAAGTCAATTTTGTCCAGATGGATTTTGGCTCCTCCTGTTCTCGGCATAGAACTATTCATCTGAGCAATGACAAGCTTGGCACATTCTGTGGCAGCCTGAGTATAATCAACAGAAATTCCAAAACTGCAATATCCTTGGTCGTCAGGAGGTGTTACTTGAATCAAGACGACATCGACCGGTAGAATGTTGTCTTTAAACAAGCGTGGAATCTCGGAAAAGAAACAAGGAGTAAAATCTGCCCTCTTTTCCTCAAAAGCTTTTCGGGTTGATGCCCCAATAAAAAGTGCATTATGCCGAAAACTCTTCTCCATTCCAGGTTGGGCGTATTTTGCAGGTCCCATAGCTACCATATGCACAATTTCAACAGCAGTAAGGTCAGGTGCCCTTTTGACTAATGCCTCAATCAAAGCAGGTGGTTCTCCACAAGCATGGCCTATTACAACCCGATCACCAGACTTAATGGGCAAGACTGCCTGCTCTGGAGTTACAAGCTTTTCAAGATAATTATCTTTCCAATTGTTCATAAAAACTCCTTACTCTTTTTACTATTTCAACGACAATCATACTTTCGTCGCATATCTCAGTATCGACTGTTAAGGCAGCAACGACGACACTAGGAATATCACACTTGCTATACTTTTGAGCACAGTTTGACGTACATCCGCTTAAATAGATGACAAGATTCACGTCAAAACTGTTAAACGATATCCGGTAACCATAAGACGTCAGAAGGTCTTTTACTTCACCGGCAACGTTTCCTCGGTTAATCCTTGGATTACAACCGCCACAAAAATTAATGCTTACCCGTCTATCTAGCATAGTTTTACTGTGAACCCTTCCTCAGAATTTCTAAAGCCTGAACCGTGACTAAAAGATTAGTCAAGAATTCAGCTATTTTATTGTAATTCCAGCGATGGCCTTAGCCAGTTCTTTCTTTTGTGCTAGGTTTGCTTGGCGGGAAATCATAATTCTCTGTGCTTGAGGTGAACCTGCGCCATGCATAGATTCTGTTCTGTAACCGACTGCAGCTGTGCCAAGTGTAAGGTTTTCTACCAATCTCAAAATACGCATACGATGTTCAGTCGGTACTGAAGCAACACCCTTAAAGTATTTTTCAACCACTCTACCAATCTCGGGATGATTCAGATCCTTTTCGGAAGGCATGGTTACCATCAAACCTCCAGCAATATCCTCAGCCAAACGAGCGATTTCATAGGGAAAACGAGTCACATTTTGCTTACAAACATTGGCTAAAAGTAAATCAATTAAATAAGTGCCCGATGCAGTTTTATACCCTTCTGCGGAGCAAGCAATGCCGCTAGAATATAGCGTTTCGTTGAGGTGGACCATTTCAATGAGTTTATCCTTAATATGAGAAGCCTTAGCTGCGCCGTTGTAATCTGCTGCCAAAGCCGCTGCTCCAATCAAGACATCTCCAACGCCCACCTTGCAACCGCCATAGCTCTGACGATGATATCCAGCAAACCTTTCTACTAAAGAACCGCTAAACTCGTATTCTCCGCACATGAAAACATTTTCCCAAGGGATAAACACTTTATCAAAAACCATCAAGGCTTCATGACCACCAAATTGTTTGTTTCCGACGTCAATGTTGCCACCTTCTAATTTACGAGTATCGCAAGACTGCCGACCGTAAATGTAAATGATTCCCTCCGCATCCGCTGGAGCCACGAAACTTACCGCGTAATCGGCGTCATTCTTTCCCATCGCTATCGTAGGCATTACCAAGATCCAGTGCGAATTAAGCGCTCCGGTTTGGTGCGCTTTGGCGCCACTGACTACAATGCCATCATCCCTTTTTTCTACAACGTGTACATAAAGATCGGGGTCTTCTTGTTGGCTGGGTGCTAGCCCACGATCGCCTTTAGGGTCAGTCATAGCTCCGTCAACTGTCCAATCCTCTTCTTGCATTTTTGTTAGAAACTTAACAAATCGTTCATGGTAAGTCGTTCCTAATTTTTGATCCATTTCAAACGTAACACTGTCAACGGCATTGATCGCGTCCATCCCGACACAGCGCTGAAAACAAGCTGCAGTCTGTTGTCCTAAAAGGCGTTGCATTTTTACTTTTTTTACAAGATCCTCCGTGCTTTGATGGAGGTGACAAAAGCGGTTGATCTTCTCTCCTGAAAGATGTGAAGTAGCTGTCATTAATTCCTCGTATTGTGGATCTTCGGCTAAGGCATACGTAGCTTTGACTGAATTCATAGATGGTCTAATGATGGGGTGATCCACCGGATTCTCCACTAACTCACCCTGTAGATAAACCTTGAAATTGAGTCCTCGTAGACTCTCTTCATATTCAGCCGCAGTTTTCATGATAATTTGACCCCCTGTTAACATTATTTAGTCCATCATTAAACAAGCGCAGTCGAAGTAACAACCCTGAGCACCGAAATCAAGTCCCATTATTTCGGACGCGCTTGCTTACAATATAACTATTGATTATATTTATCTAAGTTCTATTACAAGCTAATCTTACTGTTAAATACAGGATCTTTTTGCTTATCGTAGTTCGGCCATTTCCGGAAAAAGTCTTTACCAAAAATAAGCGCACACAGGACAACCCCAACACCCAAAGCATACAAAGCACCGCGGGATATTAAGACCGCTGCTACGACACCCGCTATACCAAGGTCATTAAAGGTGCGGGCTTTTAGAATTCCTACTCTAACCGCCACATAACCTTGAACCAGCATCGTCAAGGAAAGCGCAATCGGTAAAATCGGGGTAACCAACGTAACAATCGGCGTTAAGAAATAGCCTGTAAAAGTCCCCCAGCGGAAGGAACCAACGCCACCAATTAAACTATCCATGGCTTCTGGCCCTTGTTTATAGCGTTCACATACAACGACTTGCATTGCCGCCCACATCGGCCCGCACATAGTGACATCTGGCCCCAACATGGACATTGATATATTTCGTATACCCACGATCATATTATTTCGATTTGCGTCAAAATGAATATCTTCATCGCCCTGACGGACTTTCCGGGCTTCATCAATTAGTGCATCCGCCTGAATCAACTCACCAAACAAGATGATATATACCGCAATAACCAATGGCAGAGCTTTCACAAATAAACTCAAAGCGGGCCAACCAACATTTAAGGCAAAAGGGGTCCATTGAGTAAATAAAGTATAAAACTGCGGTACGGTAAAACCCCACTTAATTGCTGGCCACGGCAATTCGCCAAGCAAAGGAGCAATGACAATTGCAAGCAAAAGTGGAGGGACTAAGCCTAGGTCCGAAATAAACTGAAGAGACTTATGAGTCACTCTAATTTTTTTAAAGTGATTGGAGAATAAAATATAGAACGCCAGTCCTATTGCTATTGAAACAGTCCATGGAAAGTGGTCAAACCTCTGGCCTGGGTCAAACACCAGTTTTACAGCTGCAACACCAGCCCCTAGGAGTATCCCCGCTTTCAGGGCATCTGGAACGATATCAACAAACTTTTTAGCCAAACCAGTAGACCCCAGCAACAGCGAAACTATACCAAGTTCCATTTCAAAGGCGATCAGGGCATGAATCCTATCAACCCCCATCGGGAACGTTTTCAACCAGAGTAATAACAGAGGAATTGCAGGTGTAATCCAACCAGGAATAACGGGATCTCCCAAATGCGCATGCCATAAATAAAAGAAACCATTTAAAATAACAATCGTAAGGGCAATCTCAAAAGGCATACCTAAGTATTCCTGAAGCATTGGAATTGCGCCTAAGCATACAGCACACATGAGTAGACCTTGAAGAAAGTCAGGAACCTCGAATCGATAGTGAACAAACGGAAGTCTCAATTGAAATGGACCCAACGGAATGAACGGTTGAACTTTACCTTTTTCTCGCTTATAAATTGGTCCGAGTAAACTCATAAGTGCACTTCCCTTCAAAATGTCTTTTCCTATTGGAAAATATTATGCCGAAGAAATATTAATCATTGCTTAACCTACCCTCGCCTCCTTAATAATAAATTCGAGTTCCTTGGGTTAGTGTTCTAAGCTATTGACATTGCAATCTCAATGCCAATAGAATAATAATTTTGATAATTTAGACTGCTCCAATCCTTTTTGGAATGTTTCGTTGCTCGCCGACAGCCCCTTAGAAGCACTTGAGCACCTAAAAACTATACCTGCGAATAGTCAAAAAAAAGGCCAAAACCTTTCACAAGTGTGACGCTAAAAAGGCTTTGACATCCAACAAGTTGTTGCAATTTTGCACCCTAGTTTTGATTAAATACTCCGAATATTCTCTATATCAAGTTTTATGCAAGTTTGCAACATATTTGCATACTTGCACTAATAACTAACTAAGAAAACCCTCTATTACAAAAAAGTTGCAATAGCGAGACTCTTACTTTAGTAATCCATGTTTTAAAGCTTTACGATAGATGGTGCTTTTGTTCACTCCGAGTATTTCAGCAACTTTAGTCCATGATTTCCATTCTTCATACGTCTTAGCAATAAGATATGCTTCCGCTTGGGCAGCCACATTCTGAAGCTGTGTACCATATACCGGAAGTATATCCTTTCGATAAATAGTTTCCGGTAACTGATCTACAGTTAACACATCTTCACTGGTCGTAATCATTAAACGTTCAATGATGTTTGACAATTCACGAATATTTCCAGGCCAGGGATAATCAGATAATACATTGAGTAATTGAGCTGAAGCATGGTATTTGTAACCATAGCGATTATTTAATATATCGACAAAGTGTTTCACCAAAAGCGGAATATCTTCTTTTCGCTCCCGTAAGGGCGGAAGTTCAATGGGTATAACCATCAGACGATAGTATAGATCTCCCCGGAAATTCCCCTCTTTGACCATCTTGGGAAGGTCGCGGTTGGTAGCAGCGATGATCCTTACATTAACATCAAATGGTTTTGTTCCACCTACTCTTACGATTTGTTTCTCTTGAAGCACCCTCAGGAGCTTGGACTGGAGCAGGATCGGCATTTCAGCTACCTCATCAAGAAACAAAGTACCGTTGTGAGCCAATTCAAACAAACCGGGTTTTCCATCTTTTTTCGCGCCCGTAAAGGCCCCGGAATCATAGCCGAACAACTCTGATTCTAAGAGCTGTTCAGGTATGGCTGCACAATTAATCTTAATAAAGGGTTTGTTGATACCTTTTCCGTGTTTGTGTATCAACTTCGCTAATAATTCTTTTCCGGTGCCGGATTCCCCGGTAATTAAGACTGTAGAATCGACGTTTGCTAGTTTAAGACTTAATTCAATAATCTTGCTCATACATGTGCTGCGGTAAATAATGCCCGTATCCATAGCCTGTTGTGAACGTAAATGTCTTAATTCCGTTTCATACAATAAGGTTTGTTCCTCTGATTTTTGGAGTTGACTTTGCAAATTATAAAGTTCTGTCACATCGCGTACATTGGTTACAATCCGAAATAAATCGCCGTTTTCGTCAAATATGGGGTTCCCAGTTACCAATACTTGCTTATCAGTCTTCTTTATAGTTTGGTTAATAGTAATGTTCTTCTTTTTCTCCATGACCAGAATAGATACCGACTGGTCAAATACTCCTACTTTAACTAAATCATGCATCGTTTTACCTACGACTTCACTGGCGGAAATTCCGGTAACTCGCTGATAAGCTTCGTTGCACTTTAGAGTAAGACAATTACCATCCGTAATGTAGATTCCATCATAAGAAGAATCTATGATAGCTTCTAATTCTCTGGTAAGCTTTTTTACAGAGTCAAGTTCACTGTGAATTGCGTCCATGCTCGATACGTCCTGAAACACACAGACAGCACCGGTAATAACATCATTCTTTTTAACAGGAGAATAGTTTGCAAGTACCGGTGTAGTATTTAGTATAATTTTTTCACCGTAGAGAGATTGTCCCGATACTAAGATCTTTGGCATTAAGGAGTTCGGAATATATTCGGTTACCTGGTGTCCTATCAGTTGATTTACAGGAATTTCAAGAATCTCGGCAACAACACGATTGGCAAGAATTATGTTTCCACTTAGGTCAACTGCAAGTATACCATTATGGGCTGATTCCATAACAGCATACATACGGTCTTGCAGATCATCAATATTCGAACGAAAAGCACGAAAAGAATCAATATTTCTAATAATACCCTCAACCTGGTTATCATTATTTAACACCACTGCACCGTTGATACAAATAGCCATTATTTCTAATTCAGTATCAGAACATACACACGGTATGTATTGAGCTACACAATCCTTAATACTGGCATTATGAGTTAAACCCCTTAGGACTTCTCTCAGTAAAGAGTCCTTTGAAACTATTCCTACGTATTTTTTATCTTCATCAATAACCGGGAGAAAATCTGTATTGCTCTTTTGTAAAAGAGCATTTGCTTCCGTAATATTACATCCTATTGGTAGTGGATCTATCTTGTGCATTATGTCAGAAGCCTTCATTTTAGCAACTCCTTTAACTCAATTTAACACTGAGCGAGGTGTCTCTCCCCCATACTCTGTTAGAGTTATTTCCTTCATTTCTTGAAATACCCGTTTAACACTTTGTTCCGTAATTTGATACTCTATATAGATTATCACTACTCGCAAGCGAATCGCGTCGAATAAATGCCGTGATTTGTAGAATTAAGACAAAGAAGCATCTCTTTATAATCTTTTACAAGAGATGACTTTCTTTTTTTATCGTCTATTTTCCTGCTTATTCTTCGACATTTTTCGTTCTAGAAAAGGCATTGTTTTAAAGGCAAAAATCATTTCAAATAAGAAATATGACAAGAACAAAAGCATATCGTTTCCGTTGCGAAAATATTATGCTTCTGTTGGTATTTTACATAATTATTTGTAGTTCAACTGACACTGCTGGCTCAACTAACTTTTCAAAACCCACTAGTAGCTTATCGGGGTCTCCCTGTCCTCTGTCCAAGTAACTTACAAAGAACAGGTAATTATTATCGTTTGCCATTAAATACAAAGCCTATTTCGCACAGTCCTTTGCAA
>DAIEHY010000005.1 GCA_027353165.1 Desulfosporosinus sp.
AGATTTTAATTTATCTGACATGCTAATCATCCTTTCAAATAGGTTTTTGAGATTACTCTTAGCCCTTGAAGAAATCCAACAACAGGGCTAAAACTTTCCGGAGTAGCGCAACTGCCCCGCTCTCCGACACTGAAGGAACTATGACTACCTCCTTGGCTATCTCACCGTAGATCCGGACAACGTCCTCACCATACCCATTCCCGGGTACTGCCCAATGCCCATTCAAGTCTTCCCAGTTTGGGCGACTGCCCCGCTGAACCAAACCAAAGCGCGGATCTATCTGTGCGTAGTCACCTAGATCACCCGTCGAGGCATAGGCAAAAAGGTGTTGCAGCTGCGCGATCACTCCTGCCTCTGGAGTTAAGAACGTCGCGCCCGTGACTCCCTCTCCGACCGCTCCAATTCCGGCGAAGTTATTTTGTCCTGGCTTTACGTCTCCGCCAAACTTCAGGTACCCAGTTTCCTTAATCATCTGGGCCACAGCGTAACCCCATCGGATTCCCAGTACTTCACCATGTTTCTTATAGTGAGGAATGATGTCCAGAGCAACAGGATTATGCTTGAGTAAGAACTGTCGGCACTGTTCGACTGTGACCGTTTCTATGCCCATTATTGGCGTTTTAGGCAGTGTAGGCTCTGGCGCAGGTGTTTGTGCCTTAACGTACTCAAAGACGCTTGCACCATCCGTATTGCGTTGCACAAGTCCTTTTTGTGCTTGCCCATCATTGACCGCCCTTTTGACTTCGGCAACTGCCGCGTCTTGTGAGCTAAGTGCCATGGTTTGCTTGCCGTCTAGGATTACGCGGTACAGAATCAGGAGTGGCGGCTGGGTAATAGGTGGAATCGTTGGCTCTGTATAAGCGACCCCCATCGCACGACTGAGGCCTTTACAGATAGCTGTAGCTACAAGCTCATCCCATGAATCCTTCATCATCAGTAACTCTTCGGCTGGATTCGATATAAATCCGATCTCGGTCAAGACAGCTGGGTAACCAATGGTTTCGCGGAGAACGTGATAGTTAGCAAACTTTACTCCACGATCGGTAAGTCCTGTTGCCTCGACGAGCTCTTTCTGAATCTCTCGAGCGATCTTTTCCCCCATTCCTCCTGGAGATAAGGCATAGGTCTCAACCCCGTGTGCACTTGGATCGCTGACGGAGTTAGCGTGAATCGAGAGAAAAACATCCGGTTTGAAATCGTTCGACTGATCGGTGACATCTTCTAGGTCTCCGTCCTGGATCGCAAGTATATCCCATCCGCTGGCTTTTAGTTTTGCAACTGTCTTAACTCCGACCTCGCGGGTCTCCGTAGCTTCCTGTAATCCAGTCGGGCCAATAGCACCTGGATCGTATCCTACATCTTTAGGTCCATGGCCGTAGTTAATTACACCTTTCATTTTCTTTACCCTCTCCTTCTTGGGTCTTGCTCTTTAACTTATCAAGAGCCTGGAAAAACTGTTTTGGTATAGGTATACCCATTTTGCCAGCATTCTCTAGAATACTAATTGTCTCATTAGAAATTAAACTGTAAATGATGGCATTACGAACAAAGTCGTTTCCACCGATCAGAAAATCTATCTTCTCTGCTACAACCACCAAGGAGATCAACGCGAGCTTTTTAACGATCCCGCGCAGGCCCTTCTGGCTATTGAGCTCTTTATTGATCCAAGCTTTGGACAACCCAGTGAGATAGTCGATGATGATAAAGGTCACTAGGATTTGTACTAACGAATCATATCCCCCGATCAGCCACGCTAAGAATGCGCCTATACCGGCTAGATAACCCCAATAATCATTCAACAAATCCCCCGCCTTTCGCGAAACAAAAAAAAAATAACGCCTTGTAAGGCGTGTACATTGTGTTAGTAGAAGGGCAAAGAAAAAAGACTATCTCTAGTCCCTGCTTTGCCCGTATTTAAATTTAAACCATTAAGTATACATCACCAGTGATTTCAAGATACTGCTCAGGTGTAATCTTCTCAAACCCGACATATCTACCTACTTGAGCCCTTGTCGCCCAGCCTTTGTCGTAATACATCTTAATGCGCTCGAAGTCAGTCATCTTACATCCCTCCCATCAATAGGCGTAAATCAATGTCGACGAGTTGCTGGCCTAATATTTGGTTTTCCTGTTGCATTCCTAGAATTTGTAAGTCTTTTTCGACGAGTTGTTGACCGAGGATTTCGGTTTCGGATGGTATTCGAATTGGTGCTGGTAGTTCTGCTAACCTTTGCAAGTACGATTCACTAGGTACAACAAGAGTCCTAACAACCATTCCGTTATCCAATTCCTCTATTTCGTGTAAACCGTCCTCGTCAGTTATCTGATAAGAGTTTAAAATTTCAGGCAAAACGTCTCACCCCTATTCGCTTATTTTTAAACTAAGGATTTACTACCAAAAAGCTTTATTTTGGAATCAGAATCGAACAGTGCGGAAAGCGTTATGCGACTTATGGTTGCATTGTAATCCCAAGTTCCGTCCATCTTTAAAAATTTACCCTCATAACTTGTTGAACCCATAATTGTATGGTAGGCGGGGTTATGGTTAGAAATTAATATATCAACAATATTTGTTCCATAAGGTGCTCCGAATTCCTTAACCGCACCCGTAAATACGACGTCTGAGGAATTAAGCACAGAGGTTATAACACCATTGTTATTAGTCCATGCGCTATGCGTGGTCATTATTCCGTTGAATCGGATAGATAGGTCCCTTACATTTACATCGCTGCTCTTTACATGGGCAATTATCCTGTAAGTGTTATAAGCCGGTATGCTTGTAAAGTCGGCGGAAGTAAAGTCAGTGGCAGATGTCTTTGTTGCGAGTAATTCCCACACTATTGAACTTGTGTTTATGGCTGAGATAACATTTCCCAGATGCGTAGTTGGGACTAAATTAGAGGCATCTAAGGGAGCAACGCCGTTTGCAATACCCCTATCGGCGGGGGTTAGTACTTTAGTCCATGCTGACCATACGCTATTTTGAGACTGCCTTATGTAAGGCGAATTTACACCCAAGGGATAGGCTATTTGGATAGCATACCCGGCCATGTTGATATGTTGAATCACCTCAACATAATGCCATGTAGCCGCTGTTGGTGCATTTATTAAACCACTACCCTCATAAAATCCCGTCGCTATTACGGTGTTTAAGTCTAGCCCAGTAATAGTAATGGCAGTCCCATTATCGGCGCAAAGCTGTGTCAATTGCTTTAGATCAAATAGTCTTTGCTCAATCTTGTTCATGTTTAATGCTGATATAGGTGTCGCGCCATCAGCCCAAGTGGTTTTTACATATGCTGCCATTACTGTATCACCTCCACTGTCCAGACTACGGTTAGGCTGTTGGCATTATCCTTCTCTATAGTTACGGATTGAGTCACTATTTCTGTCCCTGTGCCTAAAGTTGTTGTTGCTCCATTTCCATACAAGGATAAAGTTATTATGCTTCCATTACCTTCTATTTCGGATAACCAAAAGGTAAACTGCTTCTTTTTTGAGGTAATCACATCAACGCTAGTAGGTATCTTTCTAAAAATCTCCCCAGAAGCAGTCTTTATAGAGATTACAGTTATCGAGTCCATGCTCGCTGCAATCGTTGCAGCCAACACCAGCGCATTCGCCGCAGTTGTCACACTCATAGGATCACCCCGGTTCCACAAATTGTCTGACCGCAGATATGATATTGGTGCAGGAACCACGTCAAACCATCATCGACAAATGTCGGAGTGGATATGCTGTCGCCAAAATAAACATACTTCTCAACTACTCCGTCGTTATCATTAAACAAAGTTTTTTCGAGCGCAGCTAGGCGTTTGTTCATATCCTTTAGTATGCTTACGGCATCACGTTCCCTACTTGCGAGCTGTAGAGCGGGGTTTATGATACCGCTAGTGTCCGACTCATAGACGACTTCTTTGATTTGCATGTACTCGTCGATATTGAGAAAGGGGATCTCGATTTTGATAAGCTCACCAGGCTTATAAGTTCCTTCGATTGGCTCGATCTTTCCATAGATAACGGGGCTCGAATACCTGGACAAATACTGCAGACCCATTTCCTTGGCAAGTATTTTATCGTCTACGTCCACTTTATAGATGTCCTCGAATAACCCGTATTTCAATTGGGAAGCGAGATCTTCTAGCAGTAGTTTAAAGGGGTACTCATAACTGTAAACGATTGTTCCTGTCCCGCTTACGCATAGGTCTGGGATTAATAATTTCTCACTGGCGTTTAGCAGAAAATGCTTGGTTCCTACTTTATTGATGTTCTGTATCCCGACTGTTTTCACTACGCCCCCAATTGTCACAGCTACGCTTGTTCCATCAGGCGCTCGCGGGGTATATAAAAGGGGTATCGGAACTGTGCCGACTGTTATGCTTTGCGTGAATGGGTCAGAAGTTGCCTTACCACCTTTTACCCAAAGCTTATTGACAAGCTTGCTTGCGTCTGGCGTAAAGCTTGATGTACCACCTTTGAAATTTATATTTGCCTGACTCAGAACTATTGGGTTTACCCTGGAAGATTTATCAAAGAAATTAACGTCTAGGTTTTCGTCCACATACCAATCGTAAGCAGCGATCTGACAAAGTTGCTCCATGGCGTCCCAGAGGTAATTGTCACCAAAGCGTATGGTCACGACCTTGGTGCAAGATTGGATGTTTATTCTTGTCGCCCAAGGGACGTACTTACTAAACAGGTCCGTCACAATATCGCTTACTGCTACGTCCGTATAACTCTCTGTTACAATAATCTTCTGCGTCCGGGAGGTGTAAGATGACCCCTCGAAATCCAATGTCCGGAATGTGCCGTCTAGTGACTTTGGCGGCTTAACCACCCAACCCCTGAATACGTTTTCATCTTGAAAAATTTGGACGTCGGATCCTACTGGGAAGGTATCAACGAGTGACTCATCAAAGCTTAGTAAGGATAGGCTGAACGAGCCCGCTCTATCATTTGTGGATAGAGCTGTTTTGCAAGACTCATAAGACACTATTTCCTGTTGCACTCCACCAGGGGGCGTCATCTTGATTCTTGTGCCCATTAAAAATCGCCCCCTGTGCTAAGCCCGTAAGTATTGGCTATCTCCCCACTAACTATCTTTGCGAGCTCTTTCATGCCTCCAGATCCAACCACTGTTCCTTGATTAATAAATTGTACAATTAGCCCGCCGGTGCTTTTGCGATTGATCGCAGAGTTCTTTGCCATCTCCATGCTCACATCATGTGGGATAATCCTTGTCCCACTGGGGAGGTCTAGGATCTCACCGCCCAGCTCATTGACCCAAGTCAATCCACCCTCAAAGTTATCTGTCCCACCTGCGTGCTCTGGAACGTTCTTTGAGAGCTTCGAGCTTGTGCTAACGTTCTTACTTGAGGCAGGAGTACTGTTCCAACTTTTCAGCCAATCAATGGCGGTCTTGATTGCCCCGGTAACTTTCTCGAAAACGCTTACCACATCTTCGACCACTCCAATCACGATATCAAAAGCCGCCTTAACGACGTCCCCGATGAGAGGAAATGTCGGAGAAATAAAGTCCCATAACGCTTTAAGAATAGGCAATAATAGGTTTTTAAAGATATCCCAAACGATCGTGACGACATTTTTAATAACTGTAAATACGCCCGATACGATAGTTTCTATTTGAGGCATATAACTACTAATCATGTTGTACAGACCAGCGATGATCGGTAATAGATTTTCCTTAAAAAACGTCCAGGCTCCGGTTACGACTAGCAATATCGCGTCAAAAACACTTTGCATCGTTGACTGTATTTCTGGCATGTGCAACATCACATAATCGTATACCTCTTTGTAAATCGGCAATATATTCGTCTTGAAGAAGTCCCAAAGGGTTTTAACCACAGTTATGATAGCATTGAAAACGGTTTCGCTAGTCGCCTGAATGGCTGGCCAATTGGTCTGGATAAACGAAGAAACCCCTTGAATAATTGGCATGAAGTTTTTCTGGAAAACGTCTGTGGCCCCCCCAACAACACTCCCGATAGCGCCAAAAACATTTGTGAAGAAATTAGCGATAGCGGGAAGGTGAGGCGTAACCCAGTTTAAGAACTCCGTCATTTTTGGCAGTAACGCGGTTCCAATAGTTTCAGTCACATTTCCCATGGCGTTCTTTGCGATCTCCAACTGACCCGCGAATGTTTTACCGGCTGCCTCTGCAGATCCGCCAAACTCCTTGTTAAGCTCAGCCAGGATGATCTTTTGAGCCCCCGCCATGTCGCCGGTCTCCTGGAGCTTCTTGATCACAGATTTCTGATCTTCGCTAAAACTAACGCCAACTCGACTTAAGGCCGTAATCCCGTTTATCGGATCGTTCAACGCTTTACCCAGGGCTATGGATTGCCCGGCAGCATCTCCACCCAAAGCTGTGGCCATATCGAGCGCTGTTTTAGTTGCATCGGGAAATACGTCTTTACCGATATTGGTAAATGTGAGAAGCAATGATTCAGCGGCCTGCGTGGATTCAGCTGAAAACTTTGTTGTCCCTTCTAGGGCATCCGCTAGATCGGTCAGCTCATCCCGTGTAACTCCTGCTGCCCCACCAGTAGATTCCAGGACCGCGTCTAGCTGAGCAAGAGACGATTCTGCTTCTGCCGCATCCCCAATGGATGCTAAGGCTATACCGCCCAAAGCCACCGCGAGTCCAGCACCCCATTTAGCAACCGACCCGATCATACTCCCAAAACTACCTGATGTTTTTTGAGCCTTAGTTTCTATGTCGTCGAGCTTGCCCTCAACACCTTCGTCTTTTAGAAGGATCGAGCCAAAAAGACTGAATATCTCCAAATCGTGTCACCTCCTTCGGGCATTGCAAGGGCATCTATTGACTAATAGATGCCCTTTGATCAACTTCTTTAATTCTCTCGGCAGCCTCGAGGATCTGTTTAATGTCGGCTTTCTCTACTGTCTTCGTCTTGGCCTTGAATGCTAAATCCTTGTAATCTTTGAAAGACATGAACGTTTCCGCGTTCATTTTTCCAAAGTCAACGAGCCACTGCTGCCAAAGCCTATCTTCAATATCTTTCCTGTGTGCGTCTACAAGCAGCCGTGTGACGTTTTTCAAGCTAGATTTTGTAGTTGGGGTAATCCCATAGTGGCTATGCAATAAATATAATGTTTTCGAGTAACCTACTGCATAGCCTGTTTTAAAAAATCCGTCGTATCCTTGTCCTCAAAGATAGTTCTAACGCTGTTGATGGTTTTCATAAAACTTTGCGTTTTAACTTCTTCAACGGTTTTATCTTCAAAGACTGCAACAATCTCAAAGATTTCGGTCTTTACCTTTGCGGAATTAGCTAAGACAAATTTCAGGAGACCAATCCCCAGAATCTTCTCATTGGGTTTTTCTTTCCCTTTAATTTCTTTGGCAATTTTCTCTCTGTAACCGTCCATGTCTAATTTGTCATACATCGCTACGACGCTAGGTAGCATGTCAAAGGCTTTCTCAGTGTTAAACAATTTAATCACGCCATTTCAAATTATTTTGAGAGTATAAGAAGCACCCTTTCATCGGGTGCTTCTTAAGATTTAGTTATTTACAACTGATAGCTCTGCAAAGGTTTGTAATTCCACTGCACTGACTGACTTGATCCTAACACCGGCAAGTGGCAGCGTGTACGCGATGGTAACAGCCTGTCCACTCGTAGGAGGAGTAGTTAGTGTTAATAGGATCGTGTTGAGTTGATTCGTGCCTCTTGCGATGGCGGTGATTACGTTGGCGACATCATTGACCTTAGCTACAAACCCATCTTTAAATACGGCCGCATTTACAGTGTCGCTAAAAGTGAGTTGAATCTTAGCGTTGTCTATCACCGGGGATCCTGATAGATTAAACGGCACTCCTATACTCGCTTTTGGATATCGGATTTCGTAAGGCATTACACTTGGCGTTGCTGGATCCACGTGAGCGGTAAACGTCACCGGCAGGACTATGTCTTTTTGATCCTCGGTTTTGATCTGCAATCCGCCTAAGCAAAGAGCATTTTTCAAAAGGATTACAACTGGGTAAGTACTCCCACTAAGGATCCCGACAATAGCAATATTCTCCAGATAATCCGCGTCTGCGATTACCGTCTTGCCGGTAATGATGTCGTAATTTGTATCACTCGCAGTATCTATGCTCCCGATTAGCGCCATCTGTAAAATTTCAGGTGTAACCTCAAGGAAATTCGCCTTTAAGGTGGTCTCAACATCCGTGATTATCTCTAATCCTTTTGCAAAACTAGATTTGATACCGTCGATCTTAGGTTGTCGCATTTTTATCTTGACTTCAAATTGGTTTCCGCCCGAGGTAGCACCAATAAGCTTCTCAGTGGGTAATCCATAATTTTTATATACCGCCCCGGCATCAATTAACAGATTGTTAGGGGTTACTGCCGTATACCCCGTGGTCGCAGTACTGAACATCCAAATCCCTCCTTTTATTTGTAATAGACTTTGACCACATACCTCAACTCTCGACGCTGGATATGCATCTCAGGGTCGTCCAAGCTCAGCCTAAACGGCGTATTCCTGTTAACGGTAATTTGTATAGCCGTATCATTGTGCCGTAGCCGGTCTAATGCTTTGTGGACAGCATCGGTGATCGTCTCGATCTCTTGGATATCAGATCCTTTGTCATTCCAAATACTCACTGATAACAAATTATTATCTGAGAAACTGTTATTCGGGACGATATTTGGAAACTTGATCTCCGCATAGGGATAGACCTTTTCTTCTGTTTCCGGATAATGGTCAACGAAACACGAACAAATAGGATCTACTATGCCCGCGAGCAATCCGTATAGTTCTAGCATCAAGCACCACCCATCTTGTCCCTATAGACTTGTTCTGCAACCTTAACGATCTTTGGAATGCTATCCATTGCCGCCGGTTCCAGAAAGGGCTGAGCCTTGTGCCCGGCTAACCCTTTCTCGATTGTCAGACCATAGGGCGCTTCTTCGGTTACCCCGACATGAACGCCTTCATTGTTTGGCATAACTTCATAGACTTCTGACCTTCTGAGATTGCCCGTGTCCACTACAGTCCTTGCTTGTGCTTCAGCGATTACTAGAGTCCCAACGCCTTCACAGAACTCTTTCTTGCACTGCTTCATGGCCTCTATTACAGCAGCCTTATTGCTCTTGAACTCCATCAGATTACCCCCAAACAAGCAAGCTCCATGTAGTCCCAAGGGATAACTACCTTAACTTCATATTTTTCGACTACGCCCTGGGGATTTGTGTAATAAAAAACGGTCCCTATTTTCACATCGGGATCGGCGTCCATAAAAATCCTTTTGTTAACCTCGATTGAATACCCATAATCCTTCAGTAGCAAAGCCGTAGAGTAGGGCTGAAGGTCAACCATGGAATCCTTAACCCAAGTTAAAACCCCTGGAATAGTAATTCCATTAACCTTGGTGCTAGGAAGACGGTTCCACAGGCCTACTTTAAAATTATAAAACATAGCATCACCTCATCCTTATGGACGGTAATGGCAATAGCACCTTGATATCTTGCGTCATTGAAAAGGCTGAGCCTGCGGCGTAAGAGGTAAATCCTTTGTAGGTTACACTCCTGGATCCCTGCGACTCGCTCTGGACGTTCTCTTTCCCTTTAAGGGTGTAGGCGTTATAGACGAGTTGGACTACGGCATCCGGAAAGTTAGTTTCGATGTACACAGCATCATAGGAACTATTGTTAAGATAGTTTTTGATTAGTGTTATCGCACGATTCTTTAAGATGTTTAATATGGGATCAGCTGCCGCGTCGGTTTCAGGTAAGAGGACATGCAAATCATCCAGTACCATTTATTTATCACCTTTGCTTTTTGCCGCTTCCTTTTTGGTTTTGGCTTCCAGATGCTTAGCTGGCTTTAACTCATTAGCTTCCAAATCCTTGGCCTGTTCTCTTCGTTTGCGGTTGAAGGCTGTTACACTCATTGTTTATACCCCCGATCATAAAATAACGGGGTCGTATTGAAACTTAGTTTCGCCACGACCCTAAATAAATTAGGCTAATTTGTGTTTGAAGATGACAATACGGATATTCTTTCCGTCGTATACTTTGGTCCAGTTAGCAGCGGTAGCGATTTCGGCGAAGGTAGGTGTTTTGCCAACAACTGCAGCTTCATTCCATTTGATTCCGCGAGGATGGAGAATGAAGTGCTGGCGATTGATGAGGATATCCTCACCGGCGAGAGAATCACGGTCGGTTTCAGTCGGAACCGGTGCCACCCCATTACCTAATCCGAATGCGCCCTCACCGAACAAGTAAGAAGTATAGACCCCAGCGTCTACAGGGCAAGAGTCGTCAACGATAACACGATAACCGAGGTAAGTCGGGATCTGAACATTGGCGTCTGCGGTCGGGAGATAGATGATTAAGTTGTCCTTTTGCAGTTTGGTATATGTGGCAGAGTGCATCGCAATACCTTTGAGCTTGCTTGCATTGTCCCCGAGTTTTTGCTTAGCGTCCAAGGTAGTCGTGCCGCTGATTACCGCCAAGGCCCCGACCAGTGCGGAGATATCGTGAACATTTGTGGCAATTGCTGTTTCAATCCCTGCGAGAGATTTAAGCAACACCTTTGAGCGCTCACCAACCCAGAACTTAGCAACCTTTGAGGCGATTACGCCCATTGGGTCGGCTCCGGAGAGTGCTTCTGCAAGATCGTTAACGCCCCAAGCTTTACCGCGCATGTGTAGGCGGGCTTTGTCCTGGCCTGTGGTGATTGCATTGACCGCGAGTGCTGCTGCATCGGAGAGCTCTTCAGAATCCCCCGTGAGGTCATTGAAGAAAGGCATATTGACAATAGTTCCACCGCTTGCAGCGAGGATGTCAAATGCCTTATCCGGCGCAACGATTCCAGCCTGAACAAAAGCGTCTAAGCGGTTGGTCTCCTGGATGATGTATGGATTGAATACTGCGGGGACGATGATATCACTGATTTTAGTAGCCGGCATATTAATAACCTCTTTCTCTCAATTATTTTATATTATTTAGACTGCGCCATGAACTGGCCCGCAAGAGTTGGGTTTTCGATCAGCATCTTACCCTGTTCTGTCAGATTAAAATGCTCTTTACTCCAGGGATTTTTGGTACCGGGAGGAGGAGTGCCGCCTGATGGTGGGACGTACCCGCCTTTTAGACGTTCTGTCACCACGGCCTCAATATGGGTAGCGAATACCTTTTCTAGGGCTGTTAGGTTGCTCAAGGTGGCTGTTTCATCAGCCCCGATCAGGAAGTCGACCAATTCAAGGGGGAGTTTCTTCTCCGTCGCAATTTTCAAGGCCTTATTTGTCAAGGCCTCTTTTACTTTTTCCTTTTCAAGCGCTTCGAATTTGTTTTGAAATTCTTGCAACTTGACATCGCGAGGATCTGCATCCGGATGGAGCTCCTTCACTTTTGCGGTTACTAAAGCCTCCAGGTTGTTGGCCTTCCAAGTTTCCAGACTCTTTGTTGAATGCTTGTCCCTTTCGCTGTCCATAAAACTTTTGAAATCGGCGTCATTCAACTTGCCTTTAAATACCTCAAGAGTGGGTTGCACCATTAAACTATTCAGGTAGTTTTTGACTTCCTCATTCTCCTTGTTGGCGTCAAGATATGTTTTGATTTCTCCGATATTTTCAACTAGCATAATTTCATCCCTCTTTCTGCCCAGCTAACTCTTCTGAACTAGCCACGCAATAAATTCTAGACTAATCTTTCTATGTTTTGCCCTTTGTCATTTAACAGATAAGTTTTTTGATTAGTAATTAACACTACAGTGTCATATTCCTTATGCTCATTTAAATAAAGTAATATAATGTTTGCTGGTAAGTTCTCATCGACCTTAAACTCTAAAAGATTTTCTATATGGGAATTACCATAACTAACACGGTCAAATATGTCTTCTACAGATTCAGCCGCCATTAAATAAGCTTTGTTTTGTGCCGTGATATCCTCGCTACCCTCGACATAAGCTATATTCTCTCTTTTATCATCAGCAACCTCAGCATCATACTGCTTGATTAGCTCATCAGTATCAATACCTTTATTTGCGATCTGTCTTACATTGTCGATATATCCCCATACCCCGTTTGTTAAATACTTTACAATCATTTTCTTACTTCCTTTCTATCTGCCTAAACTTAAATACCTTTACTCTTGGCCCAGTCCGCATAATTAGAATAAGACACTATTTCCTTGGTAGAATTGTCCTTCCTTGCCGATGGGCTCCACCCAGCATAGGGGATATTGATATAAACACATCTGCACTCCGGGTGCTGTGGTATAGCCGGTTTACTTGGATCGTCAACTTCGTACTCATTGCCATCGAAGGAAGCGTCAACCGGGTTGGTCTTGCCATCTAACGTGGCCGAGTACAACTGTCGGGCTACTCCGGTTGATCTCGCGATATCATCAATGGCCCGACTCTGGACCCTTGCGTTCTCCGTCTTCACCAATCGTCTACTTTCGTAGGCTGATACGTTGAATTGGTCTCGGATCACTCTGCCTATTTTGTCGATCGTCGTTTTCCCCCGCATTGCGTCGATAATATTGGATTGTAGCCGGTCAATCATCAAAGCTTTGTTCGCCCATATACGGTCAGAAAAAAGTTCACCTTTGTAGACTTGATTTACGGCCGCATCCACGAACTCTTTCTTCAAAATGTTGAATTTGAGGTTAGCCTTTAGCCCAGACTCCATAACAAAAGCATTTTTGTAGTATGTCGCGCTAAAGATCTCTGCGAGCAATAAAGTTACCTGCTCAACCTCACTTTTCCCCAGCTCAAGACCCATTTCTTTCAACTTTGCCTTCATGCTTGCCTTGATCCGCTTCTGTTGCGCCAATGTTAAGACCATAACCCCATCTTTTGAGTGGGACATATATGCCTTTCCGATTAGAGTTTGTAATTCATCCATTGCGGCCTTCTGCTCCAGGTAAACTGACCGCATCGCATCATCAGCGTACTTTTCACCCTCGATTTTGATATCCTCGACCATCTTCTGGTATACTTTATCTACTTTTTTTGGCATTAGGCACCACCACCAATCAGATCAGCGCCTATGCTGCTGGCCTTGTTTTCCTCTTCTAATTGCGCCATTTCATTGTCGACATTAGTGACAAAACTGAGCTGCTTGATCCCTGTTTTTGTCGACACCTTTCCGTTAAGTTGACTTAAGATCTGCGACATCACTAAATCATCGCTCGGGATGTTGGGTGTTAGCTTGATGTCAACATCAGCGTAGGTGTATTCCTTGGCCTGCTTAACTTTCAGATATTCAAACAAGAATTGCAGTCTTAATTTAATGCAATCCTGTATCGCCTGAATATTGTTTGTGCACTTCTGCTGCAGCCCGATCAGCCGGTTCTTCATGGCAAGGCTTGAGGTGTTACTGGAAAGCTTTTCGTTATGATTGATGTGGTTGCTTAACTCGTACATGTTTTCCCGAAGCGTACTCATCGCGTTCTGGATGAAAGTATCTGACATATTTTTGATCAAGAACTGCGCGGTCGCTTCCTTGCCTGGTAATTGCATCACGCCTAATTTCTTCATGTTTATTAAGTCGGTGTCCTCAACCTGGCAGTTTGTAAAGACTAGGAAAGCGTTCCGCATGTCTGATATCTCATTAATCAGGTCAGACGAGATCGTCTCATAGCCGTCCTGCGCTCCCTTGATGTTGTTGTATAGCGACTCATAGATGGTTCCGATGTTACAAACGCTGACGGGAACTCGGCTGAATATGTGAGTATCTACAACACCCTCGGGCTTGAAGTCTTCACCGTCTAAAAGGTAATGTGTGATGGTGTTGCCTTCATAGACGTCAGCATACTTTTTCTCTTCGTCAAAGGGCTTCGTGTAGAACCTAATGAAAAGTACGATAGCTCCGGTGTTGTCCCTGTGGACGTATGAGTCTCTAGGAGTCAAGATTAAACTCGAGAACAAACCAAGCGCGTCAATGTAATACAGCTCGTAGGCCTCGTTAAACTTAAGGGCCTCCTTGCATAGCTCACGATCGTGCTTCTCGCTCCAGTGTACGGTATTTACTCTTACATCTTCGATAATGCCCTGGTCATTTGAATGGCTGGTATAGGTTATCTTATTACCGACACAATAGGCGGCTTCTTCGAGGATAAACTTCTGAAGCATGTTATTGCTTACCCTGTTACTTGCTCGATCGGATACCATTAGGTAGTTTGCGAGGGCATCTGTTTTCCCATCGTAATAGTCTTGCATTTTGTTGTACTCGGTTACGCTTACATCAAATGCCTCTTTGCAGTTTTTAAGCAGTAAAAGATCCGGCACGCAATCAACTCCTTTCTATACCCCTAATAGACGCCTGTCGCTGAATTTAACCCTTTGGATAACTTCAATTTCCTTAACGTCGATCGTAAACTGAGCGACGCAGTCCGGTGCGTCATCGTGTTCGCTGAAATCTTGTCCAGAGAAGTCTGTGACCTGGTCATTGAACGCCGTGTCCTCTTCGTTGAAGATCACTTGGCCGGTATTAACTCCCTGGATAATGGTGGAGATCTTCTCGTCCTTGTTGGTCCTCTGCATTTTGTTCAGATATTCGATTTTTCTGTTTCTCAGTTCTGGTTCTGCCAGTGCCAACTCTTTTATCTTCGATACATCAGCTCCGGAGTAAAGATTCTTCTCCACCGATACATGCGTGATATCTGGGTATATCTTCAAAAGTTCGATTACCTTCGCGCAGAAGTCGTCAAAGCATAGTTTGTCGATTATCCCTTTTCTCACATACTTAAAGCCATTAACGGCCACCGATCCAACGCATAAAGCCGAGAAATCTGACTTAATAGCCACGCTGGAGGCCGGATCGCAGACGAGCATCGTTTTTTCGAACTCATGGGACTCGATCTCCTCTGCAGGCTGGGTCCTCATGGATTTAAACCACTTATCACCGATCTTGGAGGCGTCGTTCATCATTTCCTGCTTGAATGCAATGGGGTTATTATAATAATCGATCGCCAGATCCAAGCAATCGTATTTATCATCCCAAACCGTGGCATACTGCATTTCTGCTTCGTGCTGGTAATAAAATTCCTTCGCTTCAGCCACAGAATCTTTCAGTTTGTCGTCAAAATAAATATTATAGAACTCTTCCCAGAGTCCTTCGTGGAAATATTCATCTACATCAAAATCAACCACCCTTTTTAGAATGTGTTTATAGTCCTTGTTGAGTAATAACCTCGACATATAACAGTTTTTGTGGAGGATCGTGCCCAGGACTATGAACTTTGTCGCGGGTTTAATCTTGACGCCGTTACGGAATACAGCTTTATCCCCTGCGTATGCTGAGTCCTCAACCCAAGTATTATATTTCTTATCCCTGCTCTCTTGGGTAATGACATCGGCACGGCCCTGAAAGTCATCCGCGATAATACAACTCGGTCGGGATCCTGCGTATTTCTTCCCCCGCATACTGGACGTGGAGGAGATCGCCTGGATCTTCGTCTTATTTGTGAGCTCGAGCTCCAGTTTATTAACCGTGAAGTCGTTGGGCTTAATCAGCTTACCGAATGCGGCTATGAGGTACGCGTTTTCCTCGAAAGCCTGCCTTGCCTGCGCGATAAACTCCGTGGAGTCTGACTCAGTCTTCCCGGCCACCAGTGTATACTTGCTTTTCTCGTAGCAATGCAGCCAAACCGAAAGTGCAAAGTCCAGGACTGTAGTTTTGGCGCACCCTCTTGGCCACGCCACTTCCAACTTGTCATATACGTCTTGGAGGAACATATCGTCAAGCTCGTCCCATACCTCGAGGTGAATCTGAGCCAGCTCTCGAGCGGCATTACTCTTCTTTGGGATGAATGTATCCTGCAAGAAGTACCGGCAGAAGAATGGAATGCTGAGCGATCCGATGCTGTGGGCGAGACCATGGAAACCGAAGAGGTTGTTGACGTGCTTCAGCATTAACGCCTCGGTGCTTTCGGTTGCTTCTTTTGAATTCGCACCACTCGCGATGAATTGCTTGTAAATTGCCTCGTAGAGAAGCTGTCTGTTTTGTTCCTCTTCGGTTGTGTACTCCATGGTTAGATAGGATCACCTCCTCATTTCGCTTTATCCCTCGAGGCCGCGTACTCGTCTCTTACCCAACGGGGAAGAACTTTGTCGAGCTGACTCTTAAATATCAGGTATAGGTTTAACGGGATCCTGTTCGAGCCGAAGAAATAAATAGGGTTGATGTAATACTGCGTGATTGTCTCACTGCCCACCAGGACCGTTACCTTTGCGATCATGCTTACCCTGATCATGCTCCGCACAAACTCTTTAGCCTGGTATGCTCTCAGTCCTACAAGCTCACCGATCTGCTCCTCGTTATAAGCCTTCACCCCACCACTGCCCCGATACCCTAACATGTTGGTGTTGGACCACATATGTTTCACGAGCGTTACCATCTGCCCGCGCTCCTTCATCGTCATGGACTCGGGAAAGCCTACATCTGCAAAGGATTTAGCGAAGTTCTTACGCGCCCAAAACAAGTAACCTTTCTCATCATGGAACGCGGCTGCTAGATGCTGTACCTTCTCGTTTGTCACTTCTCCTGTATCCGGATTAATGTATTGGGTCTTCTTAATGAGGTTATTACCCATTAATCCGCGTTCCTTTCCAGTTGGTTTTTGTGCCTAAAAACAGCTTAAAATAGGTCGAAAAACCAACGGCCAAAAATGCTCCAATCCATTGGTGTGAGCGGATGGCCAAAGTTTACCCATGTAAAGATACTATAGTATCTACGTTGTATCCTTACATGCCTCCCTACCTTGAGGCCGTTTGATAGGGTTATAAGTTTCAAAAAATATGAGAATAATTGTTGAGGCTACCGCCACCCCCTCAGCCGGAAGTGGAAATAGAAGGTGGCGGGCATACTACACTGAATTAGTTGGGTCCGAGAACTATGATTATGTAAAGTAGTACCTGTTACACCTAAACCCTGTAGCCCTTGCAGGAGTAGGGCCGTATGCTAGTGGTTACTATGTGTCATGCTGATAGGTTACTAACTAGGGTCAACGTCCATGGGTAACGCACGAATTGTTTGTGATTGACAGACAACTCAAGCCCGAGCGGGCCATAGCCACCACAATAGACAATACTCATACATAACCTTGGAGGTTAATCACTACTCAACTGATTTGATATCGATTGTCTCCACTTTATTTAACTGCCTCATCTGCTTGAATGTATCTTGTATCTCCTCAAGCATGGGCACCTTGATCTCAATCGTTTTCTCTACCTCGTGCTTATCTCTCCAGTCTTTTGGCTTACGATTCTTAAGCCAGAATATCTGAGCAGTAACGTCTGATTGCACTTCCTTCGTCACAACTTTAGTGATCTTCAATTCCTGTTTTACCGCCCCATTTTCATCTAGTATGGGATACCCGAACTTATCTTTAATTGTGACTAGCTCCCTCGTTATCTCCTCGTACGCATAGCCCTGGGTACGCTTAAACAGTGCATTCTCAACAGCTATGTCAACGACTTCTTTGCCCCTTTTTAAGGCTTCACGCAATTCAGGATGTGCATGCTTGTACACGTTTAGTGTTTGCTCACTAATACCCAAATTATGGCATATATCTTTTTCAAGTAGGCCGTCCCTGCACCATGCTTCAACGAGCACTAACTTGCTTTCGACTTCTGGCCATTTACTCACAGCCATATGCCCCAACTCCTAACCAAGGAATACCCCTTTATTTGAGCGCATTAACGAATCCATTGACCTGAACTTCGTGCTCTCTTCATACAGCTCATTGAGCAGCTTTTGAACGAGACACTTTCCATCCCAGTTTTTGCAGTTGGCGCAGTTTTCTTTAAGCCCAACTTTTTTAGCGTCGAATCCTACACACTTAGCACCCAACCAACAATCACCGCCTTTTTAGACATAAAGGAAAGAGCCTAAATGGCTCTTTAAAAAAGTTCCCTATACTTATAGGTGCAAATCGTATGACAAAACGACGTTTATTTTTTATGGGTACCTCTCGAGAGACTAAAACATTGCCTCTTGAACGGGCTTTTTAAAGATAATTCCACTGTCGGTTAACTCGGATACCAGGGCGAATATCTTATCTTCTGCCCTTTTGACGAGCGTTTGCACCGTGGCTTTTTGTACTTTCATCAGCTCGGCTGCTGCAGTGAACGAGTAACCGCTGCCTCTTACATATGAGTAGGCTTCTCGCTCTTTTTTGCTTAGAATACTCAAGACAATTCCTAAATCAGCGATGGCCTTTTTCATTTCTGGGCTAATCTCTGGCGGACGACTCTGTATTGCGACTGCCCTTACAAAAGCCGCACTTTGCGGATCCACGGGTATTTCCCTTCGTAGAGAGCTTAACCTTGTTATTCCTCGTCTGGAGTCAGGGTTTTTGCCCTTCTCCATATATTTAATTGAGTAACCCAGGCTTTCGATACAACCGGCTAATAACGATCGATCCTCTCTGCTGGTGGCCACTGTCCGCGCTTTATTAACACTTCGCAGAGCTATTCGATATTCCTTGATGAGTTTTTTCACCGTTGGCCACCCCCGTCGATCAGTCTTTCTTACCCGCACTGGCTCCATCCGCATGACGGATCAGGGCACTGAATACATCCACCTATGTGTATTACTGTTAATCCGCAATATGGGCAACCATTACCTTCAGGTTTGGCCATCCTCAAAACCTCCCTGTCGATCCGAATCCATCAACGCCACGATCCGTCTCTGATAGATCGTCCACTCTGGAGAAACAAGCTGTCAGACAAGGTAAGATCACCAACTGGGCCAGTCTTTCATAGGGCTCGATAACTACGGACTTATCAGTTACGTTTACAACGACCAGGTGGATCTCCCCTCGGTAGTTTGCATCGATGGTTCCAGAGATCGTAAGTTTACCCTCGACAGCTGCCCCACTTCTTGGCCTTACATCGCCAACAAATCCTTCAGGTATCTCGACAGCCACACCTGTCGGGATTTTTACTGTTTTCTCGGGATGAAGAAGAATAGGCTGATCGATCCGTGCCCTTAGATCTGCCCCCGCGTCATCGGGGAATTTTCTTGAAGGTTCAAAGACAGGGTGGTCAGTATTTATAAGTTTATAATTAACAATCACTCTCAAGATTGGTCACCTCTCACTTTCTCAATTCTGGCTTTCACCGCATACATCAAGGCATCTTGCCCAGCGGCTTTTCTCTCTAAGGCTTCCACCGCGTCCTCGTCTATGGTCCCCTCTGCCACAAGTCGCATAACAACGACCCGTCGAGTCTGTCCTTGTCGGTGTACTCTGGCATTCGCTTGCTGGTCCTCTTCTAGACTCCATATTTGATCAAACCAGACAACCGTCTGACAACTCGATTCTTGGAGGTTGAGGCCATGACCGGCACTCTTTGGATGCAGTAGCAGCAGGGGTATTTTATCGTTGTTCCAGTCCGCGATATCTTGACTCCCGTCTTTTCCTTTTCGCAGGATCTGCGCTTTTGGAAAACGTTCTTCGATCCGGGATAACGAGTGCTTGAAGTTGTAAAACACCATGACCGGCTTACCGTTTGCAGCCTCAATGATATCCTCTAGTGCGTCCAGCTTGGCGTCGTGGATCTGCTTAACTCCTCGCTCCTCGTCATAGACTGCTCCGGAGGCCATCTGCAAAAGCTTGTTTGACAGCACTGCTGCGGTAATTGCGACGACATCCGCGTCCAGATAAGGCAGCAACATGTCTTTCTCAAGCTTTTTGTATAAGTCCCGCGCCGGTTCGGATAATTTGATCGGGACGGCTATGTCAATTCTCTCCGGAAGCTCCAGCCAATCCTCGGACTTCATTGACACCGCGATATCTGATATGGCGTCATAGATCCGCTGCTCTGCCTCCTGTTTCTCTTTCCACTCGTAAACAACATGTCCGCTTCTGGCTCCCGGTGTAAAATAATGATCCCTGTAACTCGTGATTGTCTTACCTAAACGATCCCCCTGGTCAAGTAGGTATATCTCTGGCCAAAGGTCCATTAAGCCGTTAGGTGCTGGGGTGCCGGTTAATCCAATCACCCGTTTCATCAGTGGCCGCACTCGACGCAACGCTCGGAATCGTTTAGACTGGCCATTCTTGAAACTGGATAACTCATCGATCACAACGGTGTCAAAGTTCCAAGCAGTACCCAGCTCACTCACTAACCACTCGACGTTCTCCCTGTTGATCACCCAGATATCGGCATCGGCCTTAAGCGCTTTTCTTCGTGCCACTGCGGATCCTAACACCTTGCTAATCCGAAGATGCTGTAAGTGGTCCCATTTCTCCGTCTCTCTGGCCCAAGTGTCATCCGCTACTCTCAGGGGTGCGATGACCAGGACTCGGGTTGCATCGTAGTAATCATTCAGCAATAAGTCGATCGCGGTTAAGGTGCTCACGGTTTTGCCCAAACCCATTTCTAACAGGAGGGCTATATAAGGCGTGTCCAATATTCTTTGAGTGGCGTAATCCTGGTATTGATGCGCCTTATATTTCACTCACTGCTCACCTCGTTAATAAATTTATCAATATCCTCATCGGAGTCGATCTTGTAAACTCGATGTCCTAGATTACGAAGGATCTTTGCCCACCTCACCTGAAGGGGCTCCAAAGGTTTACCCGGTGCTTTCATCTCGACATATATCGTTCGTCCGCCTGGGAGAATTACCAATCGATCTGGGACACCTCGGTTTCCTGTTGATACCCACTTCGGCGCTCGCCCTCCGATCCGTACGACTTCCCTTACCAAGCGACGTTCTAATTTTGATTCACGCAATTTAGTTGTCCTCCTGAATCGTTGTAACAGATAAATCTCTCACACACGTGTATGTGCGCAAATACGCGTTTGCATAGGGCGTGCGCTTATACGTGTTTTTATATTCCTATGCTAATTACTTATTATCTTTAATAGGGTTTTTTACTGATACAACTGTCACAGGATACTCTTAACCCTTGGTATTACTGGGTTTTATGTGTATCAGATAACCTAGTTTTATCTGTCACCTTACTGCTACAACTGTTACAAATCTTGTGACAGATGTGACAGCAATGTGACAGTAAATATCGGGTTATCTGTCACACTTTTCGAAGACCGTTTGTGTCCCATAACCTGGTACGCGTGCCCTATTTTTCCGTTCCCTCCATCCAGGTATGCGACGGAAAATATCACAAATCTCACGTGCCTCCCAAGGACGGATAGAACCCGCTTTGTTGTGTAGGCACTCAGCCCACACTTGGGACGCGCATACACGATTAAGGAATCTCTGATCAGTGGTCTCATTGCCGAATTCATCCTCAATAGGTTTTTCTAGCCACTCCTGGATTAGTCCGACACGGGGGTCGTCTTCCATATGCAGTCCTTGAATGCGGGATGCCTGCTGCTCGATCTCTGGGGAAAGAGTAAGCAATTCACCGAGTCTGAATGCTTGCAAGACCTCCGCCCATATTTGTCCGATCTCGTACTCAGAGAGATCTGTAAATATGTTCTTACCCCTTTTGTCTGGGTCGACCACAACCGGCCAGAAGCGACGGTTGCCTGTCGGGTCCTTCAGGAAATTCCAGTTATTTGTTGTTCCGAAAAACACGCATTTGCGTGGGAAATCTGTAACGACACGGTCATAAGCTACCCGATATTTATCACTGCGCTTAGTGACGAACTGCTTGATTTCGTCTACCTCGGTCTTAGTCATGCCTGCCAACTCACCGAACTCAAATATCCAAGCTGATTGTAGATGCTCTCCTGCGTCTTTCGAATCAAAGGTTTTTAGGGAATCACTAAACCAGTTCCTTGCCATCATTTGGACAATCGTGCTTTTACCGGCTCCTTGCGGGCCAACCAATACCAGCATATAGTCGAATTTGCATCCCGGCTCATAAAGTCTTTTGACAGCCGCTATGAACATTTTCCGGGTTACTTCTTTTACATAATCCGAGTCTTCTGCTCCTAAGTAATCTATAAATAGCCGATCGATCCGCGGGGATCCATCCCACTCCTGCGCCTCCAGGTATTCAATAATAGGATGGAACCGGTTGATATGCGCCACCTCGGTGAAAGCGTTCTGAATGATATTTGCTGATTTGATCTCATATTTCTTTCCGAACCAGTGCTGGAGTCTCTTGTCGTCGGCCCCTAACCATGGTTCGTAATCCTCGTGTTTTCGCTCTCGATCACGCCATGGTAATTTCTTTCGAATGACCTCTGTATTACCAAAAGCATCATAAGCAAGTACCCCATCCCACAACCCATTTGACAAGATGACCTCCACATTTCGAGACGTCGATAGGGGAAATCCACTCTTTGTGTTCATTTTCAGCTGATCGATCCAGTCAACGTCACCAGGCTTTTTTTCGACCTTCTCCTCAGGCTCAGTCCCGTCGAAGTCGTCCGACAGCTCTGATAATCTCTCCCGCTTTACTTTGCCGTCTTGAGTGGCGAACGCGACCATGGCCGTATGACTCGGCAGTTTATCGATATTGGTTTTCTCACTTGCCCGATCGTCCAACTTCCCGAACTTGTGCAGCCGGACCAAATCGAAGGCATTAACCTCTCTACCACTACACGGATCACTCTCATGATGCGAATAAGCGAACGTGTCCTCGTCATACACGACCAATCCCCCAAAGCTACTGGAGCCAACGTGAGTATACCGTGTAAGGCCATCGTCTACCGGCTCGTATGTCTCCGGCAGGAAGGTATCAATGGCCTCGCTGATGGGGTAGCAGCGGCAAAAGGCCCCTACTACCCCGAGCTTGGCTTTAGGATCCTCCATACGCTTGGACGTTTGCCGCTGCGCCTTATCATCAACGTGTCGTGGCCACTGAAGCGGATCCCGCCAATCAGTGTATTGGGCTAAGACTCCATCGACGTTTAAAGGGTCACCTTCGTATACCTCGAGCATCGGCTCAGCATCTTTACTACAACTCGGTAGGTACATCAGCCGGTGCACGTCGAAGGTCGTTTTATCGAAATACTCCATGCCGATCTGCTCTGATAGTTTACGACTAACCGCTGCATACTCGTCTGGACTCATAGCACGATCAACGGGCACGAGTAGACGGTATTTGGGCTTCTCAGGTCGATGGCTGTGCGTGGAGTAGATTACGTAGGCCGTCCCGCCTAGCACGAGCTCACAGGCGAATAGGAAGCCCTCGTCCGCGTGATCCACGTCCAGGGTAATCAAACTCCGTGTGTCTACGTTTTCCTTTTTACGTCGCCCGCCCCGGACGAGTCCGCCCACGAAGGCCGGACCGTCTTTGAGCTTACCGCGGGCGATATTATTCATTTTTTCGTATTGATCCATCGTCTCGGACGTGCGTCTGACCTTGCGCAACTTGTCGACGAACTCATCCCAAGTCGGGTATTCCGGCTTCCAGTTCGTGTCGGCCCGGTGCTTTCCGAAGCTAATGTCTAGTTCCATTGGTTCTCACCTCTCATGCCAGTAGATCGTCGAACTCGATCTCCTGTAAACGATCCTGAATTCGTTGAAGGGTCTGGGTCAATACAATCTTTTCATTGGGTATCTCTTTTATCTCTACCTGGATGTCATCGCCTGTTAGTAGGACCAGATCACGCCGAACGGGATTAGACATATGTCCCACACGAACGGATTGCTTTTTAATAGCCTGTTCAATACGATTGCGAACTGTTCTGGCGTTTCCGAAATTGGGTTGTAGTTTCTCTTGTCGTAGTTGGTGGCCTAAACCTTGACGAAATTCAGCAGTCATACTGTAATCGCGTTCGGAGCACATGAACTCTGCGATTTTGACAAGGTCCTTCGTATCGTAATCCGGGAAGTGAATCACGTTCGAGAAGCGAGACCTGAGTCCTGGATTACAATCTAGGAGTTCCTCCATCTCCTTTGGGTACCCCGCCACGATAACAACCAGCTCATCTCGCATATCCTCTAACATCTGGACAATGGCCCCCACTGTCTTCTCGCTAGTCTTAGCTTCCGATGTTCCCAAAAGGGTGTAAGCCTCGTCGATAAATAGAACCCCGCCTTTTGCCTCTTGAAACTTTTTAACTATGGCCTTTTCCTCATCCCCGACGTACCTACTTACGAAATCGGCATGATGCACTTCGACAAATGGCGGAGTATCTCTGTTAGATTTTAGTAGCCCCAATGCCGCAAACGCTTGTCCAATTAACCTGGCTGCTGTCGACTTTCCCGTCCCTGGGTTGCCTGTGAAAACCATGTGATTGGAATGCGGTTCTGCCTTTAGCCCGTTTCGCTCTCGGAGTTTAGATACCCGAGCGAACGATGTCATTTGTTCGATCTGATCTTTTACACTGGACATACCAGGCATTGCTCCGAGTTGATCCAATGCCTTTTTTGCTTTAAAGTTCACTCAGTTTATCCCCCTCCTTTACATTCTCGAGCGTATGGGTAGAATCAGGACATCGATTCCATTCTCCTCATCGCGGAGGACTATCGCGTCGTTCTGGTGCCTGAACTTGATAACGATTGAATTTGATTTCGCACTCTTGAAAATGTTAAAAGCGTTGTATAAGTAATCCGCGTTAAAACTCCACGTTTCGTTCTGGTCTTGCGCGAGCTCCCCGAGGTGAACATTCAATTCAACACCTTGGTCCGATACCTGCAAGAAAGCATTTGCTTTGTTAAGAGCAACCTTTACGATTTTGTCATAGGACTTAAGCTCTTTTTCGATCAGCTGGGCAATCCTTGCATATTTAGTAACGAGCTCTATTTGAGCGGAAGTTTCTAGGGTTATCTGATTCACCTGATTCCAGTAAAGCAGATTGTCTATTGAGTCTTTAGACGGGAACACCCCCTCTAGCTCTGCACCAGTAATGGCATGAATCGTTCGCTCCTCGGTGGAGGATGAAACGTCTTTGATCCGGAGAAGGGTGTGGGTATCCGTCACGCAAGCGGTGCCATCCTTTAGATAACGAATTCCTTGAAAGACTTTATTTGTCGCGTTTTTATCGGCAGCGAAGAATTTAGCGTGTTTGGTCAAGAGCTCTTGTTTCTGGGATCTATTAAGAATCATCTACTCTCACCCCCGGCTTTGATTAATGCGTGACTCGCGGTATTGAAATGCCTCTTGAGATACCAGTCAGGCATTTTATCCTCAAGGAGCTCAAATAGTTCGTTCAGCGCTTCGTACAAATCAGGAGCCGCGGCAATAAGTTGCGCATTTTCTAAAGAACACCTTCCGTCAGCGCCTATCGCGCTTACTAAATGGCTTCGACAAGCAGAATGCCCGCATTGACACTTTTCAATTTTCCACGGTCCCGGTGTAAATTCAGGATTATTCATTTCTCCACCTCAATCTTTCATGTAGAAATCACACTCAAACCCTGCTGCCCTCATCGGCAGTCCTGGAGCCCAGCTGATCGGGTTGCCCATCACAGTCGTTACGTGCTCCAGTGATCCGGTCCCGATTGGAACGTCTAGCACCACTTCGTCATGCACGTGCATCACGGTCACGTACCCCTCAGCATCTACTCGCATCATACTCTCGGCCAAACAGTCTCGAGCGATAGCCTGAACAAGATTCTCCACCAACCGGCCTCCGTATGTTCGGTGTGACATCCATTTCTTTTTCACCTGGTCCATCCCATCGAAGACGAGGCCGTCTTTGTTGAACTTCGGCTCATGCTTAATCCGTGGATTCACATATGCCAGGCTTCGGCCACTCGGCAGATCCGCGAACAGCATGCCTGCTTCATATCGATACTGAACTCCATGCGCTAACTTTACTGTCGTTTTATCTCTCACCGCTGTGACAGCTGCGTCCTCAGTGGCGTACCATAGTTTGCGAATATTAGGGTTTGCGTCTCGCCACTGCTTGACTAGGCGGGGATACTCGTCCGGATCGATCTCATGTTTAGAGTCCATTACTTCCAAGGCTTTCTCACCACCCTGAAATCCGCAGGCGAGCGTCGCAATCTTACCCTTTGCCCTCAGCGCATAATTCGCGTGGCCCTTGACGATCGTCTCCAGTGCGACATTAAACATGTTGGCTGCTGTGGCTTCGTAGATCTTCCCGTGTCCCTTGAATACCTCGAGCACCCACTGCTCATCAGCTAACCAAGCGATTACCCTGGCCTCAATGGCGCTGAAGTCTGACACGATGAACCGGCAACCGTCGGAGGGAATGAACGCTGTGCGGATCAGCTGACTAAGTACAAACGGTGGGGATCCAAATAGCATTTCCACCAGCTCAAAGTCTCCGGATCTTAGCGTCTCCCTCGCTAAGGCCAAGTCCTTAAATTTGTTTTGAGGGAGATTTTGCACCTGGATCAGACGACCGGCCCAGCGCCATGTCCTGTTCGCTCCGCAAAATTGAAGCAACCCTCTTGCCCTCTCATCGGCGCACATGCTGCGATCCATAGCGTTGTATTTGTCCACGCTGGTCTTAGACATCTCCTGCCGAAGTTCTAACATCCGGCGGGTCTCATCGTTGGGTGCCGCGTCCAGTAACCCCGTCATGTAATCCTTTGAAAGCCCGTCAGGCGTGTCTAAACCTTGCTCAGCCAACCATTCTTTGATCTGTGCTAAACTGTTAGGGTTGTCCAGGTTAGTAAGCTCCTGTGCCTCTTGCACTAGCCGTGTCTCGTAAAGGTTGTCGCAGGTGATCGCTTGGTTGAATAACACTGGATCGAGTCGAACGCCTCTGTCATTTATTCTCTGATCGAGAGCCCACAATTTCCACTCGTGAGATGGGATCGGGAATCGTTCAAGCTTTCGACGTACCTCGCGTTCGACTACTACGTCCTGCCGGTTATACTCTCGGTACTCATCCCACTTCTCTGGATCATGATGCGGATAGTTGCGCTCCCTCATGCCGTTGGTCTTTGTCGGTTTGCAGGGGATGGAGAAATATTTGATTAAGGCTTTGCCCTTTGCGTCCTTCTGTGCATCCAACTTGAGCACTTCGGCCACACCGGCTAAATTACCAGGTAGTCCTAAAGCGAGCGCCCATACCGACGTGCAACTCCACTGGAGCGGATCGCATTCAATACCATACTGCTTGGATATACAAGTCCGTTCAAAGTTGGCGTTGTAAGCTGTTTTAGTTACGGAAGGATTAGTCAGATCGTGCAGCACTTGATCGGGTATATCTTCGAAGGCCGTTAGGTCAATCACCTGAACCGGATCGTCACCGTAGGCGTATCCGAATAACAGGATTTCGAAGTCTGGCGCCTCAACGTAACGGTATACTCCGCACTTGATCAAGTCTGTGCTACTGTATGTTTCAATGTCGATTTGCAGTATGGTCATCTAACTACACAATCGCTGCACGAACACCCGAAGCACTCCTTATCCCCTTCTAACTCTCCGCACTCTTTTCTATCTTTAATTTGGCTTTTGCTAAGTTTAATGACGGAATACCCGTTTTCTCTAAGAAGTTTAATGGCCACATTGATATTTTCTTCCACGATCAAAACACCTGCAAGCTCAGATAATGTAATTCCTTTTTCTTCTAATTTATCTTCGATTATGAAGCTCGCAGATTCTCCAATAATATAGTCTACAGAAACATTGAAATACTCAGCTAGCACGCCTAAAGCGTTAATTTGAGGATCCTTTGTTCTACCATTAATTATTTGTGTGAGCGTCGTGTATGGTATTCCGGTCGCCTTTGATAGCTTATAACGACTTACTTTTTTCTCTTTCATTAAACGCTCCATTTGTGTAGATAAACTCATAACGTCAATCTCCCCTTAATCTGGTTAGTTCATGAAGTCGTCATCGTCAGGATCTTCGTCTACTGATTTTTCGATAATTATCCAGCTAAAATTGTTTTTCATTGTGAATGCGTCCATATATGCTTCTAGCTCGGATAACTGATCGTCAGTTCCAGTGACCTCGTATGTGGCAGTAATCGTACTTCTCGAGGGAGGTACATTTTCGAAGACTGAGTTCCCGACACTGGGAATTTGAGCAGGCCCAGGTGAAGGGATAACTTCAATCACTTTTGGGATCGCAGCAGCTTTGGCCGCACGTGCCTCTGCAGCTTTCTTTTCACGATCGACTATCTGCTGGGCATCACCGTTTATCAATAAATCGATCTCACCAATGGATTTGTTATACTCTAAGAGCCTTAAATATGGTTCGGGCATTAACGCATTTTCGATAAGCTGATACTCCGCATTGGCCAACTGGACTTTTGTTTTTATCAAGTCGATGTCCTGAGCCTCTTTATCCTCCTGGACACTTAGAGTGTTTGCGAGTGCAGCCAGCTCAGTCGAAATAGCTTTAATGGTTTTACCCTTGTTAAAATACTCTTCCAGGATAACTAGCTTGGCCGCGTATTTATCAGATAAGAGATGATCTGCTACCAAGGAGTCGATAACGCTTTGGATCTCTACACGCTTTAACTCTCTGCGGTCAAGCTCGAATTGATCATTTTGGGTCGTCAGCGGGCTAATGACGGTTTCAAACTTATCGTGCAACTTCTTACACTGCTTCTCGAAGTCCGTCACTGATTCGGTAAGTTCCTTTTTAGTTTTTATACGGAAGTCACTTAAAGACTTTTGCCCTTTTCGCAGCTCAGCAATTGTCTTTTTACATTCTGCAGCGTCGCTATCGGTAAAGGTTAGTCCCTGATATTTGACTAAAACAGCGTCGAGGTTTGCTTCCATCTCTTCATAGTTAAATTTGACGACTGCAGGCGTTGTCTCAATGATTCTTAGGGCCACGCTTGTTGGTAAGTTTGCCGGTTTATTACTCATGGTAATCACCAAGGTTCTCTAGACTTTCATAAAAAATGAACTCTTGGTCGCGGGGCATCTCTAAAGCTTCTACCAGGGTATTCCAGAGCACACTGTTTTTAATTACCTGCTCAAAAAACTCGTCTGGTGACATTTTACGAATGTTCTCAGGGCTTGACTGGGTGAGGAAAAAAGCCCGTTTGAGGTAAATGTAGTGGAGAGTATTTCTGACATGTGACTCTTCCATTTCTGTCTTCGGGTTTAGAACCTCTCCCTGCGCTGTTCTCCACGTTGACTTGTTCAGCACTGTTGACGCGGGTGAAGCAGATTTACTCATTTGCATTACTCCCTCTCATTCCTTGATAGGTTAGGGGATCCAACACATTGAATCCCCCACCGGTTATTAGTTCAGAAAATCGTCGTCGCCCTCAAGATCTGTTTCGAATTCCTCTTCGGCAAAGTCGTCATTGACATTCGATCTGCCACCTAGGAAGTCTCCATCTTGTACCTTGACTATGTTGTTAAGTCCAGCAGCTACACCGCGATTGCCTTTTGCATCGAATGGGTAGAAGTTCAGACTAACTTTTGCATAACATCCGGAGTACACTTCCGTGGTGTCCGTAATCTCTTGGAACTTCGTTTTACCATCGGCACCCTTACCGATCGGCTTAGCGATACCAGGCTTGTTTTTACTCGAGGCATTAAGGAAATAACAGCCTGCGTAGGTTTCATCATCCGGTCGTTCCGCATCGCCATCACGCAGAGGCGTTTTGCAGTTAGGCGGGACTTTACCATTTGGCCATTTACTCTTGCCAAGCTCCTTGGCTGCTTCAGTGGCGTCTTTGATCTTTTGCAGGGTCACCTTGTCCGTCTTAGGAATTAGAATAGCTGTGCTGTACTTTTCGTCCCCACCATCAACACTTGCAGGCTCAAAAACGTGTGCATACGATAAACGAACCTTACCCGTAATCACTTTTGTTGCTTGATTGTCAATTGCCATTTAAATCAATCCTCCATATCCGTATTTGCGAAATCGTTTTCTACACTATTCATCGCGGGTCGTGTGTCGGTCTCGGGAGCGAGGGTCGGTTTCCCTGGTGGCTTAACGATCCAAGTCCCCAACAGTGCCGCAAACTCCTTCTTACCTAGACGCTTCTCAAGCTCTCCGATACCAAGCAACTCCTCAGGCTTCAGGAATTTATCGGTTCCCAGCTCAGTTGCCCTAAGCGCCGCGATCGCCGCGTCCTTGTCTGAGATCGATCGATTACTGCGACCTTCGACTAATTTCCACTGTGGGATCGGGTTGCCTTTCATGGCTTGTCCGGAGGCGTAATCCTCGACGTCCTTAGCCCAGACCTTAAGTTGTTCAGTGATAAACAGGATGGATCCAATCTCTTCGAGATCCATTAACGCCGGATCTTTAAACTCATACGCTAGTGCCTTCATGTTCTCGTCAGCTCTGGCCCTGCAGTTACCTTTGACCTTGCACCATCGGCAGTGATCACCAGCACAATAATCCCCTTCTCCTGCGAAGGCCAACACGGCTGCGGGCTTGACCACTGACTCAGCCCACTCGAGCAGATCGGCTATAGGCATGATGTCTGTGCTTACACTGTCTAGACGTGGCTGGATGATGGTCATGTAAACCTCGTCGATGGAATATAGGTAGTTGTATCCCGCCCATGCTCCGAGGCCGTAGAGCCGGGGCTGTGGGTTGTTGTAGGCACTGACCGGAACGCCTTTACCATACTTTAAATCGATGACCTCCAGAACGCCGTCAGCGATCAGCACCACATCGCCCGTGCCGAAACCCTCTTCAACCCAATCACTATAATCAAGATGTTCCTCCAGGAGTACGACCGCGTCACTGGATCTCGCCTTTGCTGCCATGACTCGTATCTCGACTAGCTCAACGTACTCCTGGACGGCTTGTTCCATCTCTGGGCCATAAAACGGGTTGGTCTTGATCTTCTCGTACTCTGCATCCAGCGCCTTACGTTGCTTAGAGTCGCATAAGGTCAAACGCCGACGGAGTTTTATCTCAGCGAGCGCATGCGCCACCGTGCCTTCTTCGGCGTACTCACTCGGGTCTTCCGGCACACTCTCTTGCAGTCGGGCGCTCGGCGGGCAGTTAATCCACTGCGCCGCCTTTGACGCGCCTAGTAGGGCGTGTTTCATTATTTTATCTCTCCCAGCTTTTGCAGGAATTCGGTTCTCCTGTCTTCTGGCACATCAGAGATAGACTTGCTCCCGAACGCATCTAGCAACGCCTTGATCGCCTTTTTGCCTTCAGGTGTACCGCCTTTCTCCTGAGCCTTGGCTCGCAGTTCCACGACGGTAGGTATATCATCCTCGACTTTATCAGATGGTGTTTCAGCGGTATTTTCTACAGCACCAGATCCCACCTCGGGTTCAGTTTCAGGCGCAGCGCCGGGTTGTGTGGTAACTTTATTACCCCGTTTTGGTTTCTCTGGCTCTGTTTTGGGAGCGACGACCCCACCAGTCATAACCGCTAAACTTGCTAATCCGTTGATAGCTTCCTGTAATTCCGCTGAACTGCCAGCTACAATATTAAGTGTGATATTCATTTAATAAAGTCCTCCTCTTAAATTAGATATAAGCCCCATCGACAAAATCCGCTTTGGCCTCTTCGCGCGTGTCGCAATTACCTACATGCTGACCATCGACCCAGAGTTCAAAGTATCCGCGACGGTTTGGAATGATCTTATAAGGCACGTTTGTATCTCCTCTCACCAATTTTGCTTTGGATATCTGCGATAATGATCCCTGTCCTTGTTAGGTCAGCGTCGTTTTGTATAAGATGGTTCTGATTCAGTCTTACGAGTTGCTTCTGAGATACAAGAATTAGATTATCTGGATCGAAGTTTTGCCTATCTCCATCACCGAAAAGTACTACATGCTTATCAGGCCTCGGACCGTTTGCAGCTTCCCAGATCAAGACGTGTTTCTCTCGCCATTTATTTGGCTCGGCGACCTTCTTCCAAACATAACCGTCAGCTCGTAACCTTTCGGTGCCAACCGGCCACCAGTTACGCGGTATGTTACCTTTTTTAAATTGAGTGGCCACCATGCCGGGATAAGAATATCCTTTTTTGCCTTTGTTTACTGGTGCATCCCCCTTCCTAAACCGCCCGGTGCGTCCGCTATTAAGCTTAAATCTGGCATAAATCGCTTTCATCTGGCCTTTGGTGTAATTAGAATCGAATACCTTATTCAACATATCCGCCATGCCTTGATGGCCGACACCGATATAATTACTCCTGATAAACTCCCTAACTTCTACTGAATATAATTTCGTTGGTGTCCCTTCTGGGATACCACACATGGTTCCGCTTTTTAGCCCATGATTGGTCTTATATGATTTCATTTTGCTTTCGGTAAAATCAGTGCCAAATTCCTCATTTACGAGCTTGACAAGGGCTTTTGTCGTCATTCCTTTAACATTTTCCTTAATGAAAGCTATAATTTCTTCTGAATATTTTTTCATAGATTAGGCTCGCTTAAATTCAGCCCTGAGGCCACTCGTTATGGTTTTCTTATTGTTATCGACCGACAGCGTAGTTGTAGCTGGAAAAATATCAGGTAGAGATGCATTTCCACTAAAATATTCCTCTTTGGTCCTGATGCTGTTTAGAACCAAATTACCATTGGCTATAATCTGCGATGCAATACCCGTCACAGCTTTAGCACGACCGATTTCCTCTATCAATTTATCACCGCTAATTTCCTCATCCCCAAGGCGCTCCAGCTGAGCGAATAAATGATTGTGTAAATCGCTTAATGAATTTTTCATCTCATACCTCCTGTCCCCATTTTCAACACCTTGCCTTTACGTTTTTTCGTCCATTTTTCTTACGGCTTGATTTCGGGTAGTTGATATACTTACTATCCCTGGACTTAACCCCTTTTTGCACTTTCGGCATTGGGAGAATCGGCGTAAACGCAACTCGTGATCTTCCGTAGGCCCAATACCCTTCTCGCACCCTTTCGAGCACTACGCCACAGCCTGGAGTCCGGCAAAAGGATATAGTTTCATTGGCCTTGAATCGCATAGCTCGTCCACAGATACAGGTTGGGATTAACGCGGAAACTGACTTCAACATGGAACCGCCTCCCCGATTATTCAGATTCGCCTTCTGTTTCAACTACCACGCCCCGGAAACGAATTCTGATATATTGGATCAGTACTAAGTAGGCCTCACCATATTGGCTGTCCCCGTGTCGGTTTAGCACGGCAGCCTCGAATTTATCGATCGACCCTTGGAAGCAACCCCGAGTAATTTCGATAGTTTCCTCCTTGGTCATGTACGCGGTAAGCGTGCCACTCTCTGAGCCCACTGAAGAAAACCAGGCTATGTGTTTTCTTGAGGACACCTGAGCATCGCCGTACACCTGAGCATCGCCGGACACCCGAGCATCGCCGGACACCCGAGCATCGCCGTACACCCGAGCATTGCCGGACACCCAAGCATTGCCGGACACCCGAGCATCGCCGTACACCCGAGCATCGCCGTACACCCGAGCATTGCCGGACACCTGAGCATTGCCGGACACCTGAGCATTGCCGGACACCCAAGCATTGCCGGACACCTGAGCAAGATTATCTTCTTTTTGAACCCAACCGCCCAGATCGCCTTCTTTAACGTCCTCGAATGAACGAGTAGCTTTGATTTGGTGTAAAGTAATCCCGAAATATTCCTTGGTAACCTCGGTCAATATGAATTTTTGCATTTAATTGTGTCCTCCTTCAAATTCTTATGTTTTTAGCAGAAACTCTTAAATTTGTGGTATACTACAGGTGAATAATTTTCTTTAGCGGCTCTCTTCAGGAGGCTGCTTTTTTTTATGCGCTGGACTAGGCTATAACAGCTTACGGAGATATCCACCACGATAGGAAGGCTTGTCTGCTGATTGAAACCAACGCGGTTGATTCTGATGTCGTCAGTAGCTAATTCCATGGTGTCGCGGAAGTCATTGTCTGACATTGGACCTACGATCGATTCAAGGATCATTCTGAGCATTAGCAACTACCCCCTTAGTCTGAGCAGCCTTCACAGTATCGCGGGTATCCGACTGGCTCCCCAATATAGCTGCCGCACATCTCACACAGCGTTCCATCAAGGTGCATTTCGGCAACCTCTGCCTCGCATGGCGTTCCTTCGTTAGAATTTGGCACTTGTTTTTCACCTCCCCTCAATGAGTTGTCCACCAGTTACAGTCGCATTGATCCACCACGGAAAATAACTGAGACTAGATGCTGGTCTTTCATCCGTTGTTGGTAGTCGGCTACGGCCAGACGGATGCGACGGGACTTGAGTAAGAACTTACGGAGTAGTTTCATCGTTTTCACCTCGCTTTCAATAACCCACTTTTTCACAGTCACGCTATCGCCTTAACCGACCTGCGACTGAGTTGCTCTGTGAGGATCTTCTTCCTCTCCTGAAAATCAGGTATCCCCACGATCAGTCCAATATCGATCCGTTGGAGGACCTTAATACTCTCAATCTGTGCCGGTGTTAAGAATGGTCTGATTGAGGATACTTTGAAGAGATTATGGGTTTCCTTAAACTGCTTCGTTGACATCCCTAAGACGATGCGGTTGATCATGTCTAGTTCGTTTGAGAAGTGGTAATGCTTTGGCTCCTCGTGCTGGTCCATAATCGCTTGAGTGAATTCGGGGAAGTCTGCTTTGGCCTCGTAGAGATTACGAATGAAGGTTTCCATTTCGTTGAAGCGATTTATGTAGGCCTCTTTGAATTGTGCTGCCTTCTTTCCGGTGAATCCCATTACGATAAAAGCGAAGCCATCTTTGGTCATTAGGATCTCAGGCTGCTTTTTTCCTCGTGAATCCTTGTAAGTTGATGGCGTAAAATTCCGCCGCGAGAATTCCTCACTACAGTTACAATTTCTAATTGCTTCCAATACGTCTTTGTGTTCCTTATTGAAAACTTCAGCCACGTACCGGCTGCTAACAACTGGGACACTATTCTTTTCTGTTACGCCGTATATGTCATTTGGGAGAATTAAGTTACTCATGGTCCCTCCTTTTTGAGGACTAGTTTTTACGAACTAAGCTTTAGCCTGTTCGATCTCCTCTGAAAAGTTCTTTAAAAATAAATTTGCCACTAAGTCAATCGCTTGCTGTGGGTTTGGGTGTGGTACGATTTTTACAGTAACTGTTAATTTGGGGCATTTCTTCATTTTGAATCCACCCTCAGCGTTCCATATTCGCAAGTTTCTTCACGTGATCGATTCCCGCGCATAGTTGGGCATAAAGGGCTATCTCTTTCTTTTCCCTCTTTTGCTTTATTATCACTATTAGTTGTATTGAAAGGCAAAAAAATATCTTCCAACTTACACCCAAATAGTTCTGCCATTCTAATAGCTAAGAGTGAACCGGGCCTTTTTAACCCCTCTTCCATTTGGTACATCATTCCTGCGCTTATCCCTAGTTTTTGTGCACTTTTCTTTGCTGTTTCAAATCCGGATCTAACTCTCAGTTGGGTAATGTGGTTTGCCATCTCATCACCACCTTTCTAGTTCACAATACAACTATTAGTTACATAAATCAAGTCCAAATACAACTAATAGTGTTATATTATGTCGTATTGTCTCTCTAATGCTCCGAATTACTCAATCATTCGCAGAATATCACTTAATGTTGTATTGACTGAAATTATAACTAACGGTTATAATACAAATAGAGGTGATATAGAAATGATCGGTAGAATAATTAAAGACCTTAGGGCCAATAAGAGCGTAACGCAAGAAGAATTAGGTAAGGCTATCAGCCTCACTACTTCTATGATCGGCATGTATGAAACTGAAGCTAGAAAACCAAGCTTGGAGGTACTAAAGAAACTCGCAGACTATTTTAACGTATCAACCGATTTTCTACTTGGCAGAGGGGATTTTAATGAAGGATGGGTTATAAGAGAAGAGCGAGAATCCCAAGGACTATCAGCTAAAGAGCTAGGACTAGCCGTGGGCGTAGATGAGTTTGAGATTTTGCAATACGAATCCGATGACTCGCCTATTAGTCGTCCGCTGATCGAAAAAATAACAAAAGCGCTGGGCACGTCATTCCTTGCTCTACTTAATAAGCATGGGCTCTACGACGAACAGATACCTGCTCATTTCAACGGGGATGTGGATAAATACATAGCTTTCAAAGAGGCTGAAGCCCAAGACGCGCAAAGTGAAACACGCGACGTTGAGACAATAGCCGCACACCACGAGAGGGAGGAATGGACGGAGGAAGAATTAACAGATATCGAGAAATTTAAAGAGTTTGTACGTTCTAAACGGAACAACAATAATTGAACTGAGGTGATCCATGCTTTATCAAATGCTTCTTAACGAAGCGGATAGACAGAATGTTGCCGTGTATGAGAACTCCATGGGATCTAAGATCAAGGGTCTTTACGGAGATAATATAATTTGGCTTAACCGGGGATTGGCATCGAAGACAGAAAAAACATGCGTCCTTGCTGAAGAGATGGGGCATTACTATACAACCTATGGAAATATCTTAAATCAAAAAAAGATAGTCAATGTAAAGCAGGAGAAACGCGCCAGAAATTGGGCCTATGAAAAATTGATGCCTCTTGAAATGTTTACTAAGGCATTTGAAGCAAGTGTTTCTAATCGTTATGAGTTGGCAGAATTTTTAGGGATAACCGAGGCTTTTTTAGAAAAGGGCATAGGGCATTACAAAGAAAAATTTGGTTTATACACCGAATGGGATGATTATCTTATTTATTTTGATCCCCTTGGAGTAATTAAGCTATTTGATGGCTAACTTTGAATTAGATGAGGTATTAGATATGAATGCTATTCGCGCGGCGGCATACGCAAGATATAGCTCAGACAACCAGCGGGAAGAATCCATTACGGCCCAACTTAGTGCCGTAAAAGAATATTGCCAGCATAAAGGTTATGTTCTTACGAACGTGTATACCGATGAAGCCAAAACTGCGACCACAGATCACAGGGCTGGTTTTCAAAAAATGATTGCGGATAGCGGACTTAATCTATTCGACGTGGTTATCGTACATAAGTTTGATAGGTTTGCCCGTAATCGGTATGACTCAGCCTCTTATAAAAGAAAATTAAAAGTTAATAAGGTTCGACTTGAAAGCATTTTGGAGCAACTTGACGACTCACCAGAGTCAGTTATCCTAGAATCTGTTTTAGAAGGCATGGCTGAGTATTATTCGAAAAACCTTGCACGTGAAGTTAGAAAAGGCCTGCAAGAAAACGCAAAAGCGGGGATACACAACGGTGGCCGCGCTCCATACGGTTTAAAGGTCAACCCTATCACTAGAAAATACGAGATCGATGAGACTCAGTATAAGGCTGTCCAGATGTATTTCAACGGAGTTATCGCCGGTATACCACTTGCCGAAATTGCCCGCCGAATTAATGCCGAGGGATTCCGAACATATACCGGCGATAAGTTTAAAATAACTAGTTTTGATACCTGGGCGTATAACAGAAAATATAAGGGTGATTATGCTTGGGATGTTTCGACTAAGAAAGACGCGGAGGGAAAACGAAACGGACACACTAAAAAACCACTGGAAGAACAAACTATAATACCCGGTGTGATACCGGCCATAATTTCAGTTGAACTATGGGAAAGGGTGAATTCCTTGATGAAAGAAAGACAGCGAACAGGCGGAAGTATGACAGCGAAAGAAATCTACCTGCTTAGTGGAAAGGTTACTTGCGGTAGCTGTGGCTCTAATTACTTTGGTGAACGCTATAATAGCCGCGGAAAACACTATGCATATTACAAATGTTCGGGGAAATGCGGAAATAAAGGGATTGATAAAGACGTATTAGAAAACTCTGTTTCAGAAAAATTAGTAGCGACTTGTTTCAATGAATATAGCATGAAAGAAATAGCGGATAGGGTTAAACAACTCTATTCAGAACGAAAGAAGAATATTAATAACGAAATAGAGCCAATAAAAAAGGAAATCAGTAAACTAGCGCTTAAAATAAATAATTGGCTGGATTTGATAGGTGAAGGAACCCCTGAAAAACACTTGTACGCCCAAAAGATAAGCGAAGCGAATGAGAAGAAAACATTTCTCGAATCACAGCTCGTAAAAATGAATGTTATAGCCGATACGCAATCAATCGATGAATCAATTCTCATTAAAGTACTTAACGCCAAAAAAGACCAGCTCCTATCTGCCGATGATGGCGATAGAAAGCAAGTCTTTCAGGAGTATGTTGATAAAGTTGTTGTTAATAAAGTTCAAGACGATGAGGTTAACATCGAATTAACTGTTAGGTGCTTCAATGGCGGAGGCGAACTGACACTCCTGAAGCACCTAACATTTTCCTATCAGAAATAAACCAAAGTCTCCTGCATGGAGTGCCGGGGCTTTTGTTTATTTCTGATAACTGTTGTATAATTTCTTCTCCCCCAGGCGCACTTCTTCCAAAATCTATTTTGCTAAGTTCATGCCTAACGATAGACACTTAAGACAGGCTTTATGAAGTAATGAGTAATCATTGAGACTTCTATAACTCTCGTGTTCTAAAAGTAATTTCGTAGGTTTAGCTCCTAAAGCCCTTAAATTTCTTAAAGCATCTATGGATTTATTACTATTATCTTGAAAGCTTGATTCTAGCAAACATTCTCTGTGGGCTCGATCAATAACACCATCGATTAGATTATTTGTATGCTTAGTTGCTTCATCTAGTAATGTGTATTCAGCAGAGATCCCCGCGGATTGCATTGTGGTCTTGAACATCATTCTTCCTCCTTATAAAGCGCGCCTATTTCAACTCCTAGTGCTACTGCAATTATTGACAATGCTTTTACTCCAGGATCCCTCCCTTCCTCAATCGCTGCAATGTATCCCTTGCTTAGCCCTGTGGCCTTAGCTAGATCGCTCTGAGTCCATCCTTTTTCCTTGCGGAGCTTTACAATAAGCTTGCCTACCATTTTGTCATTCCCTTGATGCTACCTATAAGTCTATAACTAAAGTCGTGTCGAATAAGGCAGTATTAACTACTTCTAAAAGTACATATTCTGCGACAAAGTTAGACTAAATCAAACTAAAATATAGAATTATTTCTATATTTTACGACATAACCACCCTATTCCGCCATGGAAGGATTTATGAGATATTTGCTGAATGGTTATCCGTGGCGGTGATTTGTTTGAATTTAGAGGATAATAACATCCAATTTATATTGGATAAGCGCGGCTGGTCACAACAAAAGCTTGCAGATAAAGTAGGAGTGTACCAAGGTGACATAAGTGATATAGCATTAGGAAAAAGGACCCGCCTTACGCTTGTTCTTGCAGCTAAAATATCGAAAGAACTAGGGTATTCCGTAGAATTTCTTTGGCCAAGTTTATTTAAATAAAATTTTTTCAAAGGAAACGTTGCTTGATTTATAGAAATAATTCTATAAATCAAGCAAATAGCAAAACTCCCAACACTAGCATTCGGAGTTTTGCTATTTCCTCACATAATTTGTTGCAAAACCATTAAGATTGTCGACGGCAGGAAATCACGCTAACTCATGGAAAGTCTATTGATTAGATAAAGAAGGAATAGGGTGTGTGATTTTATGGGATTCAGATTTAGGCAACAGATAGGTCCTAAATGGTTGAAATTAAACATC
>DAIEHY010000060.1 GCA_027353165.1 Desulfosporosinus sp.
TGGATTAACTGGGAGGCCATACACTTCTGGGCTATCTAATAACAAATAGAGATACGTTGTTCCACCCATTTCTTTTTCTCCATAGATCTGCGCCTTGGGATGAGTCTTCTGAACCTCCACAAGACGTTTCTTTGCTTGAGCCAGCATTACATCACGTTCTCCGAAACCTAAAGCACCTGGTTGACAGGTATGAACACAGGCTGGCAGTAAATTATTCTCGACCCGATCAATACATCCCGTACATTTGTAAGATTTCTTCAAGATTGGATCGACCTTAGGAACCCCGAACGGGCAGTTCTCGACACAATATCCACAACCAATACATTTATCATGGTCGAAAACGACATAGCCAGATTCTGTCTTGGTAATGGCATTTGAAGAGCAAGCCTTCATACAAGCAGGGTCTGCACAGTGAAAACATTGTGCCTTGCGCATTAACCAATTCATTTTTTGATTTTCATATTTCTCAATGAACGTCATATACGTCCAAGTCTTCGTGGTAAAAGCGTTTTGAGTCTGATAACTGGTGAGTAACTTAGTTTTTTCCGCCGGAAGCTCGTTCCACTCCTTACAAGCCACAGAGCAAGCTTTACACCCCGTACATTTTGAAGTGTCGACAAAAACCATTTTTCTTGTCATTGCTATGCCCTCCTTATATTGACTAGGCAAACTTTATACTCCGGAGTACCCGCACCAGGGTCCAGTGCAGCTATGGTCAAATCATTAGTACTCGGTCCAGGACTTAAGCTAGCAAAGCCCCAACTCCATGGCATACCGATAGTTTCAGTATCTTTGCCGTTAACTTTATAAGACTGTAAGCGATCTGTAACTAAAGCTCGAACGGTGATCTTACCCCGAGCAGAAGAAACTTCGACCATATCCCCTTCTTTAACCCCAATTTTCTGACCTAAGTTTTTACTAATCTCAGCAAAGGGTTCCGGCATGATTTCATTCAGCCATGGAATATTACGCGTGATTCCTCCGGCACAGAAATGTTCAACCACGCCATAGGTGGTCAAAACATGGGGGAACTCTTCCGACTTACCGATTTTAGTGGAGACAACCAGTGCCACTGGGCTAATTGAAACCTTGGGATGCAAGATGTTTGAGGTTGGGCTTTCCGTCGGTTCGTAGAATTCCGGCATCGGCCCATCTACGCAAAGGCCTCCAGGACGAATACCGATAGGGGGAAGACCATCTGCTGGCGGTTCTGCTGGTAACCCGCTCATATAATTGGCTGCAAATAACCGCCCTACACCCTCAGGATTCATGCGGAAACTTTGCTTCCCTTCTGGGGTTTCTGGTCCCTTGGTTTTATCCACGACATCTGCACCGTCATTTCCTGCCCACAGCTTAGCTGCGCTATCCCACCAAACGAGTTTGCGTTTATCATCGACGGGCTGACCCGCTTCATCACAGGAAGCTCGATTATAGAGAATACGAACATTTCCCGGCCAAGCAAAACTCCATTGTTGAAATAGTCCAAGTCCTGAGGGGTCGTCATTCTTACGTCTAGCCGCAAGGTTTCCATTCCCCGTAACACCTGCATAAATCCAACATCCTGTAGAAGCCGTACCAACAGGTGCTTTAAGATAATCCCCTATGGTCGGAAGAAGCTTACCGGTTGTTTCGTCATACCCACTCAGCTCCTGAAGCACTTTCAAAGCGCTTGCTTCCTCACCATATTCCCATCGGGCCTTCAAGATCGGGGCATCCTTAACCTCTGTACTACCTGCATATAACTTGCGAATTTTCTTAAAGAGAAGGTCCATCAATTCGAGGTCAGGTTTCGATTCCCCGAGCGGCTTGAGCGCAGCGTCTTTCCACTGAATCCAGCGCGAAGAATTCGACATACTACCTGCCTTCTCATAGACGAAAGCTGCCGGGAACATAATAACCTCGGTCTTAATATCTGCTGTTTTTACCCCTGGTTCACGCCAGAACTGGGCAGTTTCAATTTCGTAGAGGTCCGATACGACCAACATATCGAGTTTAGCTAATGCAGAACGGACGCGTTGTCGGTCAGGTTGAGAGACTAAAGAATTCGAGCCAACGTTAAATAGAAGTTTAACCTGTCCCTTTTCCATCAAATCAAAGAGCTTAACGAACGTTCCATTGACCGTTGGGTTGGTCTTCGGCAGGTAGCTATATCCATAATCATTTTCCTTAGTAGCATTTTCCCCATACCATGCTTTAAGCAGGGCAACCATATGTTTTTCATAGAATGATCCATTCTTGACAAGAAAATCTCGTAGGGATTGATCCGCATTGGAGGGATACGGCAAATAGCCTGGCAAATTGCCAACAAGGTTTGCCATATCGGTTGAACCTTGGACATTCGGTTCTCCACGCAGGGCATTGATGCCACCGCCGGCTTTACCGATATTACCCAACAACAATTGAATGATGGCATAGGCACGAATCCCTTGAACACCCGTAGTATGTTGAGTCATTCCCAAAGCATAGAGAATGGTTCCTGGCTTCCCTTTGCAGAAGGTATCCGCAATTTCTTTAATTTTAGCGGCAGGTATTCCGGAGATTTTTTCGGCTGTTTCAAATGTATATCTAGAATAGTGTGCTTTGAGCTTAGAAAAAACGCTATCTTGGTCTTCCAAACTTTCAGCCTTCAGGGGCTTTTTATCTGGTCCAAGTTGGTAACCCCAGCTCGCGACGGCATACTTTCTGGTTTTCTCATCATAACCAGAGAAGAGACCTTCTTCTGATTTGTAATCTTTACTGACCTTTATCAGAGCATTAGTGTAATTTAAAACATACTTTTGATCATATAATTTCTGTTCAATAATATAATTAATAATTGCGCCAAGATAGGCAATATCCGTTCCCGGGCGAATTTGGGCGAAGAGATCGGCTTTCGAGGCAGTCCGAGTAAAGCGGGGATCAACGACAATAACTTTTGCGCCTTTTTCCTTAGCCCGAAGAATCCACTTCATAGCAATTGGATGGTTCTCTGCACAGTTACTTCCAGCAATTAGAAAGACCTCGGCATTTTTTAGATCAGACCATGAATTTGTCATCGCACCGCGACCAAATGAAGGTGACAAACTTGCCACCGTGGGAGCGTGTCATATCCGGGCCTGATGTTCATTGTAAGGGGTTCCGATTAAGCGGCAGAATTTTGAAATAAGATAAGACTCTTCATTGTCCACTTCAGCTGAACCAAAAAAGGCAATACCTTCAGCGCGATTGACTGTGAGCATTTCCTTTAATCCCGTTTTAGCGTTGACAACCTCATCGGCAGCCTTCCAACTAGCATCCCTGACTTCCTTGGTTTTCTTGGCAACGATGTCCAGTGCTGTTTCCCATGAAATATCTTCCCAGTGATCAGCCCCAGGCGCACGACGTCTTGGCTTGATTACGCGATCTGGTGAATTAGCAACACTCAGTAAACTTGCAGCTTTAGGGCAGAGAGCCCCCTCATTGGTTGGATGATCCGAATCACCCTCGAGGTGGATTAATTTGCCCTCTTTCACATACAAGAGCATCCCACACCCACCCGCACAGAAATGGCAGATGCTCGGGATTTTTTTGGTTCCGTCCAGTTTCAGCGCATACCCTTTAGCCTCAGCTACAGCAGGATCAAATCCTAAGCCCGCAGCTAAAGCGGCGATGGAAAGCCCTGAAAGTTTAAGAAAGCCGCGACGAGAAACATCCATCTTTCTTTTCCTCCCTATTATGTTCTCCAACCACACCTATGACCTAATGTACGTCCTTGAACAACCTTTTAGCATACTCTTATGAATTTTCTTAATATACCATATATAGCTTATCTCTCATTCGTAACATAGTCACGGTTTTGTTCATTATGAAAATAAATAAACTATAAAGAATATAAAGGAACTTAAAAAACACCTCCAGTCGGAGGTGTAAACTTTTGAGTTAGATAGATTATGTCATTTGAAATATTAGATTTTCATACATCCAAGGAACTTAGGTCAATGACTGGCTGAAATAGTTTCACAGGTCTGCCTACTGTTCCATATTTCAATTCCGCTACTAAAATTCCGCATTGCTCTAAAAATTCAAGATACCTACGTACTGTTACGCGAGTAAGGTTAACACCCTCTGCCACATTATCTGCGGAGACCGGTCGGTTTGTATCGCGCAAGAAAGAAGAGATTTGCTTCAGGGTATGCTGATTAAGCCCTTTCGGCAGGACCATTTGTCCAAGGTTACGTTGTGGCTTAGGAATGTCAATTAAAACTAGATCGGGCCCATCCATTCGGCCGTCATTTTGAACTTTAGGCTCCTTAGGAACGGATGCTTTGCTCATTTCATCGGCAATATTACCTAATCGCTCAACCATTTGGTTAAAAGCAAATGCCAACTCTCCAATTTCCTTAGGTCCAGTAACATGGATTTTTTCTGTCGCATGACCTGTGGCGACATCACGCGTCCCCAAGGTAATATCATGGAGAGGTCGAATAATTACTTTTTGAATAAAAAACCACGTCACCAAAACGACTATTAATGTTAATCCTAAACCGAATACCGCTAAACGAATTAATGAATTCACGATGAAAACTTGGGCATAACTTTTTGAAATTCCAACGTAAAAGATACCAATAATATCCCCATTCATATCACGAATTGGTTGGTAAGCCGTCTGATAAAGATGCCCTACAACATTTGCTTCGCCAAGGTAAACCTGACCATTTTTCAAGACGGTTTGAGCTACAGAATCAGCTACTTTTGTGCCAATAGCCCGTTCTCCATTGTCACTGCGCACAGTCGTTGCAATGCGAGTATCTCGGAGAAATAAAGTAACTGTGTCACCGGTTAGCTCAGATAAATGATCCACAAGTTCTGTTTGATAAGATAACTGATTTGCACCTTTGTACAACATCCCGTCTTGTATATGCCAAGGGCCAGTGTACTTAAGATCAATAATCTCGATACACGTTGCCAAATCAGATTTTGCTTTAACAATTGCAGCATCCACTGCCCTTTGCCGCATGTCCCAACCAACTACGAAAATAAAACTTACTGCCAAAATGATTAGTGAACCAATCATTAACAATAGAATTTGATGTTTAAGTGAGTTCAATTTAACTCCTCCTAGGAGATATCTTTCATATCATAAGTTCGTTGTCTTTCCATCTAAAACCTTTAATTAAAAAAGTATTTTTAAAATTTAGTTTAAGGTCATGTTATGAGAAGGAATTGCCTAACTGATGTGGAATTTGTAACAATAAATGTAGATATAGGAGGATTGATCTATGTCCTTGTTTCGTGTTCTCTATGAAATTCTAAGCCAAAACGGTTGGGAATTCGATTTTGACGACAAGAATGGGATCATTAAACTTGAAATTCGTGGTATTAACACGAATTTTAACGCATTCCTTCTTGTCGATGAAGAGCAAGAATCCTTACTATGCAATACACATATCAATCAAAAGATTCCCTATTCTAAACGCCTTGAAGTATGCGATTTTATGAGTCGCATTAACTACGAGCTTGTTAACGGCAATTTCGAAATGGACATGGATACTGGAGAAATCCGATACCGCACCTTCCTTGATTTATCAGATGCCGAGCCCTCACAAGACCAAGTCCTTAATATCGTTTGGAATGGTGTACTTGGCTTTGACACATATTACCCTGGATTAATGAAACTCGTTTATGGAGATTTAAGTGCCGAGGAGGCAGCAGACTATTGTATTGAAAACATTTGAAGGAGTGGCATTTGCCACTCCTTCACGCTGTCAATGGGACAATATAAATAAGAACCATAATATAATGCACTATACTTCCCGCCCCAATAAACAGATGAAAGACTTCATGAAAACCAAAACGTTTAGGGAAAAAATCAAAAATCTTGGTCGCATAAATTACTGCACCCATAGTGTAAACAGCTCCACCAACCGCCATAAGTATGATCGCGCCCATCGGCAAATTCTTGATCAGTTGTAAAAACGGAACTAAGGCAATCCAACCTAGCGAGACGTAAAAAGCTGACGACACATATCGGGGTGCATGGATAAACCAAATCTTGAGAGCCATGCCAATAATAGCCAAAATCCAAACCGTTGCAAGCATAGCCCACCGCCATGCTCCTTCTAAACCATAGTAAAAAACAGGTGTATAGGAGCCAGCAATCAGAAAATAAATAGCGATATGGTCTACCTTTTTTAATATAAGCTCTTTTTGAGGCGTGGTTTTCACCCAATGATAAAGTGAGCTAGCCCCATACAGCATTATCATACTCACACCATAAACTGTCATTGTAATAAGTTTGGAAGTATTGTTTTTACTCAATAGAATTAGGAATACGAGTCCAACAATAGCAGCCATGAACAAAATAAAATGAGTCCAAGTATTAACTGGTTCCTTCATTTTCAACGTCATTTAAAACCCTCCATAACTCTCTTGGCTAGCGTTCTTTCTATAAAGAATATTTTAAACCTTATGTTAACTAAATTCAACCATACCGATAAACTAAAAGTCTTAATTTATTAATACAAGACTATTGTAAAATTAAGAAAAGGAAACCTCTTTATATTGTAGCAATAATTACCTGAGTAATAAAATTAGTCGAAGACATAATAAGAATGTTCCAGTACACAATCATAAATATAAAGGAGGGTTCCTAAACATGGCAGGAGAAAGAAACACTAATACCCCAGCAGCAAAAGGAGCTTCACAACAATTGGATCAGTTCAAGTATGAAGTAGCAAATGAGATGGGCCTTCAATTAGGCGGTGACCGCACAAGCCGTGAAAACGGTTCCGTCGGCGGCCAAATGACCAAACGGATGATTCAATTTGCAGAAGAACATCTTAAAGGTGGAACCAGGATCTAATAGCAGCTTGTTATTACGAATGGTTAAACCAAGACCTTGAAATAAGAGGGATATCGAAAGATATCCCTCTTATTATTTTTTTTTAAAAAAAATAGGAGCAATTGCTCCTATTTAATTGTACCATCGGTTTCTTCAAGATGTTTCTTCTTGGATGCTAAATGCGCTTTGACATCCTTAATTTGGTGAGCGGAAAGTTCCTCAGCATTTTCCGCTAGGAAGTCTTCATTCTTGTGGATATTGCGAAGTGTTAACTCGATTTTTTTTAGTTCCTCATTCTTGTCTTTATTGCCATCATTTCTTGGCAAGACCATCACCCCCAGATTAGTTTATCCAAAGGTGATGTATTCATCCTCACTCTGCAGAATAACCTGCATCTACGATCGCTTTTACAAGACTTGCGCGCTCAGTCTCTCCCGTTACAACTGCTTCTTTAGCAGCCAGATCAACTTTCACGCTTTCAACGCCACTAACTGCCTGCAGGGCTTTTTCAACTCGCATTTTGCAATGATTACAAGTCATTCCTTCAACTTTAAGGATTGTTGGGTTCATTTTTATTCACCTCTCTTGTTCATACTATTTTATTGCTATCCTCTCATAGGCACCTATCTGCCCACAAAGGAAACCTTACTACCTCTTTAGAAGTTTTCTCTTAGAACTATAACGACTAATCTTCTAATTGTTTATCATACCGTCTCAAAAAGATAGAATTGGTCACTACGGAAACGGATGAAAAGGCCATAGCCAACCCAGCCCATTCGGGCGGCAAAAGCTCACCAGTAATCGGGTAAAGAACACCCGCTGCAATCGGGATACCAATAGCATTATAAATTAGAGCCCAGAACAGATTTTGCTTGATCTTAGCTAGGGTTTTTCGCCCTAATCGAATCGCCCTCTCGACATCTAACAGGTCGTTGCGGACTAATACCACATCCCCGGTTTCCTTAGCCACATCCGTGCCTGAACCGATTGCAATACCAACATCAGCTTGGGCTAGCGCTGGTGCATCATTAATCCCATCCCCCACCATAGCTACCTTATACCCAAGTTCTTGATATTTCTTAATAATACTTATCTTTTCTTGAGGCAAAATTTCGGCGATCACGTCATCAATCCCAACCTGCTCTCCCACGACATTGGCCACTTTCTTATTGTCTCCTGTGATCATAAACGTCTTTAAACCTAATTTATGCAAGCGCTCAATGGCTTCTTTAGTACTGTCCTTAACCACATCCGCTAGAGCGATGAGTCCAATGACACGACCGTCGAGGGCAATAAAGCTGGTTGTTCTTCCCGCCTCAGCCAAACGCAGGAAATCCTGTTCTGATTCTTGGACCTCAACATTATTGGAATGCATCAACTTAATATTGCCAATCAGTAAGGTTTGCCCGTCATACGTGCACGTGACGCCATACCCGGCCTCTTCACGATAATTTTCGACATCTTTAATTTCAAGCTGTTCTTGCTTGCTCTTAGCCACTACCGCTTGAGCCAACGGATGAATCGAAGGGTTTTCACCTGCAGCAGCAATTTTAAGAACATCTTGTCTTGTAAAAGCCCCAAAGGGAACGACCTCCGTCACTTCGGGAGTTCCTTTTGTCAACGTCCCTGTCTTGTCAAAACCAATCACCTGTAAGTGAGCAATGCTCTCCAGTACGGCTGCAGATTTAAATAAGATCCCTCGGTTTAAACCTACCCCGCTGCCCACCATGATTGCCGTTGGAGTAGCTAATCCCAATGCACAAGGACAAGCAATGACCAAGACTGCAATGGCCGCTGTAAAAGCAAACACGAACGAGCTATGCAACCCCAAATACCAAATTATAAACGTCAGCAGCGACAACAAAACAACCGTCGGAACAAAGTAATTAGAAATCACATCCGCCAGTCTTTGGATCGGCGGTTTAACTCCTTGAGCATCTTCGACCATTTTAATGATCCCAGCCAGAATGGTATCTTTGCCAGTTTTGGTGGTTCTAACCTTAATACTACCCGAACGATTAATCGTAGCTCCGATCACTAAGTCCCCAACCCTCTTATCAACGGGAATGGATTCTCCAGTTAGCATCGCCTCGTCGATACTAGCTTGTCCCTCGATGATCTCACCATCGACGGGTATCCTTTCTCCAGATTTGACAAGGGCGATATCCCCGATTTTTAGATCCGAAGCGGAAACTTCCCTGACCTCACCATCAACTAAGAGATGCGCTTTATCGGCTTGTAACTCTAACAGTTTTTTTAAGGCTTGCCCTGCTCTACCCTTTGCTTTAGCTTCTAAATATTTCCCAAAACGCACAAAGGTAATCAACAAGGCCGATGTATCAAAGAAATTAGGGCCTGCAAAGAAGAAGGTTGGAAAAAACATATGAACTGTCGTCATTAAACTATATCCATATGCTGCTGTAATCCCTAGAGCCACTAAGACATCCATATTGGCGGAGCGGTTCTTTAAGGCGTGATAAGCACCTCGGTAAAATGTCCAACCAGCGGTAAACTGAACAATCGTCGCCAGAATCAACATCGTATACATCAAGGGCCTTGACATGGGTAGAAACATAATCGGCATAATCGGCAACGAAAGAACCGCACTGAAAATAAGCCAATTGCGTTGATGGATTGCCGTACGATCGTCTTGATTCCCATCCTCATTTTCGATGGGAGTATACCCAGCATCCCGAACTTGTGCATAGATCTCATTGATTGTGACAACCCCTGGATCAAAGTGCACTGTCACCATTTCACTTGCTAAATTAACCGTAGCATTCTGGATCCCCTGAGTACCCTTAAGTTTTTTTTCAATTGCCAAAGCACAGTTTGCGCAGGTCATCCCGCCAACTTTGAATTGTTGTTTTCCGCTGTCTTCGTTTCGGGCAGCATACCCCAGGTCTTTTATTTTAGCGAGAAGATCCTCCTCGTTAACCAGGCTGGGGTCCATTTCCACGGCGAGCTTTTCGGAAGCAAAATTGACAGCGACTGTTTTAACTCCAGGCATAGTCTTGAGACCCTTTTCAATCGTCAAAGCGCAGTTTGCGCAAGTCATCCCACTGATCTTGAAGAGATGTTTTTGCTCTGCCTGTTCATCCATTTTCGTGGCTTCCACTTCTTTGAGTGGTTTTGGCTCGGTATGAGTAGACTCGAGTTCACTTTTCGGTTTCTCCATTGAATAGCCGGCTTCTTCAAGAACATGTTGAACCTCCACCAAATTGACCTGAGTGGGGTCCCAATCGAACGTCGCCTTAGAATCTTCTAAGCTTACCTGGACTTGCTCTACGCTTGGAAACCCTTCCAGAAGTTTCGTTACATGGTTAACACAATGCTGGCAGGACATGCCATAGACAGCAATTACTTTTTTCTCACGAACTGCATTTTCTATCATACTTTATCGCTCCCTAAATAATAAAACATCACTTTCGAATCATGCGAAAGATAGTCTTAAGCACCTCATCGATGACCTGTTCATCTCCAGCCTGAAGTTGTTCTTTGACGCAGGATTTCATATGTTTCTCTAAAAGTAAGCGTGAGGCCCCATCTAAGGCGGATTGAGCCGAGGAAATTTGGTTTAAAACATCATCACAATACACGTGCCGTTCGATCATTCCTTTGATCCCTCGAATTTGACCTTCTATACGATTCATACGATTGACAAGTTCTTTAATTGTCTTATCGTCATGAGGACTCATGCGCTCGCCTTGAATCTTCCCTTCTCCTTGACATACAGAACAAGTTTGAACCTGCTTGTCATCGGATTCCATACTATCACCTCTACTCAATATAGTATACCCCCCTATACTATATGTCAATAATTATATATTCACATGTCAAAAGATTCATGCCTTACAACATGAATCTTTTAGCTCACCGTTTTCTTATTGTATCCATTCAAATTATCTTTACACGTTTAAATCACGTCTGCTATTACTCTAGAATCTTTTTCAGTTCTTTACGGTATAACCCAATTTTCCTCTTCTATATTACCTTTAAGTTATCTTTTCTA
>DAIEHY010000061.1 GCA_027353165.1 Desulfosporosinus sp.
ACCGTTTATGACGCATTTCCATGCCCTAGACCCATCCGCCATCTATACACAATGGGTGGAAATTGCCTTAATTAACATCATTGGTTGGTTAACAGGATTTCTAACCAGACAGGAACGGAGGGCAAAACGCAAATATCAAATTGCTTTAACTGTTCAAAAGGAATTGGTGGAGAAGTTAAAGCTAGAAGGTCTGGAACGTGAACGATTAGAGGGCGAGATCCGGCAAACGGAGCGAGTAACCGCGCTTGGGCATATGAGTGCCGGGTTAGCTCATGAAATACGTAATCCCTTAGGAATTATGAAAGTGAGTATCCAACTCTTGGCCCAAGAAAAAAACGATGATGCAGTGGTTTCGGAATATTGTCGCGTACTTCTGGAAGAGTGTGAACGGTTAAACCGTTTGGTGAGTGAGTTTCTGAGCTTTGCTCGGCCTAAAGAACCGATCCGTGAACGGATTACGCTGGGGACACTTTTGGACGAAGGTGTTAGCTTGATCCAGCCCGCTCTGCGGCAAAACCATATTGAGTTAGAACGAACGCAAAATCTCATTGACGATCATGAGGTTGAGGTGGACCCTGATCAAATTAAACAAGTCATTCTCAATATCTTACTAAATGCTATTCATGCCCAGGGGGAGGGCGGGATGATTCTTCTAGAGTGGGTTCAGCAGGATGGCTTTGTAGGCTTCGCCGTCAGTGACGAGGGACCCGGCATTCCAGCAGAGGCCATGCCCTATATCTATGATCCGTTTTTTACGACGAAGGAGAAAGGGACCGGATTAGGGTTATCCGTTGTACACCGCATCCTTGATCAGCATGGGGGGAAGATATCCGCTGCAAATCGGAGTGAGGGTGGGGTTCGGGTGGAGATCCTGTTGCCTTTCATATAAACAGGAATACAAAAAACCACACCATTGGTGCCCCAATTTATCATTAGCCTATTAAAAGAGAGCTGTTGTACAGAATAACGCTATCTGAAACTATCATGATTTCTTAAGAAACGGTGCTTTCCGTTTCCTAAGAAATCATTTTCATGTGGAAGGGTGAATTGTCTCTATTAAAATCATCACTATTGGGCAATCTAAATCTGAAATAGGTATTGACAGTGCATTCTGAAAACGTTAAAATCGAATAAGGTTGTGTAACCGTTTACATTTTAACCTATGACAATCTTATAAAATGGCTAATACTCAAATTGTAAAGCCTGCAATGCCCATAAATAGCGTGATTATTAGATGCATATGGCGGTATGTTAGGCTGTAAGTCCTTCGTGTAAAAGCAAAATGAAACACGGGTATAATTATGATGTAACCGATTACAATGAAATAGATAGAGGGTGTTGTCGATTGGCGACGATTAGAGATGTTGCTCGTTTAGCGGGGGTGTCTGTGGCCACGGTCTCCCGAGTGATTAACCAAAAGGACTCTGTGAATTCTGAGACCGCAGGACAAGTACTGAAAGCGATCGAGCAGCTTCACTATGTACCGAATGCTGTGGCTCGTGGCCTGGCGGGCAAGAAGATGGGGATCATTGTTTTAATTTTGCCAGATATTTTAAATCCATTTTTTCCTGCTTTGGCCCGCGGGGTCGAGGATGTTGCTCATAAGAAGGGCCTGACGGTTATCTTAGGCAACTCAGATGATCTGGGCATAAAAGAAAGTTCTTATATCAAGGTCCTGAGGGAAAAGTATGTGGATGGCTTCATTTTCGCTTCGAATACGATTCGTGAAGAGGATGTCGAGTCGTTAAGAAATGACAGAATCCCGATTGTATTGTTGGATAGAGGCCTAAATACTGCATCCTGTCCAGTGATACGTTCCAATAACCGAGAAGGGGCGAAACTCGCCGTTCAGCATCTAATAGTACAGGGCTGTCAGAAAATCGCTCATATATATGGACCACAGGAATTCATCACGGCTCGAGATCGCTTGCTTGGGTATGAGGAAGTCGCCGGAAGATTAAAGGGGTATTCGCCCAGTCTGATGGTATCCGGGAACTTTGATATCGAGAGTGGCCGGAAAGCGGTAGAACAGCTTATTGCCCGTCATCCTGACCTGGATGGAATTTTTGCCGGAAATGATCTCATGGCGGTCGGGGCTCTTAAGGCCTTGCATGATCGAGGAATTCGAGTCCCAGAACAGGTTAAAGTCTGCGGGTTCGATGGAATTGGCTTAACCGAGATTACAGAACCGGAATTAACGACCGTTGCCCAGCCTGTCTATGAAATGGGAGCATTAGCTGCCAGGATTTTGTTGGACGAGATCGAGAGTGGGATCCGTGAGAATACCCTCAGAGAACTTGACGTCAGATTAATTCCCAGAAAATCGACACGCAAGGAGGAGACCTAAATGGACTTACTGCCCAAGATTGTCGTCATTGGTAGTTTAAATATGGATTTAGTCGTTAAGGCCGTGCGTGCTCCTAAACGTGGGGAAACTGTAATGGGGGAGGAAATTCATTTCGTTCCCGGCGGCAAAGGTGCAAACCAAGCGGTGTGCTTAGCCCGTTTAGGCGCTGAGACCACTATGATCGGTGCAGTTGGGTCAGATTCATTTGGGGAGGAACTTCTGAAGGCACTGCAAAAGGATGGAGTGAATACTTCCAGCGTTAGGGTGCTCGATTCAGAAGCTACAGGCGTCGCCTCGATTCTCCTAGCCGAAGGGGATAACAGTATTGTGGTCGTTCCAGGAGCGAATGCCCATTGTTTACCTGAAGATTTAGATCGGTATGAGGGTGAAATTGCCGAAGCGGATCTTGTGCTCCTGCAATTAGAGATTCCGTTAGAGACAGTAGAGTATGCAATCAAGCTGGCTCGAAAGCATGGGAAGATTGTGATGCTCAATCCTGCCCCAGCCCAAATCCTTTCTCAAGATCTACTCAGTAAGGTGGATTATTTAACTCCCAATCGTTCCGAACTAGCCTTACTAACAAGAATGTCCGAAGAGTCTACAATTGCTAAAGGAATTGAGCGATTATTGGAGGTTGGAGTTTCATGTTGTGTCACGACTCTGGGAGCTGAGGGAGTAGCTCTCATGGAGAAAGGTGGAAACTTGTTTAAAGTTTCGGGTCATGAGGTCCCTGTGGTGGATACTACGGGAGCGGGAGATGCCTTTAATGCTGGCTTGGCGTATGCTCTAGCCCAGAAGAAATCTATTCGAGAAGCCACGGAATTTGCTGTTCAAGTTTCGGCCCTAGCCGTTACTAAATTTGGAGCCCAGGGCGGGATGCCAACCTTGGCCGAGGTAAAAGAATATTTTAGGAGGCATGAAAATTGAAAAAAATTGGCATTTTAAACAGTGAAATATCCCGAGTGATTAGCGAGCTTGGGCATATGGATAGGATTGTCATAGCGGATGCAGGGTTACCGATTCCTTCTCATGTCAAAAGGATTGACTTAGCTTTAAAAGAAGGAGTCCCGGCGTTCATTGAGACGGTGGAGACCGTTCTTCAGGAAATGTGTGTGGAAAAGGCTTATGTCGCGCAAGAAATGGGATTGGCAAGCGCTCCTAAAAAGGAAGAACTGATCGCAGTGTTACCCGGTGTTCAGATCAAGGTCATCACGCATGAAGAGTTGAAATCCTTAACTCATCAGGCCAAGGCTGTGATCCGCACGGGTGAGTTTACTCCCTATGCCAATGTCGTGCTTGAGGCGGGCGTGATCTTCTGAAAATTCAAAGGAGGGATTCAGGTATGACGGATCTCTTGACGATGGAGGGCATTAATAAGAGCTTCAGTGGAGTCAAGGTGTTAGAAAACGTCCAATTTTCGCTCCGCCAAGGGGAAGTCCATGCCTTGATGGGAGAGAATGGAGCGGGTAAATCAACCCTGATGAAAATCCTATCTGGAATTTATAGTAAGGATGCCGGCTCTGTTCAGATTCAAGGAACCGAGTCCGTGGCATCTTCGCCTAAAACCGCGCAAGGTTTGGGAGTGGCGATCATCCATCAGGAACTTAACATGATCCCCGATCTATCCATCTTAGAAAATATGTTTTTAGGACGCGAGTTTAAATGGGGTCGGACGGGATTTGTAAACTGGCCCAGAATGCGTTCAGAAGCAAAGAATTATTTACAGCAACTGGGGATGGCCTTGAATCCAGATAGTATGGTGGGTGAACTATCGGTTGGACAGCAGCAAATGGTGGAAATTGCTAAAGCGCTTTCCATGCACGCCAAAATTCTGGTTCTCGACGAGCCGACGGCGGCTTTGACCAAACGAGAAATTGAGAAACTCTTCCAGCTGATATCGACTCTGAAGACCCAAGGAGTAGGAATGATCTACATTTCTCATCGCATGGAGGAAATCTTCCAAATCAGTGATCGGATCACTGTGTTGCGGGATGGGCGTTATATAGGTACCCGGGATACGAATGTCACCACGATGGACGAGTTAGTGCAGATGATGGTTGGTCGGGAGATCAAAGAGCGTTTCCCTAAGGTAGAAACGAACATTGGGGAAGAGCGTCTTCGTGTGGAGGCTTTAGCTCAAGCAGGAAAACTCTATGATATCAACTTGAGTGTGCGGGCCGGAGAAATCCTTGGAATTGCGGGTTTAATGGGATCCGGTCGATCAGAATTGGCAAAAGCTCTGTTTGGTGTAGGGAAATATCAAGGGAAGATCTTCGTGAATGACAAACTGGTAAGGATTAATAATCCTGCCGATGCGATTAAGGCTGGTATGGCGTTGATTACTGAAGATAGGAAGGGAGAGGGTCTTGTCTCCGAACTCTCAGTTCGGGAAAATTTAGCCTTGCCTAATTTGCGCTCACTATCGCGCTTGGGGTTTATCGGTCACCGGATGGAACAGGATTTTGTGGGAAATAGTATTAAGAAGCTGAACGTTAAAGTTCATCATTCCGGGCAATTGGTGAGTTCTTTAAGTGGAGGAAATCAGCAAAAAGTCGTGATTGGGAAGTGGCTGGCGACGCAACCTAAAGTTTTGATCCTAGATGAACCGACTCGGGGTGTGGATATCGGGGCGAAACGGGAAATCTATGACTTGATGAATCAGCTCGTTCAAAAAGGGGTCGCCATCGTCATGATTTCCTCTGAACTTCCAGAAGTCCTCGGAATGAGCGATCGAGTACTGGTCATGCACGAAGGACGAATCACTGGGGAATTCTCACGCAAAAACGCAACACAAGAAACGATTATGGTTGCTGCAACAGGAGGGAAAAGTCATGGGTAAAGTCCGAGGGAAAAGTGGGATTCTGCAGCGCATGGGACCCCTCGTGGGTTTGATTCTCATCGTCTTCATCTTATCAATTGTCAATTCTGACTTTTTGACCGTGGGCAATATTTTTAACGTGCTCCGTCAGGTTTCAATTAATGCCCTAATTGCCTACGGAATGACGTTTGTCATTCTGACGGGAGGGATCGATCTCTCTGTCGGTTCAATTATAGCACTTTCAAGTGCATTTGCTGCAGGGATGATGGCTTCAGGTACGAATTCATGGCTCGCAATTGGGGTAGGTGTATTGTCTGGGACGTTGATGGGGACAATAAATGGGGTCGTCATTGCTCGAGGAAAAGTCGCACCGTTTATTGCCACCCTGGCGACTATGACAATTTTCCGTGGCTTAACCTTGGTTTATACAGAGGGAAAACCGATCACTGGACTTCCAGACGCTTTTGGCATGATTGGACGAGGGTATCTCTTCCAAATTCCGATGCCCGTGATTTGGATGTTGCTAGCCTTTGGGGCACTCTATGTCGTTTTGAAATTCACTTCGTTTGGACGCCACGTTTTCGCCTTAGGGGGAAACGAAGAGGCAACGCGACTTTCCGGTATCAATACGAAACGAGTCAAAATCATTGTTTACAGTATTAGTGGTTTGCTGGCTTCTTTGAGCGGGATTATTCTAACTTCGCGCTTGAATTCTGCTCAACCGACGGCAGGGACATCGTATGAGCTTGATGCGATTGCGGCCGTGGTCTTAGGAGGCACGAGTCTCTCGGGAGGTAAAGGGTGGATCGCGGGAACCTTAATTGGGGCCATGATTATTGGGATTCTCGATAACGGCTTAAATCTCTTGAATGTCTCATCCTTTTACCAACAGGTCGTCAAAGGCGGGGTCATTCTGCTAGCGGTCTTGTTGGATCGATCGAAGGGGAAGTAGAGAGTTAGCCACCTAGTGACCCAGCAGATTTGCAGATCTCCAACTGAATGGAACACTGGTTTCCTCAGTTTGTTGATATATAGGTTCTCTTAGAAGGGGAGGATGCGAAGGTTTAGAAACAGTACTTGATTATATTATGTTTTACAGGTACTCATCTTTGGAAACATGGTGGCTAGCCACCCAAAAGAAAGGAAGAAGAAAAAATGAAACGAAAATATAGTATATGGATGATGATACTCGTAGTTTTCATGTCTATTAGTCTCATTGGTTGTGGAACGACTCAATCTAATTTAGAAAAGAAAGAAGCACCTAAACCGGCCAGTAAGGTAACGATTGGTTTTTCGATTTCAACGTTGAACAACCCCTTCTTTGTAACCCTCAAAGAGGGTGCTGAAAAAGCAGCTAAAGATGCTGGTGCAGATTTGTTAGTAGTAGATGCTCGTGATAATACCGCTAAGCAAATTAGCGATATTGAAGACTTGATACAGAAAAAAGTCAGCGTGATTCTGATTAACCCAACGGATAGTGCAGCAGTCGTTTCAGCCGTGGAATCAGCTAACAAAGCAAACATTCCAGTCATCACGGTTGACCGTGCTTCCAATGGTGGTAAAGTGGTTTCTCATATTGCATCCGATAACATCAAAGGTGGCAGCATGGCTGCAGATTATATCCTTAAAACCCTAGGCAATAAAGGAAACCTTGTGGAGTTACAAGGAATTGCTGGAACATCTGCCGCCCGTGATCGGGGCAAAGGTTTCCATAATGTTGTGGATGGTAAAGACGGCGTGAAAGTCATAGCTTCTCAGCCTGCTGATTTCGATCGTGCTAAAGGATTAAAAGTCATGGAGAACATCCTGCAAGGAAATAAAGACATCCAAGCTGTGTTCGCACACAACGATGAAATGGCTTTAGGAGCTCTCAGTGCTATTCAAGCAGCGGGCAAAAGTAACATCATGGTGGTAGGCTTCGATGCGACGGATGACGCTGTGAAAGCCGTTAAAGAAGGAAAAATGGCGGCCACAGTCGCTCAGAAACCAGATCTAATTGGCAAAACTGCCCTTGAAACTGCCCTGAAAGTAGCAAAAGGGGAAAAAGTTGATGCGAGTATCCCAGTTGTGTTAGAGCTGATTACGAAGTAATAGAGAACAAGAAAAGAGGTTGGAGCAAGTGCTTCAGCCTCTTTTTCTTACATGTGATTAAAGAAAAAGAGCAACAGCGAATGTTGTTGCTCTTAAATATTGTGTTTTGCTCTCTAATACCTGCGTGCTCCGAGATAACGGGAAGAGTAAAAGCTATCACCAAGGCTAGATGTTTTGACCCCACTACTGGGGTTACTGGCATGGACAAAACGTCCTCCCCCGATATAAATACCCACATGAGATGCACCGCTAGCATAAGTCGAAAAGAATACTAAATCACCTGACTGAAGGTTATCTTTACTGACTGGATTTCCCGAGTCGAATTGAGCATAGGATGTCCGAGGAAGGGATATACCCGAACTTGCGTAGACATATTTAGTAAAACCTGAACAGTCGAAGCCGTTTTTAGAGGTTCCGCCAAAAACGTAGGACGTCCCTTGTAAACTTAGTGCGCGGTCTACCAGGCTTAAAGAACCACTGCTTCCGCGCGAGAGAGTAGAGGCAATCATGACGGGCTGATTACTCGGGCCTTTAGCAACGACTTGACTAACAGGAGTTTGCGTGATTTTCTCCTCTAATACCTTTTTGGTAACGTCTATGCCATTATTTTGTACATACGAATATGTAACTGTTTTTGCGCCGTTACTACCCTGAGTGATGACTTTCGTTTGGCCGACTCCTAGACTGTTATCAGTTTTTGTTACGACATCAAAGGGGATTGTTTCCGAACCAGAATACGTTCCCTGACTCACGACAGTTAGATAGGGTGTAGAAGCAACAAGTTTTACAATTTGGCCCGGCTTCAACTTCGTTTCTTTAGTTGCCCCTGGATTACCTGCTAATACCTCATCGGTCAACATATCATTTTTGCGGGCAATAAGCCACCAAGAATCATTGGCTAGGACGGTATAATCCTTGGTTGTTATTTTACCGTCGATCAATTCTTTAAACGTTTGATCAAGCTGTTTCATTTGATCCGGCTGGACTTCTGCCTTTTCAACACTTACCTTTTCAACAAAATTAACGGAAGCTACCTTATTTTCGGCACTGGGTTTAACATAATAATCTTCGTAGTCCTTAAGCACTTTATCAGAATCTTCTTTGCTGGGCAGAATTGCTATAGTAGACCCGTCTGCTTCTAACTTATAACCTTCAAGATAAAACTTTAATTTACCTTCCAGCGTCTTTTCATTCAAAGTGGATTCGAGATAGACGGCTGGATTAACCCTGACATTTTCATAGGCGATTTGATCATGAGTTTTGGCTATCAGCCCAAATGGCTCGCCTTTTTGTTTTAGAATCGTTTCAACAAGGTTTTGGGCGGTATTAACATTTTGGACTAAACCCATCTGTTGACCGTTAATCATGACGGCGGCCGCAGAAGTTGTTGTCGAAAGATAAAAGGTGAGTCCGCCAATTAAAATAATTGTAATCGATAAACCACCAATAACTTTAGGGGATTTCCAAGCGATTCTTTGATGAGCGTTGCGGAAAAATTGTTGGATAAGCTTTTTTTTCTCTGTTTCGTTAAAATGTTTGAATTGGTAAATGAGTGAGCCTTTTAACCGTGACAGGACTGGAGACAAATGCATATTTTTTCACCTTTCATAGCTTACGAGGTTAGTTGCCGGATTCGGGCATTAAGGTGCAAGCCCGACGCGTATGGCTACGCGTTTCACCCCATAAAAAAAGTCCCCCGCTCTAGGTAGAACTAGATTCAGCTTTCATTTTCTTTCTACTTTTGTAATAGGTACATTTGTAGATATTCGACGAAATAGCGAAATTTCCTTTAAATTATTTTATGTAATACATGGTAATTCTAATGCGATAAACCATGAATGATAATTTTCCGGACTCTTTCCGGTAATTCTGAGGCTTGATCCTTGGTTAATCCGGCAGTTGCGATGGGTTCGAGAATAGTTATCTCTACGTGGGCTGGCTTAATGATAAAGCCGTTTTGTTCCATTATCTTATAAGAGCCACGAATCGCAATTGGAACAATGGGAACACCGGCTTTTAGTGCCAGTTTCAGGCTCCCGGGTTTGAATTCTCCCAGCGATTCACTTTTACTTCGAGTGCCTTCTGGAAAAATGACCATAGAATAACCTTCCTTAAGATGGGATGCAGCTTGGTTAATGACCTTAAGAGATTGCCGTATATCTGAACGGTCCATAAAGACACATTTCAAATGAGTCATCCAAGTTCGAATCAAGGGTAATTTTAGCAGCTCAATTTTTGCGATAAATGCTTTTGGCTTATCAATATAACCTAGAAGAATAGGGATATCGAAGTTTCCTTGGTGATTACTCACAAATAGAACTGAGCCTTCAGTTGGAATGTTCTCCTCCCCTTTGATCTCAACAGTAACCCCTGCCAGCTTAACGAGAGCTTGAGCCCACTTTTTGGCTGTTTCGTTTGTGAGCCGGTCATGTTCGGCGGTTTCTCCCAGCTCTTCTAAACGGTTAACTTTTATAAGGGCCGGTTGAATGGCTATAAGGTATAGCCAAAAGTATATAAACCAAAGAATTGTTCGGAACATAATTATTCTCCTCTTATCATTAATTATGAATCATTATATCAAAGATTTGGTTCAGTAGGAATAAATGCCAAATTATTGGGCGTAACAATAAGGGGACAGTTTTGACGAGGATCCGGTTTAAAGGCCAGAAAATTAATTGCGAAAACTTGACAGGCGGCTTTATAAATTTTATTATAAGTATAATAAATATACTATACTTAAGATACTATACATAAAATACTTAAATTTCTGAAAGGTAATCACAATGACAAGAAAGTACAATCATTATTGTCCTGTAGCTTTTTCGCTAGAGGTAATCGGCGGCAAATGGTCGTTTACCATCATTCGTGACCTCCTGACTAAGCCACTACGGTTTAGTGACTTGTTGCAGTACTCAAGTAATATTACGCCAAAGGGGCTTACGCTCACACTGCGACAGCTTGAGGAGGCTGGTATTGTTGAACGGGAGGAACAGCCTGGTCACCGCGAAGTCTGGTACAGATTAACCCAAGCGGGAGAAGACCTTCGTCCTGTGGTGGAAGCAATGAAAGAGTGGGGCCTAAGGCACGCGATGCGACCGCCATTGCCGGGAGAAGTGGTTCGCCCGGATCTGGCGATGGGAGTGATAACAGATTCACTCAATAAACGTGGACGTAAGTTGCCACAGCCAGCAACTTGGCTGATGTGTTTCACGCACGGTGGAACTTATGTCTTGTCGTTTGATGGTGCCCAATGGTCAACTCGTAAAGGTGAGGAAGCAGATCCTGATGTCAGGGTGACCGTATCCCCTGAAGCATGGGCGACCTTTCTTGCCGTCAAACGGGGTGAGCGAGATCAGTATGTTCAATCTATGCAGCTTGTTGGCACACCTGAACGTGTAATGGAATTTTGGGAGACCTTTCTCGTTAGTTCAGGTGAATGGTTGACGGAAATGAGGAATGAGAAGGGGAGGGTTTAATTTGAACG
>DAIEHY010000062.1 GCA_027353165.1 Desulfosporosinus sp.
AATTTGACTACCGAGGATTAAGGCTGGAACTATGGGGTTTGCATATTCCCAAATATGGCGAAACCAGTAGTTAATAGTCACCTTGTTTTCCGGAGTAAGCGGGTACCTTTGGCTAGCGTGCTCGACCATCGGTGCCGAGAACATCGCTCCACCCAGCGAAGGAAGTAAGCCTAAGAAAGCGGGCATGAGGACAAGTAGGACTCGGTCACTGCGCAGCAATGCTTTCATAGAAGTCATAAAACCTTCTATGGTGCCACTCGTCCGCAAAAGATGTTCAAGGCACATGACAAAAAACATCGCTAAGACAACTTCCCAAGTACTAGTTTCCAGCAAGGTGGCCCGAAGAGCAGTCGCTGCCTTATCCCACGTAGGCGAAGCAATTATAAAAATGATAATCGAGCCTGCTAACATAGCATGCCCGATTTGAACGCGCCTCCGAAGAAGCCAAACGACGAGGAACAAGGTGCTTAGGATTTTTGCCATGACGATCATGGGTAATCAACATCCCTTCTATAAATGCTAATGACATAGAAGTAAATAGGAGCAAGGGCTTCAGTTTTCCTCCCGAAGCCCTCGCTCATTTCAATTACTTAGTTATTCTCCCCCAAGTTGACTAACCCCTGCTTCTTCGTTCTAAAAATACCCTTTACTATTTAATTCTTAGGGACGTAAGATGACTTTGATCGCCGTATCATCTTTATCCACTAAATCGAAGGCTTCTGTGATCTGGTCGAGTTTAAACTCATGGGTAATCAACGATTTTATATGTTTTAGCCAGCAACTGAACTGGATGCACTACTTGTCCCGCTATGCCGTGACTTTTTAACCCATAACTTAACTGCATAGTACATGTCGGGCAACTAGTAGCCACCACTGCAGCCTTGGAAGCTGCAATATTACTAATCTTTCGTTCAAGTACTTTCATGGATAGATCGTGATGCATAATACTGAAACTGCCCGCCGACCCACAGCAGCGATCCGCTTCCTTCATTTCTTTGAAATCCACACCAGGAATAGCCTTTAAGAGTTCCCGTGGTTGTTTAAAGACATTTTGCCCACGTTTCAAATGACACGGGTCGTGATAGGTCACCGTAACATTGACTGGATTAGGACCTGGTTGAATACCCGTTTTTTCCACTAAAAACTTACTAAGATCATAGACCTTGCTACTTAATTCTTTTGCTTGGTTATATTCGACTGTACCTGGCTCAAAAAGTTTCTGATAGCTTTCCGCTAAAGTAGCTGAACATGACGAACAATCAGTCACAACTGCGTCTACTTGTGCAGAAAGCAGAACTTTCATGTTGTTTTTGGCCATCTGCACCATAGTATCCGTATCTCCATAGGCTAAATGAGGCATCCCACAACACTGTACAGCTGGAGTAATCACTTCACAGCCATGCCTGGCCAGTACGTCCACTCCAGAAACTGCAACATCGGGATAAATCAAATTCGTCGCACACCCTAGAAAATAGGCCACCCGAAAACGCTTTTCTCCATAAGGCTTAACAACTTCTGGAATTCGTCCACGAGCCAGTCGTTTTGAGACATCAGGTAAGATTTTTGCTCCCGCACTCATGGTTTCCGGCAAATGCTCAATTAGTTTCGATCTTGTCAAAACGTCGTTTAACCCAGTCTTTTGATAAAGCTTTACTAGCGAAAAAGAGGCTTGAAGCAGAGCTGGACGAGTCAAGAATCCCCTAAGCACCAACTTCTTGATGATGTTTCTGTCTAAAACATCATCAAGGTAATCTCTCACTCCTACCATAATCTCATCCGTAATGACCCCAGACGGACAATTGACTGCACATGTTTTGCAAAGTAGGCACCCATAAAGTTTTTCAGACAGTTCTGCCGATGCTTGGATCTTTCCGTCTTGAAGAAGCTTTACCAGGGCCAGTCTCCCTCGTGGTGAGTCAGGTTCTCTTTTTGACTCGGAGAAGATAGGACAATTCGCACGACACTCACCACAGCGCACGCACTTCTTAAGCTCTTCCGCAAAATTAATTTGATATGTCGTTTTCATATATTTACCTCTCAACCCATATCTTACCAGGATTCATAATTCCCTTAGGATCTATGGCATCCTTGATAATTCTCATGATCTCCAAGGCCTTACCATGTTCTGCAACCATATATTGGGATCGAGTAAAACCTACCCCATGTTCTCCAGTGGTTGAGCCTTCCAATTCCAAGGCCAGTTGATGAATATCATCAGCTACGCGGTGGGCCGCTTCGACTTCTTCCGGTTTTAAGGGATCAATTATGGGTGCTGTATGCATATTCCCATCTCCAATATGACCATAGATGACAACAAGAGTGTTATGTTTTGCCCCAATCTCCTTAATTCTACGTAACGCTTCAGGGACCTTAGCCATTGGAAAACAAACGTCTTCACCACAAAATATTCTGGTTGCTCCTGCTTTGACACGAGCTGAAGCAGCACCAATGACTGCACGTCCTTGCCAAAGTTTTCCCATACGTTGGGGGTCTGTGGCCCACTCCACCACACTGGCCCGTTTTTCTGCAATTTCTTTGACTTGCTGTCCTTCAAAGTCGACAGCTGCCTTGCTACCATTAATTTCGAAGAATAAGGCAGCCTCTGCCTCTGGAAGTTTTAAATCCGGCTGAAATTTATTGGCAGCTTTAATCCCTGAGTCGTCCAATATCTCGATACCCGATGGAATTATCCCATTCTTAAATACTTCCAACACTGTTGCCGCTGCATCATCCAAGCTGGAAAACAACGTAAGTAAGATTCCCCTAACCGGCGGTTTTGGTAGAACTTTCAATCTAATCTGCGTAATAACCCCAAGTGTGCCTTCGGACCCAACGTAAAGGCTTGTGAGATTTATCCCGGAAACGCTTTTCAGTGCTCTGGAGTGTAATCCTCCGGTCTTCATGACTTCCCCATCTGGCAAGACGACTTCCAGACCCAGAACGTACTGACCTGTGTTGCCAAACTTGACTGCTCGCAACCCACTGGCATTATTCCCAACCATGCCGCCGATCGTCGCCATTTTTGAACTTCCAGGGTCAGGCGGGAAAAATAACCCATAAGACGAAAGCACAACATTGAGGTCAGCGTGCACAATCCCTGGTCTTACTACAACTTGCATGTTACTCTCATCGATTTCCACGATGTCCGTCCAACCCGAAAGGTCGAGAACAATGCCACCCTTAACAGCTACACTCCCTCCGGTCTGCCCGGACCCCGCTCCCCTAGGCGTAACAGGTATATCATTTTTATAAGCATAGCGCATAATTTTTTGAACATCCTCAGTGTTCATGGGACAAACAACAACATCAGGATAATATTCATTTAGCTGGGATAAGAAAGAACTATCATAAGTATAAGTATACCTTTCAAGCTTACTCGAAATTACTTTCTCCGGGCCAAGCAACGCCTGCATATCTTTAACCAGTTGACTTTTTTCTATCATTCTTTCACCCCTTCTCCTTAATACCCCTACTCGTAAATCGAATAGGAACCTTCGTAAGAATTGAAAAACATCTCTTTTTGTTCCGATTAGAATATTTTTTCACAAAATAGAAACTCATAAATACTTAAATTAAATGACTCCTTTAACTGCGGCTAGTGCTACTGTTCGAGGAGAGGCTAAATAGATACTAGCCAGAGAAGATCCAATTCGGCCGGGTGTATTCTTAATCGTAGTTGTAATAGCAACATCGCCCTCAGCCAAGACTCCCAAATGGTTACCTGGGCATGGCCCACAACCTGGTGGCACGATAATTGCGCCCCGTTCTCTAAGCAATGAGCTTAATCCATTGTTATCCATCTCTTTGGCAACTTGTCGTGACGCAGGTGTAATAATAAAGATAACATCAGGGTGTACTGATTGTTCCATTAAAACTTCAGCGATCACTTCCATATCTTCAAACCTTCCGGATGAACACCCTCCAGCGATTGCCATCGTGATTGGCGTACCCTTTAATTCGTGTACATATCTAACATCGACGGGAGACGGAGGGACAGCAATCATCGCTTCTATCTCATTAGCAAAAAGGGTAAAGCTAGTTCTATCTTCCTCTCCTAGAGGAACTACGAAGGCCGTGACCGCTCCTGCCTCAGGAAGAAAGTTACAAATAGTCATACGCCCGGCGTCACTAAGTTCATTAACCAATGAACCAGATAAGGCTATTGCTTTTCCTTTAATCTGTTCACCCAGTTTCCAACTAAGATATAATGCTACATCCCGTGGTAAAACTCCCTGATTCAAGTCTCCAACCAATTGTATGGACAGCACATTGGGTACGTTCAGTTTTAATTTTCCTGTCTTCATAACCGGGATCAGCCTTTCAGGTGTCACTGCAAAAGCAATGGCTCCATAGGCTCCTGCCGTCGCAACATGACCATCCGCCCCAGCAATAATCATACCTGGCCTAAGAGAAAGCTTTTCTGCCACAACTTGATGCAAAACTCCCTCTCCTTGCTTATAAATCACACAGCCCTGATCCTCAGAAAACTCAGCAAATTCTTTTTGAAAGGCACGGTCTTGCGGGGTTGGAGCTGGAAAAGCATGATCCACAGTGAAAACTACTCTCGTCCCATCAAGCACCCTATCTTCTGGATTCCATAGTTCGAGCAACTTAGGACCAGTTCCATCATGAGCTAGCACTAAGTTAACTTCTATCTCAATGTCTTGTCCTGGAAATATTTCCAGCATTCCAGCACTACGAGCTAGATTTTTATAGAAAAAATCAACCAATACCCTAACACCTGCCTTCTGGAATTAATCAGGATCGTATTGCAACATGGCACTGGCCATGACTCAAACAGGACGCTCGCGATTAGAGCGCTGTCCAAGATGGACGAATGTCCCTGTAGCCAGGGCTTAAAAAATGTTCCTGAGTTTGAGCTCCGCCATGGATGGCTAGAAGCCGTGACAGGCAAGGCGCCGTGATGGCGAGAAGGGACCTTCCAGAAAAGTATATAACTGACTGGTACTAGGAAGAAGGCCGATATCACTTCGCTAAATTCATCGAGCTTTACCGACCTTCTCTGAATGCCTAACCAAACTCTTTTACCCAGCTATTCGATGTTCGTTTACATTGAGTCCTTTTGTGATTACGGATTTTTCGGGATTAAGCAAGAAGGCCCATACAAATGCCCCAAAGCATAATAGTCCCGCTTCCACATAGAACGGAGCGGTCCATGATCCGCCTTCAACTAATATACCAAAAACAATCGGAGATAGAGCTCCACCCGTGTTTCCAGCCATGTTCATCATACCAGAAACGGTACCAGAATACTCTCCACCTACATCCATCGGAACTGCCCAGGCCGGACCAATGACGCACTCAAGGAAGAACATTGATGCTGCAAGACAATAAACTGCGGTGAATGGGTTGGTGGTAGTAGCCGCAGGATACAGAAAGGCAGCGGATAAAAGCATCGCTGGGATTGCCACAACTTTACGGGCAAATTTCATATTCCCGGTCTTTGCCAATATCTTATCTGTAACAAGGCCTCCCACTGTATCCCCAATTACTCCCGCGAATAAAGGTAACGAGGCATATATACCCATTTTAACCAAAGAGAAACCACGGTAAGCTGTTAAGTAACTAGGCAACCACGTCAAATAAAAATACAGGCAATAATTATAGCAGAAATATGCCATCATAATGAACCACATATTAGGAGTAGATAGTAAATTTTTCCAGGGTATTGTAGGCTTTTTCTTGATATTAATAGGTTGATTGATATTACCAGCTGCGTCAAGGCCCCGAATATGCGCCAATTCAGCCTTATTAACCCATTTATGATCTTCAGGTATATTTTTGTAGACGACAAAGAATATAAATGCCCACACTACACCAGCCAAACCGAAAATGTAGAATACTGAACGCCAACCAAAAGCTACCATAACTGCGACCGTAATAGGCGGCACTATGGCTGCTCCGAAGCGGCTAAAGCTATGGGTAAGCCCTTGTACAAAACCTCGTTCAGACTTAGGGAACCAGAGCTGCATTGCACGCGTTGCTGTTGGGAAGGCTCCGGCTTCTCCAATTCCGAAAAGAAAACGAATAACCAAAAAGGATGTATAACCTATGGCATTCGCCGTAATCATGGTCATGAATGACCAGTAAGTCACGATCGCAGTTAAGACTTTATGGGGTCCAAAACGGTCCCCTATTAATCCACCAGGAACTTGACCTAGAGCATAGGCCCAAGTAAAGGCACTAAAGATTACTCCCATTGTTATCTTATTAAATCCATATTCCTTCATGATAGAAGGTGCTACCACGGAGATATTAGTTCTATCCATATAGGTGATCAAATACATAAAACAAATAACCGCAAGAATCATCCACCGAAATTTAGTTGGCTTTTGATTGTCCATTCTTCTTTTTTCCTCCTTTTAATTACACTAGCAGAAATATTGGGAAGAATATGATAATTTAAGCGAAAAAAAACTAATTAATCACCACCTCTTTTGAGAAAGGCACCATCTCTAAAGCCGGAAAATCGTTTCACGGTGCCTTTCCTAGATTTAGAACAATACTGAAAGTATATGTGGGAATGGAATCTACTTTAAAAGACAATGCTTTTAAATAGCGTGGACATAAGGATCATTCATTTACAATAAATCTTGTTTCTGAAGTAAGTTAATAAAGTTAGTTTCTAGATTAGCGCCCTCTTGGAAGAGGGAATCTAAAGGTACGAAATGGAAATCAACAGCCTGATTACCCAGTATTGACTCGCCAACCCCTAATGCCATGACCTGTCCAGATCTTTTTAACCCTTTGGTAACATCCGCCACTCCGAATAGGCTATTGTCTAGTACAACGACCACATCGGGCTGCGTATTGTTAGCAGATCTTTCACGGATTAATTCATTCGAAATCCTTAAAATTGAATACATGGGCGCACCCGGACGAAATGCGGCAAAAGCATCAAAGACCTGAACATTTTTTCCCTGACTCAGAGCATATTTACCAAGGTCTCGAACCAGTTTACCCACCGGCTGACCAAAGCGTCCGTGAAAACGAATCTCTGTCATTCCTTTTCACTCCCCTCTTCCATAGTGTTTATTCACCGAAGTTTGAATGCCTTGAATAGCCTCTTGAGTTAGATTCTTAAACCGACCTTGAGGAAGCAGATAATTCTCGACTGGAATAAATGGAGGCTCATAATTACGAGTGCGATTGCCATCTTCCACTTCGTAAAGTTCAAAAAGGCCACTTTCTACAGCTAAACGAGCAAACTCTATGGTTTTTTCCGGTGGAATTTGCCAACCGCGATGACACGGAGCCAAAATGTGAATATAAGAAAAGCCTGGTTTTTCAATTGCCTTTTTGAACTTTGCAATTAGATCCAGAGGGTAAGCGATAGAAGCACTCGCCACATAATCTATTCCATGGGCTTCCATGATCGCCAGCATATTCTTCTTCTTGATCGTTTTCCCTTTTGTCATATTACTAGTGATCGCATACATTGGGGTCTGACTACCCGTTTGTCCGCCCGTATTCATATACATCTCATTGTCATAACACACGTGAATCATATGTTCATTTCGTTCCGCCGCCCCTGTCAGGGATTGAAAGCCAATATCTGCTGTTCCCGCATCCCCCGCCCAAGAAACCACGTTCACGTCTTCGATTCCCTGTGCTTCTAAAGCTGCCCGTATCCCGGAAGACACTGCTGGAGCCATTTCAAATAGCGTATGATAGAATGGACTCTGCCAAGTCGTCTTAAGGTTTGAGCCACCTAAGGTCGCCATACATGATGCTGGAATAGTCACAATCGTCCTGGAACCTAAAGCCTTCATCGCTTGCCTTCCGGCAACGGCTGCACCACAGCCACCACAACCAGCATGTCCTGGGCCAAATAAATCCTCTTTCGGCAAATCTGCGATGGATAGAGCCATAGTTGATCCCTCCTTATAACCCGAACCACTCGGAAGCGGTCGTTTGTTTTTCGGTTTTCTCCGAAAGTTCAAGTACTTGTTTAATTTCTTCAGTCGTTACATCCCGACCCCCTAACCCCAGCACATAACTGTTAATACGTACCGTCTGCCCGTAAAGTGCTGATTTAACTTCGGTTCCCAGCGCTCCCCCGAGACCGTAGACAATATTTTTGTCACACACAGTAACGAGTTGCACATTCTTAAGAGCCTCTCGGAGTGCTTCTGCTGGGAAGGGGCGCCAAGTCCTTACTTTTACCAACCCAATTTTTTGACCTTTCTCCCGCAGCTCATCCACGACAATTCGAGCATCACTAATCATCGATCCCATAGCGACAAAGGCATGCTCCGCATCCTCCATTTGATAGGTTTCGATTAGACCGGACCAATCCCGACCAAATTCTTTGGCATAATCGCTAGCAACACTACAGATAACAGTTAGTGCTTGCTCCATAGCCTCATTTTGACGGAACTTATAATCCATATAGAATTCAGGACTTGCCACGGTATTTACCCCTTGTGGGTTATCGACATCCAGGGTCCTGACTCGATTCAATGGTAAAAATTGATCTATCTTCTCCTGATTGGGAATTTCCACTTCCTCTAAGGTATGAGATTGAATGTATCCTTCATAATTCACCATAACCGGTAAACGAACTGTTTCGGCTATTTTAAAGGCCTGGAGCATATTATCAAGCACTTCTTGATTATTCTCACAAAAAAGTTGAATCCACCCACTTGCCCCTTGGGAAATCGCATCGCCCTGTTCTGGGAAACGGCTATGAGGCGCAGAAAGAGCTCGATTGGCTACTGCCATCACCACAGGTTGACGCAATCCGGCCGTATGATAGACGACTTCCGTCATATAGAGCAATCCTTGAGAATTCGTCACTGTAAAAGTCCGACTACCCGCTAGACTTGCCCCAAGCGCCGCGGCTAAAGCACTATGATCAGACTCGACTCGAACAAAACGAGTCTTCAAATCACCATCATCAATAAACTTACTAACCCTTTCCATTGCCGGGAAAGCAGGTGTAATCGGGTAATACGCTAAAACTTCAATACGGGCGAGCTTTGCCCCATAGGCTGCTGCCTCACTACCTGTTAACAATGTTGTACTCATTCATTTCCCCCCTTAACGAAAAACGCCCTGAACCCCAGAATACTCAGGGATCATTTGTATGGCATTCTCTTTACATTCATTTGCACAAATTCCGCACCCTTTACACAAATTCAATTTAAGAACGATTTTACTATTTTGTTGGACTAGTGCCCCATCCGGGCAAAACAATGTACAATCTAAGCACATATTGCATGTTTCTAAAATTACTGGCTGTTGAATTCGCCAGGTTATTCCCGCTGGCACCTCAGCAAGGCTCCCTGCCTTAGCCGTCGGGACTACTGGAAGATTTTTCGCCACTACATTCCCCTCCTTTCTTTTTGTCATTTATCTATAGTGCAAAATACATGCCACAAAATAAAAAAAGAGCCGAAGCTCTTTATGATTTTAAAATGTTCTGTTATTTAGCCAATTGTGCCAAATCAATCTGTCGATAATTGACAGGGTAATCTAAGTTTTTCGGCTGATCCTGATTGATAGTTTCACAAAAGAAACATTTATGTCCATTAAAAGAAACACAACGTTTCGCTATTGAAACACCGTAATGCCCAATTCTTGTATCTTACGCCACAGAGTAGTACGACTTATTCCTAAACGACGAGCGGTTTCAGTTTTATTTCCCCCACATTCCTTAAGGGCCTTTTGTATTAAACGAATTTCCGCCAACTCAACTTCGCCGCGTAACCTTTCTTCCCGTTCGGGTATGATGACAGTTTGCCTCTGATCCTGGCCAAGCGCCCGGGCCGTATCATCCTCAGAAATTTCTCTCCCGCCAGTCAACATGACCAACCGCTCCATGGCATTGCGCAATTCGCGGATGTTTCCAGGCCATGGATACTCTAAGAGCACCTGTTCCGCTTCTCCAGAAAGCCTGCCCATACTTCGTTTCATCTTTCGACTAAACTCATCCAAGAAGTGACGGGCAATTAGTAAAATATCATTTCCGCGCTCTGCGAGTTCTGGCACCACTAAGGACAAAACATTGAGACGATAAAACAAGTCTTCTCGAAAACTTGCCTTTTCGACCATCTCTTTGAGATCTCGGTGTGTAGCAGCCACTAGACGAACGTTCACAGGCAAAATGCTATTATCCCCCAAACGCATGACCTCGCCCTCTTCTAGTACCCGAAGTAAGCGTGCTTGCAGCGAGGGTGCCATCTCACCGACTTCGTCCAGAAATAGGGTTCCACCATGGGCAATCTCGAATACTCCTGCCTTGCCACCTTTGCGAGCTCCTGTAAAAGCTCCTTCGACATAGCCAAAAAGTTCACTTTCTAAAAGGTTCTCTGGCAAAGCCGCACAGTTTATGGCCACGAACGATTCACACCGTCGCGGGCTGGCATTGTGAATTGCTTGAGCAAATAGTTCTTTTCCAGTTCCGGTTCTACCATGCAAGAGGACTGTAGAATCTACTTGGGCATACTCACGAGCCCATTTCACAGCATCTTTAATCGATGATCTCCCCCAGGACATGAGCATCAAGGAACTTAACCAGCCCATGGCACTTTGGGCCGGCACGTCCTTCACCCTGGTGCGCGAGTGGCAGGGTCGGGTCATCGA
>DAIEHY010000063.1 GCA_027353165.1 Desulfosporosinus sp.
TTTCAGGACTTATGTCCATTCCCCATTCTAAACTTTTGGGTTGAACACCGAAAATTAGGGTTTGTGGGGCTTGGCCTAATACCTTAGCCATAGCAAGAACCTCTATAATGCCTATTTGGTGAAATGAAACTTCATATTGTTCTGGAATGACTTGAAGATCTCCTGGTTGAAAGCGGAATAAAGCTCCAGGTTCTGCTTTAGCATTAATGGCATCGACAATGATCAGGTAGTCGACTTCTTGAATTAGATGAACGAGCTCAAGTCCAGCTGTGCCCCCTTCAAGGAGCTCAACGTTTTCAGGCAGAGCTGTTTTCTGTAGTTCGTCCAAAAAGCGAACCCCAAGACCTTCGTCGGACAAGAGGATGTTTCCTACTCCCATCACCATAATTTTAGGTGAATCCATTTTTACAGTCCCTTCTGATTTTTCATTTTGCCAAAGAACATAAATAAGAATTGTTCATAGGCAGCTGTAAAGACCAGATAAACATGAATGGCCACTACAACAATAAATAACCACATTACAATGTAGTGAATTCCGCGAACAGAAGCTAATCCGCCAAAATAGTCGGCTAGGCCTGCAAATTTAACGGGCCAATAAAGAATGGCTCCGGTAAAAGCCTGAAAAACGGACATAATGGGTAAGGCGATATAAGCAATTTTCTGAAGAGGGTTATATTTCCCGGTTTCTGGATGTTTTCCAATAAACAGATAGTACTTCGTTTGAGGCCAAATATTTTTGACATCCTGTTTATTAAGTAGAATTTGGTCATAATCTTTATTCTTACCAAAAAAGGAGAAATAGAAACGTATAACCCCATTGATAATTAGAAGATACATAAAGATAAAGTGTAGATTGCGGATAAGATTCATTGGCATCCCGGGCTGAGGGGAATGTATAGCAAAACCTGTCAGAATTAGCACTAGGAAATTAATCAGATTAATCCAATGGCTTATACGTTGAAATAATGGGTGATCTAATGGGTGTACCATGTCCTTTCCTCCTTTTCTACCAGCCAATCCGGAATTTTTTTACGTCATTGGTTACTGGATCGATGAGGTGAATTGCACATGCAAGGCACGGATCATAGGAACGCACCACCCGTACAACGTTAACTGGATTTTCTAGATCGGGAACGGGTACGCCGATTAAGGCTTGTTCTAACGGACCAGGGACACCTTTGTCATCTCTTGGCGAGAAATTCCAGGTCGTTGGGACAACCATTTGATAGTTTTCAATTTTATGATCGGCAACTTTGATAAAGTGACCGAGTGAGCCACGAGGAACTTCAGTCATGCCTGAGCCTTGCCCAGTAACCGGAGCTTCCCAATGTTCAGTGTCATGGATACGGAAATCCTTGGAACCCATTTCTTTTTCTAATGCATCTAACCAAGTGAACATATCTTTGGCGAGGAGAAGGGTTTCATAAGCTCGGGCAGCATGACGTGCGACAGCCCCTGGTTTAATATTATACTTAGCGATGATATCCATGAGACCTTTGGGTTGCATGACAAGCATTCGTGCGAGAGGTCCAACTTCTATTGGTTTACCATCATAGCGAGGGGCCTTCACAAAGGTATAAGCACCTTTCTTTTCTGGATCAGGAACGGTATCCTCGGTATAGGGGGTTTTACCATTAGCGCTAGCTTTATACCAAGAATATTGAACATCCTCGGTAATTTTCTTTTCATCGACCTGTAAGACATTGCTTAAATTGCCATCCATAATGACACCTGCTTTAAAGAATAAATCTTTACTAGCATTGTCACGGGCAAATCCGCCATAAGAAAGATAGTGAGGACTGCCTCCACCGACACCCGCCTGCGCTAAAGGTAGAAGCGGGCCTGTACCAAAGGTTAGCACATCTTGCAAATATGTTTTCTCAATAAAATCAAGCTGCTCATAAAGCATCGAACGGAATTGCTCAATTACTTCGATGTTGGGGAGCATCGTTACGCCACCCACGACAATCGAAGATTGGTGAGGCTGTTTCCCGGCAAACAGTGCGGACATTTTTTTGGCTTTTGCTTGCATTTCTAAAGCTTTTAAGTAGTGGGCAACGGCCATAGTCACTAACTCCGGATCGTTGACGCTGAAAGCATCCGGCTTGTAACGAGGGGTTAGAGGAGCAGTATCTCCGGCAGTCACAAGTTTAACAATTTTGTCTTTAACAGCCAGAAGGCCAGGGTCTTTACCTTGATATTGGGCGACTGCCATGACATCTATATAATCTAGAGCACTGAGATGATAAAAATGTAGTGGATGGTCATGGAGATACATTGCCCCAACGATTAGGTTCCGGATAATCCGACCACCGGCTGGAACGTTTGCCCCAAAGGCTTCGTCTAGAGCTAAAGAGGACGCCCAACCATGGGAACCAGCGCAAACTCCGCAAACACGTTCAGTAACATACGTTGCATCACGAGGATCCCGTCCTCGGAGCATTGCTTCAATCCCCCTGTACATAGTCCCCATAACATGGGCATCAGAAACTTTACCATTCTCGACTTCAACTTCAATCCTTAAGTGTCCTTCAATGCGTGTTAAAGGATCGATAACAACTTTCGCCATCTACATGTCCTCCTTATGATCCTTTTTGCTGAGTCGTCCACTTGCTGCTGTAGCAACTAAGTGTACACCTAGACCGACTGCTGCAGCGCCTCCCAGTACGGTTCCGACTGTATCTGCATTAACCTGACCAATACCTGGCAGCTTAAACATTTCTTGTTTGGAATATAATGGACTAAATCCATTGTAAAAGGTTTTTTCAGAACATCCGGAACAGGGAGATCCTGCATTAATACAGAAGTTGGCGTTGTCATTCCACCATACTTGTGCACAATCAGTGTAAGTTTTGGGGCCTTTGCAGCCCTTTAAAATCAAGCAATACTCTTTTTGAATAGGATCATTCCAATCTGTCAGGAATTCTCCATTTTCAAAATGGCCGCGTCTTGGACAGTTATCATGTAATAAACTTCCGTAGAAAGCCACTGGGCGACCTTGCGAATCAAGCGGTGGAACCTTCTGATAGGTTAAGTAATAGAGAATTGTGCCAATTAAAGTAGCGGGTTTGACTGGACAACAGGGAAGATTAATAACGGGTGTTTTAATCCCCTCGTTTCTGAGGAGTTCGGCAACTCCTATGGCACCAGATGCACATGCCCCTGGAATTCCAGCACCCTCAGAGGCGCAGCTTCCGATGGCAATGATCGCCTGAGCTTTTTGGGCTGCTTCAATCAGAATTTTGCGGAATGGTTTTCCTCCTATCACACAGAATTTGTCAAACTCTGCTTTTGATGGACAGGAACCCTCTACAACGAGAACAAATTTTTCTTTAAGTGTATCTTTATAAGCTTCCTCAGATTGAACGCCGGATGCGGCCATAATGGTTTCATGATAGCGAATTGAGAGCATATCTAGAATAAGTTCGGCGGGGGAAGGATTTAAGGTGGCTATGGCTGATTCTGTGCACCCCGTACAGTCCATACCTTCTAACCAGATAACCGGTGGTTTTTTTAATGCTTGCTCTACTGCATTGGCCGCTTGAGGGATAATAAGCTCGGGTAGGCCAAGTGCTGCTGTTGTTGCTGCAATTAACTTCATAAAGTCACGCCGAGAAACCCCTTTTACGTTGAGTAAATCGAAATTACCCATACTTTGCAAAACACCTCCTGAATTTTGTCGCCTCTTAGGTTTAAGGATAGTAAGTATAATACCAAAGACTATTTAGGCTTGATTATATTATAGACTATTTTTTAAGAAATGGTTGAATAAAATATATAATTAAGAACAATGCTTATCCTAAGCTCCACCCCCAATCTTATCCATAGGTATTTTCAGAATATTTGAACAAATATCTCGATTTTATATTAAGATGCAAATTTCATGCCAATAAAAAAGGGCGCGAAAGCTCCCTTTGTGTCTAATAATTAGACGATTCAGTCTTATTTGCTTTACTATATAAATACCCGAACACGCTTTATAAGCTCATCCTAGCCTAAAGTGTCTTTATATTATACATGTCCAAAAATGAGACACTTGTACTTATATGTACAGGTAGTTTAATCGATTAAGCAATACTCTTTAAGTTTCAGGTAAAAGGTTGCTCTAGGTATCCCTAAAGAGTTAGCTGCAGCGGCACGGTTATTACCCGAAGTGAGCAAAGCTTGAGCTATCATTTTCCTTTCCAGGTCCTGTACTGCAACTTTAAGTGATCGAATCTCCGAAACCGGGTAATTCTCAACTGCACGACTTAAAAATTGTGGTAAGTGATAGACTTGGATCACATTATCTTCAACTGTGTACAATAGTCGCTCAACCATGTTTTGAAGTTCACGAACATTTCCAGGCCAATTATATTGAATTAAACAATTTAAGGCCTCTTCCGAGAAAATCTTGGGTAATAGCTTTTTAGTTTGAGTAATTTTATGTAAAAAATTGATTGCTAGCGGTGCAATGTCCTCCTTACGTTTACTAAGAGAGTCAATATTAACACTAATTACATTTAAGCGATAATATAAGTCAGCTCGGAACTTTCCCTCTTTTACAAGCTGCTTGAGATCACGGTTAGTTGCTGCCATAATCCGGGCTTCCAATTTTATGGTTCGCGTGCCTCCGACCCGCTCAAACTCTCTTTCTTGTAGAACTCGCAGAAGTTTTGACTGGAGAGCCAAGGACATATCTCCTGTTTCATCTAAGAGAATGGTACCCCCTTCAGCAATTTCAAACTTACCGCGTTTGCCTCCTTTTTTGGCTCCTGTAAAAGCTCCTTCCTCATACCCAAACAATTCTGATTCCAGAAGGGTTTCTGGCAGAGCTGTGCAGTTAATTCCAATAAAAGGATTGTTCCGCCGTTTGCTAAGAAAATGAGTAAAATGGGCAAAAACCTCTTTACCTACACCACTTTCACCAAGAATTAAAACGTTGGCATCATTGCGACTGGCTTGAACTGCCAAACGACGCAATTCTTGAGTGCTTTTACTCTCTCCGATCAAAAATTGCTCGTTCTCATTGTAGACCTTTTTAAATTCTAAACGCTCTTTATAGATTTCAAATTCGCCGCGGGATTGTTCCAACAAATGGGGCAAACACATATCTATTTCCGCTAAGCCTTGGTAGACTGCGATTGCTTTTTCCTGGCATGTATTATAACCACAAGAGCCGCAGTTAAGCTCATCTTCAGGTGTAAATTTATTGGTAAAACGCAGAATCTCCTTAATCTCAGTCGAAGTCGGTTCAGGCAAAGGATTATAGCGGTTTGTAAAGTGGCGATCTAAGTTAAAAGGAGGATATGTTCCTAAACTATCCTTCTTCTTGCTTTGGGCATACTTTAAAATACAGTGTTTCCGGCTATATAAGTCTAGAGGACTGTCCATTTCCGGTCCATCGATGCACCCTTTGCACAAAAGGATATCTACAAAACGGAATTTTGCGTTTCCGCTCTTAAGGCTAGTGGTAAGGTTCTGTAAAAATAGCAAAGAGTCATCTTTTCCGTCGACGATGGCAATCTCTTCTTCACGAAAGAAAATCCCCTTTGGATCTAGGTTGCGGGCCAGACCACCACTAATAGGGAAAAGCGGGGGCAATGAACTTAAACCGTCCTGTACAGTCTTGTAGGTTCGATCCTGTTTTTCATGGAAGCCTCGGGAATCAAACATCTTTTTTAATTCCTTAAAGGTGAGTACTGAATCAAGAAAACCAGCGCCAAAATCGATCATTTCTTGTTTTTTGGCAATACAGGGTCCTATAAAAACGATTTTGGATTGGGGATATCTCCAGGATGCGTATTTGGCCGCTGCTAAAACAGCAGAATCAACCGGGACTAAATAAGGCAAGAGCTCTGGAAATTGCCGCTCAATCATACCAACAATTGCCGGGCAAAATGAACTGATGGCCATTTCCGGATTCGTAGCCAAAAAGTTCTGATAAGCGGGTATGGTTAATTCAATGCCGTGAGTTACCTCTAATACATCTGTAAAGCCTAACTTATTCAGTGATTCGAAAAATTCTTGAGGCTTTAAATAGTAAAAGCTAGCGGGAAATGAAGGTGCCAGTAAAGCCACAACTTTCTCTTTACCCAAAAATTTTTCTGTCTCTTCGACATAACTGACGATTTGTTTAGCATTTTGGGGACAGACCCGGACACAATTGCCACAACTGATACACCGTTCTTCAACGACTCTTGATTGACCTGCTTGTACTTTTATAGCTTTGACTGGACAATTTCGGACACAGGAATAGCAAGCCTTGCATTTATCCTCAATAGTACTAACAATTGACATTTATCATTCCTCCTTGGGCCCGCAATCCAATAAGTCATGTCTAATTTTTGTACACTTTTCTTTAGCATAAAGGCAATATTCCTTATTTGTCAAGAAAATCCTATTTTAGTGGAGAATGTCGCATCATGCTCTTGAAGAACATAGATCTAGGCGTGTACAATAGAGAGGTGAAACTGTAGAACTAATCTGTTAGTTTGAAAGCTGGGCGTTTAATCATGAAAATTCAAGCAAAAGCTATATACTTTAATGGAATCGTTCAAGGGGTAGGCTTTCGACCGTTTGTTTTTAAACTTGCCGAAGAACTGCGGATTAAGGGGTGGGTCAATAACTCGAGCCATGGTGTAACAATTCATGCAGAAGGAAATAATCTTGATTTGTTTTATCAACGTTTGCTTAAGGAAGCTCCCCCTTTAGCGCAAATTGTGTCTGCTCGATCCATTGAGATCGGGCTTGCTAATTATGAGGGGTTTGATATTGTTGAGAGTGAAGCGGAGAAAGAGAGGGATGTCTTAATTTCGCCGGATGTGGCAACGTGCGGTGATTGTCTTAAAGACATAGAGGATTCAGAGAACCGGTATTACCAATACCCTTTCACCAATTGCACTAATTGTGGCCCTCGCTATACAATTATTCGTGACGTACCTTATGATCGTGCACAGACAACCATGTCTAAATTTCCAATGTGCAACTTATGCGCAGAAGACTATAAAAACCCAAGGGATCGGCGTTTTCATGCTCAACCAGTAGCCTGTCAAACATGTGGACCGAAGCTTCAACTCTGTGATGCCCTTGGAAGACCACTTCCAGGTATAGGTGTGGATCAGCTTGCTGAAGGTGGAATTCTTGCAGTAAAAGGGTTAGGTGGATTCCATCTGGTTTGTGATGCTCGCAACGTGGGTGCCGTTCGTCGCTTGCGAGAACGAAAAGAACGGGGGTCCAAGCCTTTTGCGGTTATGGCTCGATCTGTTGCCAAGGCCTGTAGTGAGGTCGATATTTGTACTAAGGCAGAGAATCTGTTGCAAAGTTCAGCTGCCCCAATTGTTGTTCTAGAACGCAAACTTGCCTTAAAAGATGCCTTACCAGAGGAGATTGCGCCGGGTATCCATACTTTGGGAATCATACTCCCATATACTCCAGTACATTATCGTTTATTTGAAGGACCGTACGATTTTTTGGTGATGACGAGTGCTAATCTGAGTGGACAGCCCCTTATTTATTCTAATGAGGAGGCTCTTGAAGCGTTACAGGGAATTGCTGACTATTTTCTTATGCACAATCGAGATATTTATCATCCTTGTGATGACTCGGTCGTGCAATTGGTCGGAAATGAAACTGTCTTCTTTCGAAGAGCCCGCGGATACGTTCCACTACCAATTTTGATGCCCACTATCCAGGTCCAGACCCCTCTTCTTGGGGTGGGGGGAGAACTTAAAAATACATTTTGCCTTGCCTTTGGACAGAGGGCTTTTATGAGTCAATATATTGGGGATATGGAAGGGTATGAGAATCTTAAACGCTATTATCAAGAACTTAAATCATTTCAAAGAGTCGTCAATATTACGCCGAGTGCAATCGCTTTTGATAAACATCCAAACTACCAACTGACAAGATTTGCCCTAGAACAACCTTGGCCTAAACATGCCGTTCAACATCATCATGCCCATTTAGTCAGCGTGTTGGGGGAATGGGATAGAACAGAACCAACTTTAGGGATCATCTGCGATGGAACTGGTTTCGGGGAGGACCAGTGCATCTGGGGATTTGAATTTCTGTACGGCAACGCCACAGGTTATGAACGCAAGGCCCATCTTGAGTACTTAGGGCTTCCCGGGGGAGATGCTGGTGCCAAACAGCCTTTGCGTATTGCTTATGCGTATCTTAAAACTCTTTTTGACGGTGAAGCGTGGGAGAAAACTGAGTCCCTGTGGTCAACCCTTTCTAGCCTTGAACGTCAGATCTTTGATCGTCAACTTGAGACAGGTGTTCAAGTCTTTCAAACCTCTAGCGCAGGTAGGCTCTTTGACGCAGTAAGTGCTTTACTGGGTGTGTGCACAAAGGTAACCTATGAAGGACAAGCTGCAATTGAACTTGAAAGCGTTGGGACAAGGTTCTTGAAGGGACGGCGTTCTGAAAAGGTAGAAAGGATCAAGGAAAGCTCGGATTTTCTTTATTCATATGAAGTAAGGGTTGAGAATGAAGTGCTAATTCTTGGCGTTAGGCCACTCTTTGAAGAACTAGTTCGAGACATTCTTCAGGGCGTGAGTCGGGGAGAGATAGCCTATCGTTTTCATTTAACAATTGCTGAGTCTATCGTGGATTTAGCCCTGAGATTAGGGGTAAGTGATGGCCCTCTGATTTTAAGTGGTGGGGTGTTCCAAAATAAACTCTTAACCGAAGCAGTTCTTCGAAATTGTCGAAGACAAGGAATTAAAGTCTTGCGTTCTCGGAGTCTCCCGCCTGGGGATGGAGGTTTAGCCTTCGGACAACTATTAATTGCGAATGAGGTGTTGTAAATGTGTTTAGCCATTCCTGCTAAAATTGTTACTATAGATGGATCTATGGCCAAAGTGGATATGATGGGAAATGAACGGGTAGTGAGTATCGACTTGGTTCCAGAGGTTTTGATTGGCGAATATGTGTTGATTCATGCCGGATTTGCTATCAGCATCATTGATGATGAAAGTGCCAAAGAAACTGAAGGACTTTTATTGGAGGTGGCAAAGGCCTATGAAGAAGAGCAATAACGAGTTAATGGATAAGGCGGATGTCCTCCTCGCTGAGATTCGGACCTTAGCTCAAAGTCCATTCTCCATCATGGAAGTTTGTGGAACACATACCGTGGCTATCGCGAAAAATGCTCTCCGCGAGTTGTTACCTAAGACGATTCGTTTAATCTCGGGACCAGGTTGTCCAGTCTGTGTGACAGATAACAGTGATATTGACCGTTATCTCTATTTGGCTGCCCAACCGAATGTTATGACGGTAACCTTTGGGGATATGATTCGAGTACCGGGAACGAAAAAAAACCTCCAGGAGTTAAGGGCCGAAGGGGCAGATGTTCGAGTCGTCTATTCTACCCAAGATGCTTTAGAGTTAGCTCGTCAAAACCCGGATAAACAAGTTGTGTTTTTAGGGATTGGATTTGAAACTACGGTCCCAACTGTTGCAGTGAGTATAGAAATTGCCAAACGCGAGGGGTTAAGCAATTACAGTGTACTATCTATGCACAAAGTGGTTCCTCCTGTTTTAAAAATGTTGGCTGAGGACGATCAACTTGTTGTCGATGCTTTTCTCGACCCAGGACATGTTTGCTCAATTATTGGAACTGAGCCGATTGAGTTTATGGCTAAAGATTATGGCAAACCGGGTGTTGTGACAGGTTTTGAAGCACTGGATATTCTCGAGGGAATTGTTATGCTGCTTAGACAGCGTTCAGAGGGTCGCTCGGAAATTGAAATTCAGTATCAACGTGTTGCTAGAGCAGAAGGAAATCCTCATGCGAAGCAGTTCATTGAAAAAGTCTTTGAGCCGATCGATACGTTTTGGCGTGGCATGGGTTTAATCCCTCAAAGTGGCCTGGGTATAAGAGAGGATTACGGCGCATGGGATGCAGCTCGAAAGTTTGCACTGCCAGTTTTTCATTCCCAGGAAACTCCCGGTTGTCGTTGCGGGGACGTCTTAAAAGGGTTAATTTATCCAACGGAATGTCCTTTATTTGCCCGGCATTGTACACCAATGAAGCCTGTTGGACCTTGTATGGTGTCGACTGAAGGGTCTTGTGCCGCTTATCACAGATACTCGCAAAGGAGTGTGGATTAAGAATGGAACGCATTATGATGGCCCATGGCAGTGGTGGGCGGCTTAGTCATGAATTAATCCGTACTCTTTTTCAGAAATACTTAGGAAATCCTTACCTTGATCAAATGAATGATGCTACTTTATTGCCGGGTAGAGAGCAATTAGCAATCACAACAGATTCCTTCGTGGTTTCTCCCTTGTTCTTTCGGGGAGGAAATATTGGCAAGCTTGCAGTCTGTGGAACGGTCAACGATCTTGCTGTCAGTGGCGCACTCCCAAAGTTTTTAACGCTGGCCCTAATCCTTGAAGAAGGCTTACCCATGACTGTGCTGGAACGGATTATTGAAAGTATTTCGGTGACAGCCGCTGAGGCAGGCGTCTCGATTGTTTGTGGGGACACAAAAGTTGTGGAACGAGGGAGTGCAGACAAGATTTTCATAAACACAACCGGGATTGGGTATATTACAGATCGTTT
>DAIEHY010000064.1 GCA_027353165.1 Desulfosporosinus sp.
TCTATCGAGCTTAAAACGGGGCCTTAAAAGTCTAAAATTTGATAGGTGGTAAGCATATTAAACTGTAATGTAAATAAGTAAAACCCCGGATAAATCCCGGGGTTTTAGAGGAATGTTTTGCTAATTAGATGGTTTCTTGTAATATGGATTATCAAGATAAGTGTTGCAAATTGAGCAGTAGATCGTCTCTTCATGGGGATGATCACTTGCACTAAATAAAGTATTGTGACACTTTGGGCAGAAAAATTCAAACATCCTCGCTAACTCTTTCCTGTTTTTATAATCTTTCTGCTTCGCTTCGCTATATGTATTATACTAGAAATCCAAATAAATTGAACTAGTTATAACGATGATATCCCTTATTTCCTTGTATTAAAGATCTTGAAGATTATTGCCTTTAATTAAGAAACAAGCAGGCAGGATTTTTGAGGAAAAACAAGAATAGGCATACTATAGTTAAATTAATCTTTGACCTTCTGTGGGAGTTCAGGCGAGTCTTTGGATTGAGTCTGGAATAAATGGTATGATGCAAATAAGGGAGGGGTGTTTTTGAGGTCAGATTTACACATTCATACGCTTGAATCTGATGGCTTGCTTTCGATCGAAGAGGTTATTAACCTTGCCCATACCAACAATGTTCAAACCTTAGCAATTACGGACCATGAAAGTACTCAAGCAATTATCAAGGCTGAACTTCTTGCGGAAGAATTAGATATTAAGATTATCCCGGGGGTTGAATTGTTAACCAGTTACCAAGGGCATGAAGTCCATCTCTTAGGTTATTTTAAAGACGTTAATCATCCACTCTTACAGGCGCGTTTGCAGGAGATCCGAACCCAACGCACAGCTTTAGCTCATGATATGGTTGAATGTTTAAAGAATGGTGGGATTTCTCTATCGTGGAAAGATGTGGAGAATGAAGTCGGAGCAAATGGGGCTGTTACAAAGGGGCATATTATGAGGGCCATTTATCATCAGGAAGGTGGTAGCAGTCAGAATAAAAATTGGCGAGAGATTGCAGCTTATTTTCGTCCCGGGGGAGTGGCCCATTTACCTTATCTAAACCATACGTTCGAGGATGCTGTTGATCTTATTTTTGCATGTGGCGGACTTCCTGTTGTCGCCCATCCTGGACTACTCTGGGATCCCCAGATAGTGTTTTCTCTTTTAGCCTATCGTCAAATTGGTCTTGAAGTGTATTATGGCTACTGGGAAAGACAAGCAGCCCTTATTCAATACTATGCAGAAGTTGCCGATAAATTTGCCATTTTAGCAACAGGTGGCAGCGATTATCATGGACCCTCGGGGTTTGTAAAGCTGGGTCAAATGGATGTCCCTTATGATAGTGTCCTTCAACTAAGATCTTACTTAGAAATTTAGCGAAATTCCAGAATCATCTCAAACTCTGAGTGAAGTAAGTTCGCTCATGTTTGATTAACGTTGGACCAGACAGAAAGGAGCGAATTGTTGGCTAGGAGTGTTTTGCTCGCTTTTATGGCTTTACTTATCACCTTGATTGTCGGAACAGTCGGGCTTATATTAACGGAACACCTGAGTTTAGCTAATGCTATTTATCTTACAGTCCAGACAGTCACAACGGTGGGTTTTGGAGATATTGAACCCAAGACTGAAGAAGGGCATATTTTCTTGATTTTCCTGATGTTGAGCGGAGTCGGTATCATGTTCTACTTTGCTAGTCTTTTAATGGCCTTTCTGATTGAAGGTCAATTGGCCGGCGTGTATTGGAGAAGAAAGATGAATAAGAAGATTGAACAACTTCAAGATCATGTCATTGTCTGCGGCGCAGGGCGTGTAGGCAAACAAGTCATTTACCGCCTGCGTAAAGAGGGAGCGGCATGTGTCGTAATAGAACAACGGGAGGACCTTGCCAACCAGCTAATTGAGGAAGGATTTTTAGTCATTAACAGCGATGCTACCTATGATGAAACCTTGAATAGGGCTTCCATTATTAAGGCTAAGGGACTAATTTCTGCTCTCCCTGAGGATTCCTTAAATGTTTTTGTCACCTTAACAGCCAAAGGCCTAAATCCTAATATTCAGGTGGTAGCTCGGATGGATCAGCCTGAATCTGAGAAAAAATTATTGCGAGCTGGAGCGGACAAAGTAATTTCTCCGGCTACTCTGGGTGGGTGGAGAATGGCGATGTCAATCCTAAAACCTATTAGTGTTGAATATTTAGAAACCGTGATTCATGATCATAATATTGAAATGGAAATGGTGGAGCTAAAAATTGATCAAGGCTCATGCTTAGTTGGGGAAACATTATTAACGAGTAGAATTAAGCAGCAAACAGGGGCCATGGTTCTCGCGATCTTGCGGGACAATCAGGTGATCAGTAATCCTGACGCTAGTGAAGCAATTTTACAAGGAGATCTATTAATTGTCTTGGGGTTGAGAGATCAACTTCATCGTTTAGAAGAACTTGCGGCAAACCTTACAAAGTGCAAAGTTTGACAATCATAAGGGTCTTAGATTAAAAGAGGAAGTCTTGGGATAAAATACCCTCTATGCGAGTAGTAACAGTTTTCTGAGTGGAGGGAGATTTATGGGAAATTTACGTTCTGAACAAGACGTCCTTCGGGATATCGAAAAGCTTATTCACACTCATTTTAGAGACAGTGCTTTGGGGATCCATGTTAAGGTCAAAGGAGATCGAGTTACACTTTGGGGAATGGTGGATAGCCTCGTCGAAAAAGATTTTTTTGGAAGTCGAGTAGGTCGAATTGATGGGGTTAAAGAATTAGATAATTCGCTAACGGTCGCTAATGATGGAACTATACTGGATAAAGACATTGAACAGGGCATCAATGAGCGTTTTCAGGGGGCAAACTACACGGAGATAAACCATTTAGGTTGTCGAGTTAGTCGAGGAATCGCTACTTTGCTTGGACATGTAGAGACCCAAAGTACAGAGAGATTAGCGAAACGCTTAGCCTCTCAAGTTCGTGGAGTCAAAGAAATACGCAGTGAGATTCAGTTTTTGGAGAAGGCAGTCGATGATGCGACTTTAGTCAATCGTGTTGAAAATGCATTAGTTACTTCACCATGGGTAAATGCTCATGAAATTAGGACTGAAGCTCGAAATGGTCTAATTACTCTAAGTGGACTTGTTGATACTCAGGAAGCTATGGAATGGGTTGTAGAAACGGCTTATCAAGTACCCGGAGTAAAAGCTGTGGTTAGCGAAATATTTACTCGTCACCGTTCCCAAGGGAAAGATTTATGGTTAACCGAGCAGTTAGTCGCCAAACTTGGTCAACATCGTTTAAACTCTGGACAAATTCGTGCTTTTGTTAAAGATGGAATTGCTTTTCTGACTGGCGAAGTGTACTCCGAAGAGGATCGGGAAAGGGCTGGAAATTTGATTCAACATATTCCTGAAATTCACGATGTTAATAATTCAATCAAAGTAGCTACACATTCTAGTAAGTAAGGTAAACGTTAACTCTGAAGACCAAAAACCTATTGTCAAAACTAGGTTTTTGGTTTTTGTCTATATAATAGTTATAAAAAGAAAACTGGAATATATAGATAAAATAGGAAAGTATATTAATAGTCTATTGAAGACTACACGTGATATAATAAGATTTGTTGTAAGGAATTTAAGGGATGTAATTCAATAGGAGGTGGTCAATCCTGGATCCAATAACACACGGCTTAATAGGTATTGCCTTAAGTACTCTCTCCGGCCACACAATCCAACTGAATGATCCCATTATTCTAGGGTGTACCTTAGGGGCTATGCTGCCAGATCTAGATATTATTGCTCATCTAAAAGGTCGTTTGAATTATTTATTAAAACATCGTGGAGCTAGTCATTCTCTAATTTCTTTAGGTGCTATGGCGCTTGGTTTAAGCACAGTTCTGTATCTCGTTTTTCCAACTAGCTCATGGGCGACTATTTTCTTTTGGACACTTGCAGGGACGGTGTCTCATAGCGTTATGGATTTATTAAACTCATATGGAGCAGAGTTATTCTGGCCTTTTTCCCGTAAAAAAATTACCCTGGACATGATTATGTTAACAGATCCCATCGTCCTATGTTCTTTACTTGTGTCTTTATTCATTTCTCTAAAGGTTCCGCACTATGCGTCAATCTCATCGTTGGCTGCGTTTACGTTGAGTGGAATATACCTTGGTTACCGCCACTTTGGAAGATTGAAAACACGTAAAAGTTTGATGGAGATATATCGTTTGAATGATTTTCATCAGGTTAAAGTACTACCGGCAATGTATCATCCGTTTACTTGGAACTTTATTCTTTTTAAAGGAGATAATGTTCGTTTTGGTATTATCCGCAATAAGGTTCCTTCGATCTGTCGAGTCTTGCCAAAATTCGATGGGGATAATCCGTCAGTTTCCAATGCTCTTGAAGGGAATCTAGCAGAAATATTTAATCAGTTTACTCCTTATTATCATGTTATTAATCATTCAAGTAACAAAGAGGGCAAGGTCGAATTTTTAGACTTGCGATATTGGTCCAAAGGTGGCTTTATTTATACCGGTCACGTCTTTTTGAATGCGGAAGGTGAGATTTCGCAAGAGATATTTCACCCTTTACCAAATCAAGAAGGTGTCTTATTAGGTTATTAATCTTAATCCCCTATACCTTAGCTGGTTAGGGGCATTTTTTTAAAAAAAATCTTTTGACATTCTTATAGCTCATCTACCATAATGAATAAGAAGCGTGGAGGTGGATAAGTGTGTCGAAAAAGAAGAAAATTACATATGCTTTTTGGCTTAAAGTATTAAGTGCCATACTATTTATGGTTTCAATCGCAGGTTTACTAGGTGCTTTTGGTTTTGCGATTGGAAAACAAGTGCATTCCTTATTTACAGTCATGATGGGAAGTTTGACTTGGGCAGGCCCTTTGATTTGTTTTGTCGCGGCAATTATGCTCTGGATTTTTTCAGAGACATTAACTTCCGTGGGGTCTAACACTTCCAAAGAAAAACTTTCTTCAGCCGGCAGTTCAAAAGAGCCCAAGCACAGAATGATTCAGAGTGTGGGTAGGTCTGCCCAAACTCAACAAACTAAGGGTATCGATTTGCCAGCGGGGAAATTAGTCAGTTTGAAGGGGTTTAATCAATATTTTTCATCCCCTGAATGGGTAGAACTGAAGGATGTGGATCCCCAGAAAGCAGAGGAAATGGAGGAATACGGCAAGGACTTTCCTTCATATTTTGGAACAGGTGAGTCAATTTTCCCGAAGGGACCCTCTAAAATGAAAAGCTTAAAGGGGCTTGATGATTATTTCGAGGAAGTAGACCTTGAGGAACGGTCGGGACGATCAACCCAACTCGGTGGTTATATTGCAAAGGGATTGGGAAATGAACCTATTGAGAAACAGTCAGATCTTTCAACGATTTTTAAGTCCCAAAGAGAGCAAGCAGAATTTCTCTCTCGCTATAAAACAGTTGAAGAACCTTTAGAACAAGAAGAATTTATGGACGATGAGGAGAACTTAGGGGATGTGAATCAGGCATTCGCTGAGATGGAGCAGATGCCCCAAAGTTTCGAATCCTCAATTCAGTTAGATGAACCTCCGTTGGTTACAGACTTAATTAAAGAACCGTTAGAAATCGAGACCGTTATGAAACCTGCTTATGCTGGGCAGGTAGCTCAGCTAGTTGAGCAGGTAATATTCAATAAAGATAAGGGTACTGAAGCTCTGAAGAATGAAGAGAAAAGCGAGAGGATCGAAAACTGGGAGTTCCCCGATATTAATTTATTGGAATCTATAATCCAGCGCGAAATAATTCAAGATTTGGAAACTCCAAAACAGCTTGAGAAGGTTCTCTTGGATTTTGGGGTGAAGGCCAAAGTGATTAGGGTCACGCGAGGCCCCGTTATTACTCGTTATGAATTAGCACCTGCCCCCGGTGTGAAAATTAGTAAAATCGTTAATCTCTCAGATGATATTGCGTTAGGGCTGGCTGCTCGGGATGTTCGTATTGAGGCACCGATTCCCGGTAAAGCGGCTATCGGGATTGAAGTCCCCAATAAACAGGCACGTGCCGTCCCTTTTCGTGAGGTGCTGGAGACGGCGAGTTTTAAACAATATCCTTCCAAGTTAAAAGTTGCTTTAGGTAAAGATATCGCGGATCAACCAATCATTGCGGATCTCGTAAAAATGCCACATCTGCTTGTTGCAGGTGCGACTGGGGCAGGTAAAAGTGTGTGTATTACTACCATTATCAATTCAATTCTCTATAATGCGACTCCAGATGAGGTGAAGTTCCTACTGGTTGATCCAAAAATGGTGGAACTTAGTCAATATAATGGTATTCCGCATCTTTTGGCTCCGGTTGTCACCGATCCTAAGAAAGCTGCCAGCGCTTTAAGATGGATTGTTAAAGAGATGGAGAATAGGTATGAACTTTTTGCTGCTGCGGGTGTTCGTGATATTGAACGCTATAATCAGGTAAAAGGTGAAACTATCCGACATACCCCTACCTTGCCGTTGATTGTGGTGATCATTGATGAGTTAGCTGACTTAATGATGGTTGCTCCTGGTGAAGTTGAAGAAGCTATTTGCCGTTTAGCACAAATGGCTCGGGCTGCTGGAATTCATTTGGTCATTGCGACGCAACGCCCTTCTGTCGATGTTATTACCGGGGTGATTAAAGCAAATATTCCCAGCCGAATTTCCTTTGCTGTTTCGTCTCAAATCGATTCTCGTACGATCCTTGACGCAACTGGCGCTGAGAAACTTCTCGGACGAGGAGACATGCTTTATTCGCCACTGGGTGTCAATAAAGCACTGAGGGTACAAGGTTGTTTAGTTACGGACGACGAAGTACAACGAGTGATTAGGCATTGGAAAGGGTTAGGAAAACCAGAGTATCTGGATCCTGAGCGACTTTTCGAAGAAACAACCGCTAAAAGTGAGGACAGTCATGGTCCTGATGATGCAGTATTTATCGATGCCGGACAGCTTTTTATTCGCACCGGTATGGCATCGGTATCCTTTCTCCAGCGGCGTTTGAAACTAGGCTATACAAGAGCAGCGCGGCTCATGGATATGCTTGAGGAACAAGGAGTCGTCGGAGGGTACGAGGGAAGTAAGCCACGTCAAGTACTCTTAACCCTAGAAGAATTTAATGAACGGTTTGGATGATAGCGATGCGCAAGGTGCGATATTTAACTTTCGAACATCAAATCTTGCGTCTAACGCTTCACGAAACACGCTGACCATGATGAATTGGTTAGCGTGTTTTTTTCGCGATGTTTAACCTTCGAGCTTCAAGCATCGCGCCTCGGTGAAAAGGCAATGGTGTTTCTGCATTATGAATTAAGTGAGGGGAAATGGGAATAATGCATAAATAATGTAAAAAAATAGACGGAGACGAAGAATGAAGTTTTTTACGCGATCCATGACGAAGGATAAACCCTATAAAGATATTGTTTTAAATTGGGACGATTTACTTAGTCACGCCGAGGAGATTGCTCGACTCAATGCTAACCAAGGAACCAGCTTACACAAACGAACCTTATTACCTAGGGTTAAACAAAATATGAAGTTCTTAGAGCAGGCTTATCGAGAAATTACAGAATACTCTGCACGAACTCAAGATGTTATACCTGCCACAGATTGGTTACTTGATAATTTTTATAGTCTAAAAGACCTGAGAGACGAGATCCAAAGCAGTCTACCCAATAAATTTGAGCGTCAGTTACCCAGAATTGCCAGTGGGGACTTTCAAGGATATCCTCGAATTTACGGTTTGTTAGTTGAACTTATTGAGCATACGGATAGTCAATTGCGCATCGACACTCTCAAAGGGTTTATCAATGCTTATCAGGTTCAAGTACCTTTATCGAGCGGAGAATTATGGTCGGTTCCTATTATGTTGCGGATCATTCTTCTGGAAAACATTCGAAGGTTAACGGAACTGATCCTATTTACCCAAGGGGAAAGAGAAGCTGCGGATCGATGGGTCTTACCTCTTTTGGAATCAGAACATCTTCCGGCAGAGTGGGAAGAATTGCTGCAATCTCTAGATCCTCAAGAGGATTATTCCTCAGCATATGCAGAACAGATCCTAAAACGTATTCGTGATCTTGGAGTTGATGTTGCACCACTTTTGCACTGGGTCGATCGGGTAGTTGCTAAGCAAGATACAACCATCGAAGAGTTAGCTAAACTTGAGCGTCAACGTCAGACTATGTATCAGGTGTCAATGGGTCACGCGATTTTAAGTATCCATTTTATGACTGCAGAAGATTGGCCTCGCTTTTTTGAAGAGGTCAGCTTAGTGGAGCAGGTTTTTCAAAAGGATCCCAGTAAGGTTTATGGCGATCTGGATTTTCAATCTAGAGACACCTATCGCCATCAGGTAGAAAAAATCGCTAGACGCTTTAAAGTTTCTGAACTTGTCGTTGCTCGCAAGGTACTATCAGGAGCGCAGAAGGCACATCAGTCAGGGGAGAAAGTATCCTCGCATGTAGGGTATTATCTGATGGGGGCAGGAAGAGAAACTCTCGAACTTGAATTAGAACAAGACTTTAGAAAACCACGGAATATTTGGAGTGAGATTCGTAGAGTCATTCAAAGAGAGCCAGTTCATTACTACTTTGGTAGTTTGCTGATTGGGATTGCTACGCTTAGCGTTCTGACTATTTCATATACTCTGCAGAGTCAGCCATTTTCTTTAATTTCTGTTGTCGTGTGGATGGGAGTTATAATTTGGGCTAGTAGTTTGATGATTCCATTTTTGAATTGGGTTGCCTCAAATGTTTTTCAGCCAACCTTTTTGCCTAAATTAGAATTGAGAGAAGGAATTCCTGATCCCTTACGAAGCATAGTCGCTGTTCCAACCCTTCTGACTAGTATTGATAGGGTTAAGGAACTTATCAGTCAAATTGAAGTCTATTATCTGGCTAACCGAGATGATAATTTATATTTTGCGTTACTGGGTGACTTTGCGGATGCACAATCAGAAAACGTTTTAGGGGACACTGAAATTATCACTTCAGCAACGGCAGGAATCCAAAGTTTAAATGAAAAATATGATTCGAGCAGATTCTTTTTCTTTCATCGCAAGAGGATTTTTAATCACACTGAAGGCGTGTGGATGGGGTGGGAGAGAAAACGAGGAAAACTCGCTGAGTTTAACTGTCTCTTACGTCAGGAGGGGGAGACAAGTTATTATATTCAAATCGGTGACCAATCAGTTCTGCCAACCATTCGGTATGTCATTACCTTAGATGCGGATACCCAATTACCACGTGGCACGGCTAAACGGCTAATTGGCACAATGGCCCATCCTTTACACGCGCCTATCCTCAATGAGGATGGAACACGGGTGGTTAAAGGGTATGGGATTCTGCAACCGCGCGTGGGAGTATCTATTTTGTGTGCAGGTGCGTCAAAATTCTCTCGGATTTTTTCGGGTAGAGTTGGAATTGATCCATACACTACAGCTGTTTCGGATGTTTATCAAGATTTGTTTGGGGAAGGAATTTATACAGGCAAAGGAATCTATGATGTTCAGGTATTTCATCAGGTGACGAATAAGGCCTTTCCTGAGAATACCATTCTCAGCCATGATTTGATCGAGGGATTGTATGCCAGAACTGGACTCGTGACAGATATAGAATTAGTGGATGGATATCCAGCTAACTACTTTTCATATCTTCGTCGTCAACATCGCTGGGTCAGAGGGGATTGGCAACTACTCCCGTGGTTATTTAAGCCCATTCCGTTTGTTTCGCGTTGGAAAATATTTGATAATTTGCGCAGGAGTATTGAAGCTCCAGTGCTGTTATTTCTACTGATCTTTGGGTTTTCAGCTTTTTCTGGTGATCCTTTTGTTTGGGTAGGCTTAATTTCTTTAAGTTTAATTTGGCCAATGGTTTTTTACGTTTTCAGTCGACTTTTACTCAAACGCGCTGAAAGAGGAAATATGGGCCAAGATATCATAACCATGCTAACTCAATTTGTATTGCAGTTTGTATTTCTCCCGTATCAAGCGTATATCATGATTGATGCCATTATTCGCAGCCTGTATCGACAATTTATTTCGCATAAATATTTGTTAGAATGGGAAACAGCTGCTGATACTGAGAAACGGTTAGATGTCAACAGTCGAACGGTCCTTTCATCGATGTGGCAAGTTTTGCTCTTTGTTATAGTTGCCGGTGTAACAATTGCTTCAAATTTTCCTGCAAAGTTTGGACGTTTTATTCCGGTTGGGGTAATTTGGATTCTATCCCTTTGGATTGCCTTTAAGGTCAGTCTTCCAATCCAGCATAAAAAGGATAAACTTACGGCTTTAGAAATACTTGAGTTACGTCGCTGGAGTAGAAAAATTTGGGCTTTTTTTGAAGAGTATGTATGTTGTGAGGAGCACTGGCTCCCACCGGACAATGTTCAAATTGACCCACCCAATGGGGTTGCCCATCGAACCTCACCTACTAATATTGGGCTCGCTTTGTTAGGCAATTTAGCAGCTAGGGATTTTGGCTATATCCCATTAAGCAAGGTGCAGGATAATATTGAGCATAC
>DAIEHY010000065.1 GCA_027353165.1 Desulfosporosinus sp.
CACAACGCTCCATTGCTATTCGCTTGAGGATATGGCTAAAACTCAAAACCTCTGGGCTTTCTGCAAGTGAACCGTTGAGTTTCTTCACGCCATATCCTCTGCGCTCATTGACGCAATTCCGCTAATCATGCTCCTTAAGCTAAGAAACTTCCTCTGGCCTGGGGGCGGACGGGGGTTTAGGAACGACGCGAAAAATAGGCTGTTTGCGTCGTAGACGCAAAGGCGCTGGGGTTTGCGCGGAAGTTATACGGTCTTGGTAGACAGGGGGGACGGTTCTCGTGTCTGCCTGTCTGAAATTTGATGAATTATTGTCGGGTTGAATGAAAAGGAGAGAGGTTTTATCCTCTCTCCTTAAAATATTCGTTCGTCTGGAAGTGCTTTGGGATAGGAACCTAATAATTTGACAAAGGTGTTTTCTTCTTTGAATGCCCAGAGGACATCTTGGATGGGAGGGGCAAAGACATAGCCGTCTACATCGACGAAGAAAACGTATTCTCCAAGTTTTTGTTTGGAAGGTCGTGATTCAATACGGCTTAGATTAATATGCCGTTTACTAAATTCTCCTAAAATGCGGTAGAGTGAGCCAGGAGTATTTTCTGCGATGACTAGGAGAGAGGTTTTATCTTCCCCATCGGACATTTCCGCTAGTTTATGACCGACGAGAACAAAGCGAGTGGCATTGAGGTTAATATCCTGAATGCGCTCTTTGAGAATATGAAGGTTATAGAGGTGCGCAGCTCGACGTGGTCCGATGGCTGTCCAGCTTTCACGGATTGAAGAAATTTTATGGGCGGCATCGGCGGTGCTTAAACAAGTAATCTGTTGAGCATTTGGGAGGTGTTTCTCCAGGAAATCCCTGCACTGTCCGAAAGCCTGTTCATGAGAATAAACTCTTTCAATTTGGTCAAGAGACATTGGCTCATGCGCTAAAAGGCATTGATCAATGGGATGAACAAACTCATGAGTGATAAAGATATGTTCAGTCTGGCCCAAAGTATCCATTGTCACGCCTACTTGTCCTTCAGTGGAATTTTCTAAAGGGACAAAGGCCCAATCTATTTCCATGTCATTGCAGGCGAGAAGTATACGCGGTATGGTAGAGAACGGTATAAGTTCAAGTGGATCTTCTTTAAATTCAGGTTGAGTGGCTAAGAATAAATGAATTGCCTCTTCGGAGAAACTTCCTTTTGGTCCTAAATAGCCCATTTTTTTCATACTACTGTCTCCTTCGTATCTCGAACACGTGGCCGTGGACATAAAATAATTTCATTAAATATTTTTATACTATAATAATACAGATAGGAATTAACGGCAACCCTAAGTAACCCTGAATTAGTCAGCCTAGAGTACAAACATCGAAAGATTGGTCCAACGAGGTTAAACGATTTACACTTTATAAATTTAATAAAACTTATTACATATCGACTAAGATACTTGCTAAGGGAACTTAGATCAGGTAAAATTATATAAGGAAGGTTGGGGAACCTTCCAAGGGGATAGTGGACAAGGTGGATGAAACAGACAGTGGAACGTACGCTGTCTGTTTCGCTTTTTGTACAAATAGTTTGAGCACATCCTTAATTTTGACATACACTAAGAACGTTAGCCATATGCTTTATAGTATTATGGACAAATAAAAATCTTGACCCTAATCTGAATACTTGTTAAACTTAAACAAGGTAAGCTGTTCGAGGTCCTACAACTGAAGAAGGGGGGAGAACAGAGGCCAGTTTGTTAAACTATTCATAAATACATAGTAAATTTATAAGTGGAGGGAAAGTTATGAAGAAGTCTCGGTTTTTAGGATGTATCGCACTAGTACTAATTTTAACAATGTCCTTAGTTGGATGTGCCAACAAGACAGAAGCTCCTAAAGCAGAAGCACCAGCGAAAAGTGAGTTTAAAGTTGGCTTAGTTACAGATGTGGGTGGACTGAACGATCATAGTTTTAACTTTCTAGCCAACAAAGGGCTAGAACAAGCTGAAAAAGAACTGGGCATTAAAAAGGCTGTTGTCGAGTCTAAACAAATGACAGATTACGAAACTAATCTTAGCCGTTTTGCTCAGGATAAATATAATTTAGTCATTGCGGTAGGATTTTTAATGCAGGATGCTGTAGTCAAGGTTTCAAAGGATTATCCGGATACTAAATTTATGATTATTGATTCCTCCATTACAGATCGCCCAAATGTTGCTTCCGCAATGTTCAAAACAGAACAATGTGGTTACTTAGTCGGTGTGATGGCAGGTTTATTGGAGAAAACTCCTGGTATTCCAAATGCATTAGGCAAAAACACTGTGGGTCTTGTCGGTGGTATGGCTATTCCTCCAGTGAACGATTACATTGCCGGCTTTATCCAAGGAGCTAGAAGCGTAAACCCTGGTATCACGGTTAACTTGAAATACACTAATAAATTTGATGACCCTGCTCTCGGCAAACAAACGGCCCTTTCTGAAATTGCTGGAGGTGCGGATATTGTCTTCCCTATTGCGGGTGGAACTGGAACGGGCGTCATCGACGCTGCTAAAGAAAAGAATGCCTATGCTATCGGTGTGGATGCAGATCAAAACTATTTAGCACCAGAGAATGTTATTACCAGTGCCCTGAAAGGTATGGATGTGGCTACCTTTAATATTATTAAAAACGCCAAAGAGGGTCAATTTAAAAGTGGAGACATCCTCTTTGATTTAAGTAATAACGGAGTAGGGTTTGCGACACCAACAAAGGTAGTTCCTAAAGAGGTTGTCGATAAGGTAAATGATGCAGCAAAACAAATCAAAGACGGTAAAATTACAGTTACTAACAAAATGCCAGCAGGTTTCTAAACGTTTAGCCGGTTTTAGCTAATGACAAGTGGATTGCTTCATAATCCTTATGGGGCAATCCCTTTTTAATGGAGGGGATTATGCGCACCTGTTTAGAAGTTAGAGAAATCACGAAATCGTTTCCAGGAGTTCTTGCCAACGATCATGTAAATCTTACTGTACGTGAAGGAGAAATACATGCAATTTTAGGGGAGAATGGCGCCGGTAAATCTACGCTTGTAAAAATTATTTATGGACTTTATAAACCAGATTCCGGAAGTATTCGGCTCTATGATCAGGAACTTAACTTTGCTAGTCCCCGTCAGGCCATCGAAGCAGGCATTGGAATGGTGCACCAACACTTTATGTTAATCCCAGCTTTAACTGTTGCCGAAAATGTTGTCCTCGGTGGAGAACCAGGGAGAATTCATTATCGACGTAAGGAAAATGTCGAGATTGTTCGCCAACTTGCCAAGCAGTATCATATGGAACTTGATCCTGACGCCAAAGTAGGGGATTTAACCGTCGGACTTCAACAGCGTGTTGAGATTTTAAAAGTTTTTTACCGTAAGGCTAAGCTACTTATCTTAGATGAACCAACGGCCATGCTCACTCCCCAAGAGGTTGAAGAACTGATTCTAGTCATGGAACGTCTTCGTTCCCAAGGGGTTCCTATTGTTTTCATTAGTCATAAGCTTGACGAAGTGCAGCGTATTTCGGACCGCGTCACGGTTATGCGAGCGGGAAAGACGGTCAATACTGTTGAAACAAAGTCTACAACTCCTCAAGAATTAGCCAATTTGATGGTTGGACGAGAAGTCGTACTTCATGTTTCTAAACCGCCTCAGAAACTTGGAGAACCAGTTTTGCAACTTGAAGACATTGTAGTATCATCAGGTCGCAATGAGAAAGTCAAGAAAGTAAGCTTCGATGTCCACCGTGGGGAAATATTTGGTCTGGCCGGGATCGATGGGAACGGTCAATTTGAACTTGTGGAAGCGATTACAGGTTTATTGCCCTGTAAAACTGGACGAATCCGTCTTTTAGGAAAGGACATAACGTCCTCTTCAGTTCAGCATAGAACTAATGCAGGGATAGCCTATATTCCACAAGATCGACAATTAGATGGATTGGTGATGGATTTTGAACTGACTGAAAATTTTGTCCTGCGGGACTTTTCTAAAGCCCCATTTGCACGCCTTGGCCAAATGCAAGTAAAGCCCATTGAGGAGTATGCAACGCGTTTATCGGAAGATTTTGATGTCAGGCCACGTCGAATCCATGCATTTGCCCAGAACTTGTCCGGTGGGAACCAACAAAAAGTGATTTTGGCCCGCGAGGTTTCACGTAACCCCGAATTATTGATAGCTGCTCAACCAACTAGAGGGTTAGATGTCGGGGCGATCCAATTTATTCATAATAAACTCTTGGAGTTACGATCTGATGGAAAAGCGATACTTCTGGTTTCTTTGGAATTAGATGAGATCCTGGCTTTATCAGATAGGATTGGGGTATTCTATGCTGGCCGATTGATGGGGATTTTTCCTAGCGGGCAGGTTACACGCGAGCAACTTGGGTTACTTATGACAGGTGTAGATTTAGGGAGTGGGGGTAGACTATGAACAAGATAATCAAAGAATTGGTTACCCCTTTTGTAGCGATCATTATTGCAATCCTGATTGGTGCATGTGTTATGATCCTTACGGGCCATAACCCACTAACAGCTTATGGAGCGCTCTTTTCAGGAGCATTTGGCTCGACGGTAAACTTATCGAACACAATGGCCAATGCTATTCCTTTAATTCTCTCAGGGTTAGGAGTCGCTATAGCTTTCAAAGCTGGTTTGTTTAACATAGGAGCAGAGGGCCAATACTGGATCGGAAGTATGGCGGCAGTTTGGATTGGCTATTCTGTACATGGGTTGCCTCCTATTCTACATATTTCATTAGCCGTTCTAGTGAGTATATTGGCAGCGGGACTTTGGGCAGGTATAATTCCTGGGCTGGCAAAGGCCTTAGTGGGTGCTCACGAAGTCATTACTACTATGATGATGAGTTACATCGCAATTTTTCTGAGTCACTATATGCTTGAAAACGGCCCCATGATGCAACCGGGCTTTGTTCCTCAATCCCCGGTGATCTTGCCATCTGCGATGTTAGGTAAGATAGTGGATCGGACCCAACTTTCTTGGGGGTTAGTGATTGCTTTAGTGGTCTGTGTGATTGTTTATTGGTTACTTTATAAGACGACCTTAGGATATCGATTGAGAGCAGTGGGCTTAAATTCACGGGCAGCTAAGTATGCTGGAATTAATGTTTCGTTTAATCTGGTATTAGCTTTATTTATAAGTGGAATGTTAGCAGGTTTAGCTGGAGTAGTTCAAATGCTTGGAGTACAACATCGACTCTATGACAGTTTCTCTTCAGGATATGGCTTTACGGCTATTGTGGTCGCCATACTTGCCAATAATAATCCGTTTGGAGTAATCTTAGCTTCCATTTTCTTTGCTGCTTTATCGACGGGTGGACAATCTATGCAATTAGTTTCAGGTGTACCGGCTCATTTAACCGATGTCATTTCTGGAATAATTATCTTCTTAATTGCATCCAAAGATGTTATTAGTTTGGTTCAAAAACGTTGGCGCAGACGTCATTCTTTAGCGCCGGTCAAGGAGGCTTGAAGATATGCTTTGGGACACATTGGCTAGACCTGATTTGTGGGCAGCAACGCTCGCTATGGCAACCCCAATTGCTCTCCCTGCTTTAGGGGGGACCTTTTCCGAACGTAGCGGGGTAGTAAACATAGCTATGGAAGGGATTATGCTGATTGGTGCCTTCTTTGGGGTGCTATTTTCCTTTTATACTCATAGCGCATGGCTAGGTTTGCTAGGTGCTTTATTGATGGGTGCGCTCATCTCGGCTCTTTTTGCTTATGTAACGGTAAGTCTCGGAGCGGATCAAGTTATTGTGGGAATGAGTATCAATATTTTTGCGGCTGGATTAACCGCCTTTTTACTAAATACCATTTTTGGGTATGGAGGAACTCCTCGAGAAACACCTGCTCTTCCCAACCTAACCATTCCTGGGATTAGTGATATTCCCTTTGTGGGCCCAATTCTAGGGTCCCAAAATGTGGTCGTTTACTTAATGTTCTTTCTAGTGTTTGCGTCACATTATTTTTTGTTTCATACAAATTTAGGTTTAAGAATTAGAGCAGTGGGGGAGAATCCTCAAGCTGCTGATACTGCGGGCCTTAACGTTCGAAACTTGCGTTATTTGGGCGTTATGATAGGTGGTATGCTCTCAAGCTTGGGTGGAGTCTACTTAGCCTTAGGATTATTAAATAGTTTTGAAGTTAATATGAGTGGTGGAAGAGGCTATATTGCTATGGCTGCCATGATCTTTGGCAAATGGACACCTTTCGGATCATTGGGAGCTGCACTTTTGTTTGGGTTCGCCACGGCTTTGAGTATGATATTGCAAGGTGGGGGTATTTCCTCAAATATTATCCAGATGCTACCTTACGCATTGACGATTTTAGCCTTGACCGGATTAGTAGGCAGAAGTACTGCGCCTGCCGCGGATGGAATTCCGTATAATCCTAATAAGTAATATGCTTAGAAGGGAATCTTAAAACAATTGAGGAGGTAAACATCATGGGACGGATTCATCAGAGTGGCAAATCCCTCTCTGATCTTGTCCGTTTGGAACTGCTAGATGAAATTCGTCGTGGAAAATATCTTATCGACAGTCGTCTTCCGAATGAGGAAAACCTTGCCAAGGAACTGGGTGTCAGTCGCAACACTCTTCGTGAAGCGTTGAGGGTCCTAGAAGCCAATGGGATTGTCGAAAAAAAGCAAGGATTGGGTACTTATGTGCGTGGGGAATCCTCTCCAAAGGTGAAACCTGGTCTTGAGGTGCTTTTTAGAGTGACTGACGCGATATTAGAACTTGGTATGGTTCCAGGGACAAGTGAAATTGAAATTGAGAACTCGTTTGCGGATGCGAGGGTCGCAGCGAAACTAGGGGTTGACGAAGGTACTCCTGTAAATCAGTCAAGAAGAGTCCGCACTGCGGATGGGATACCTGTTGTATATTGTATCGATATGTTTTCTCCATCTGTTGGGGAACTGGACATTGTAAAGATTAAATCTTCAATCTTTACGTATTTAGAAGAAGTAAAACAAATCCACATCGCGTATGCTTCGACTGACATTCGGCCGATTGTTGCGGGGAAAGAATTAGCAGATAAATTATCCGTTTCTGCTGCTAGCCCCTTACTACTCTTAGATGAGGTCCATTTTGATAAGTCAGATCGTCCCATTTTTTATTCGCGTTTGTTCTTCCGCTCAGACTTTTTTGTCTTCCATGTCGTTAGATCTCGTTAAATTTCACTGAATCTTGGCTAGAGGACCTGCTGCAGGGTCCTCTTTTTAGTTGCCGTCAGAAGAAAGCGCCGTGATGGCGAGAAGGAACGCAAAGTTGTTCTTAATTCTGAGAAATGGTAATTACTAAGCTGTGTGTATATAATAAAGAGGATCATATTTCTAAGGAGGTTAAAAACTATGGCACAACAAAAGCTGAGGTCAAGATCAGAAATTCCTGAGGCTACAAAATGGCATTTGGAAGATATTTTTTCCGATAATGCTCAATGGGAATTAGAATTTGCCCAGATCGAAAAACGTTTAGGAGATGGGAAACGATTTGAAGGGCATTTAGCGGATAATGCTGACACTTTAATAGCATGCTTTGAGTGGATGGATGATTTAAGCCTGCGTATGGGAGAAGTTTATTCCTATGCCCGTATGAGGAGAGATGAAGACAATCGTAATGCAGACTATCAAGCATTGACAGATCGCGCAGGAGCCCTTGCCGTAAAGGTCGGAAGTGCTGCTTCGTTCGTAGTCCCTGAATTATTAGCGATGCCTGAGGGCAGGCTATCAGAATTTCAAACTACATCCTCGAAGATGGGACTCTATGAGCATGCCTTGGATGATATTTTGCGTAAGCAAAAGCATATTCTAAGTTCAATTGAAGAAAAACTGTTAGCGGAAGTCGGTGAATTAGCGGAGGCTCCAGGGGCTATCTTTTCGATGGCTAATAATGCCGACCTTAAGTTTCCCAGTATTATCGATGAATCTGGAAAGAGCGTTGAATTAACTAAAGGAAATTTTATACAGTTCATGGAAAGTCATGAACGTCGTACTCGGAAGGAAGCATTTGAGACACTTTATCATACTTATCAGAAACAAACCAATACATGGGCAGCGACCTTGAATTCAAGCGTAAAGTCCGACGTTTTCTTTGCCAAAGCACGACATTATCCATCAGCATTAGAGGCCTCTCTTGATGATGATCGTGTGCCATTGCGGGTCTACGATTCTCTAATTGAAACGGTTCACGAATTTTTACCCCAAATGCATCGCTATATTCGGCTGCGCAAAAAGGCACTAAAGCTTGACGAATTACATATGTACGATATATATGTCCCTATTGTCCCTGAAACTACGATGACCATCACGTACGAGGAAGCAAAAAAAATGGTCATTGAAGGACTACGACCTTTAGGACAAGACTATATTAACCTTTTGCAAGAAGGGTTCACTAAGAGCTGGATAGATGTCTATGAAAACGAGGGAAAGACAAGTGGCGCTTATTCATGGGGAACCTATCGTTCTCATCCGTATGTCTTGTTAAACCACCAAGATACGTTGGATGCTATGTTTACTCTAGCTCATGAGATGGGGCATTCTTTGCACACTTATTTTTCTAATCGCTCACAACCGCATCTTTATGCAGGATACAAAATTTTTGTGGCAGAAGTAGCGTCAACTTTAAATGAAGCTTTGATCATGGAGCACCTGCTTGAAACGACAAAAGACGCTAAGCTATTAGCGTATCTGATTAATCATTACCTTGAACAATTCCGGGGAACTATTTTTAGACAAACAATGTTTGCTGAATTTGAAAAGAAAATTCATTCGGTGGTAGAAGAAGGTGGCGCTTTGACGGCGGATGCGCTTTCCATGATTTATCGTGACCTAAATGCAAACTATTATGGCTCCGAAGTGGTCCTTGATCCGGAAATCGCATTAGAATGGGCTCGTATTCCACATTTCTATAATGCATTTTATGTGTATAAATATGCGACTGGTTTCTCGGCAGCAACGGCTTTTGCACGTTCGATTCTTGATGAAGGGGAACCAGCTGTAAAACGTTACTTGGAATTTTTAAGTGGTGGAAGCTCAGATTATCCGATTGAGTTGTTGAGAAAAGCAGGGGTTGATATGGAAACTCCTGTTCCTGTCAGGAATGCTCTTCAGGTTTTTGCGGGGCTCGTGGAACGTCTGGAAAATCTTCTCGTTTAAATCAGGGTTTAACAAGTGCCTCGAAACGAGGATCTTCACGTACAGAGAGGAAGTCATGTTCGTCACGTGCGACTTCTTTGACATCTGGGTCGAGGCTGATCGCGGGTTGAAGATACTCTAGGACTTTATCAATCTTTCCCTGACGGCCGTATACGCTGGCGATGCCATAATAGCTCCAGGTATCTCGATTGTCGAGCGCTAAAGCCTTTTGATAAGAGGAAATTGCTTGGTCCCACCGCCCAGCTAGTTCATAGGCTAACCCTTGGTTGAAATTAGCATAAACAAAGGCCGGATTAAGATCAAGGGCTTGCTGAATGAGGGCTAGCCCTTGATCGTATTTTCCCTGAAAGGCGTATGTCGCCCCTTTAGCATTTAGAGCTTCATAACAGAGGGGATCTTTGGCTAATGCTTGATTAAACAGCTCGATTGCTTCGGGGAATTGACGTTGATAATAGAGCTTGAGCCCTTCGTTATAGCATGCAAGTGCCTGTGAATCGGAAATATGGAGAAGGGGTTTGGAGGAAGGTTGAGAAAGGGAAACCTGTGGAAGAGGGTTAGTGGAAGCAAGGTCTTGGTTTCCGTCTGGTAGACTAATCTGAGCGCTTGCAAAAGGGAAGTAATGGTGGTACTTTGGGGAACTATACAAAACAATTATGACCACGATTATCAAAAAGCTACATGTAAACAAAATCATTTTAAGTTTAATTGAAATGCATCTCCTTTGTTAAATATTCTAAGCTATGTTAACGGAATATTTAAGGTTATTTTATCAATCTCGTTGAAAGAAAAAGGGATATCTTGGGTTATTATAGCACTTTAATGTTCAATTGTGAGTCGATCAAACCTACAAACGATAAATTATTATTAATAAATATGAATACATTATCCAAAGCTTGTAATACTTGACAAAGCAAGAATTTGAGAAGTAAGATTAATTTAGAAACTTCCTTAGTACGTAGGTTAATGACTTTCCGATGGAGGTTAGAATATGGAAAAAGTATCAACCCAAGACCCCTTACATTCGATCATTTTGGTTGCTAAGGGTTTTTACGCTCGGAAAGACCGTGCCCATGATTTAGATCACGCCTTGAGAGTTAGGGAGTGGGGAAATAAATTAGCACAAGAAGAAGGCGCCGATGTTTCGATCATTGAGCTAGCGGCACTCCTCCATGATATCGGGCGTTCCGGAGCAGTTGAGAAAACCCATGCGGAAAGTAGTGCTGGACTTGCAGTGAATATTCTACAGAAGAACGGTTATTCTCAAGAAGTTATTGGGAGAGTTAAAGAAGCGATTATCTCCCATTCTCGTGAGGCGGGGCACGAGCCTATCAC
>DAIEHY010000066.1 GCA_027353165.1 Desulfosporosinus sp.
GTATTAATGGCAAGACTAGGCAGAGGAGTTACCCTTCTCCAAGGGAAGGGGGGGTACACGGGAGAAGAAAAAGGTATATTATATTGCGTTGTTACACGTTTAGAAGTCGCTAAGTTTAAATCGATTATTAATGAAATTGACGAGGACGCTTTCGTCACCATTAGTAGCGTGCATGAAGTTATGGGGGGTCGCTTTAAAAAGAGGGCCATTCATTGATTGTCCGCATTAAAAAAAGTTGAGGATGAAAAAACTCCTGCTCGATAATTCGTCGAGCGGGAGTTTTAAAGTTGCTGCTCTTCCACACGAGGGGCAATATTGGGGCGTTTCTGCGGAAAATATGGCAAAGGCTCTGCAGGTTCAGATTTTTTTAAGGATATCTTGGATTCTTCGGATTGCGGGCCTACAATAGATCGATGCTCAGAGAGAGGGTCATTAACGTCCTGAGGAAGTGTGAATGGCAGAGTTGGGATGAGGGTTTGTGTTTCAGGACAGGGTTTTGTAGAATAGGTAGTAGGTTGTACATATGAACCGTCATCTCTCTTCGATTAAAAGTTATCCATGCCGATTTGATTCGTTCGGACTAGGTTAAAAACGAAAGTTTTGCTATTGAATTATTATGCATATGAATGTATAATAATTCATATTAAGGAGTGATAACGATGGCAAAGATTGAACAAGCTAGTTTTAAAGGACGAGACTTTATTTCGCTTCATGATTTTTCTCAAGATGAATTAAACTGCATTATCAATGTAGCTAGGGAGCTTAAAGCAGATCAAAAAGCGGGACGCCCTCGTCAAGAGCTTCAAGGTAAAACTTTAGGAATGATTTTTACTAAGTCTTCAACTCGAACTAGGGTTTCGTTTGAAGTTGGAATGTATCAATTGGGGGGGCATGCCCTCTTTCTGAGCGGTCGAGATATTCAACTGGGGAGAGGGGAAACGATTGCCGATACGGCCCGCGTGCTTTCGCGGATGGTGGATGGGATCATGATTCGAACCTTTAGCCATCAAGAAGTCTTAGATTTAGCTGAATTCTCGACGATTCCTATCATTAATGGGCTTACGGATCTATTACATCCTTGTCAGGTATTGGCTGATCTTATGACTATTCAGGAGCATAAAGGACGTCTATCTGGTTTAAAGCTGGCCTACGTAGGTGATGGAAATAACATGGCCCATTCGCTGATGTTTGGCGGAGCAAAAATGGGATTGCACGTGGTAATCGCTTCTCCTCCTGGATATAAGCCAGATCCCAAGATAGTCGCACTAGCTCAGGCAGATGCCAAAAATAACGGCGGATTTATAGAAGTGGTGGATGATCCTATGGAGGCAGTAAAAGGTGCTGATGTTCTTTACACTGATGTATGGGCAAGCATGGGCCAAGAAGAAGAAGCCCAAGTGAGAATGGCAGCCTTTAAAGGGTATCAGATTAACTCGAACGCTTTGAAATTAGCGAACCCTTCTGCCATTGTACTGCATTGCCTTCCAGCTCACCGTGGGGAGGAAATTACCGATGACGTGATCGAAGGAGCTCAGTCAGTTGTTTTTGATGAGGCAGAGAATCGTCTGCACGCTCAAAAAGCAATTATGGCGTTAGTGATGTAGTGGCTTAAAGTGAGTAGAATGAGACAAGATACTTTTAGCACCCAACTTGCACGGTTGATTAATTTAAGATGAGGGAGATTTGACATGAAAAAAGTAGTATTAGCTTATTCCGGTGGTTTGGATACGTCGATTATTATACCCTGGCTCAAAGAAACCTATGGGTATGAGGTCATTGCTATGGCTGCAGATCTTGGTCAGGGGGAAGAGTTAGCTCCACTACAGGAAAAAGCCATTAAAAGTGGTGCGAGTAAACTGTATATTGAAGATTTAAGAGAAGAGTTTGTGTCGGAATTTATTTTTCAGACGTTAAAAGCGGGAGCGGTTTATGAAGGAAAGTATCTTTTGGGAACTTCCTTTGCTCGTCCACTAATTGCTCGGCGTTTAGTAGAGATCGCGGAAAAAGAGGGGGCAGTTGCGGTTGCTCATGGCGCGACTGGCAAAGGAAATGACCAAGTGCGTTTCGAGCTTAGTGTTAAAGCCTTGAACCCAGACCTAGAAATCATTGCGCCCTGGCGGATTTGGGATCTCAAGTCTCGCGAGGATTGCATCGATTATGCTGCTGCACGTGGAATTCCTGTTCCGGTGACTAAAGATCGTCCCTATAGTATGGATCGCAACCTTTGGCATTTAAGTCATGAAGGAGGCGACCTAGAAAATCCATGGAATGAACCTAAACGAGATTTATTCCTAATGGGTGTTTCTCCGGAGGATGCACCTGATGAGGCTACCTACTTAGAGCTGGGCTTTGAACAAGGGATACCCACCTCGTTGAACGGTCAGAAAATTTCCCCCGTGGCCCTATTAGAAACGCTTAACGAATTAGGCGGGAAAAATGGGGTTGGGATCGTTGATATGGTAGAGAACCGTTTAGTGGGGATGAAATCTCGTGGTGTTTATGAGACTCCCGGGGGAACAATTCTTTATATGGCTCACCAAGCTTTAGAACATCTCACCCTTGATCGCCTTACGCTCCATTATAAAGAACAAATTGCCTTAAAATATGCTGAGATTGTTTACGATGGAGTATGGTACTCACCACTTCGTGAGGGGTTAGATGCTTTTGTCAATGTAACTCAGAAAAATGTCACGGGTACGGTACGTGTAAAATTATATAAAGGAAATTGTTCCTTAGCGGGCACAAAATCACCCTACTCTCTCTATAATGAAGCTTATGCTACCTTTGGCGAAGATGGGGTATATGACCAAAAGGATGCCGGTGGATTTATTAACCTTTTCGGGCTTCCATTAAAAGTAAGAGCATTGATGGAGAAAGAATCAGGGTTGCGCAGCAAATAGTAGGATCAGATCATAAAAATGCGAAACAATGAGTCGTGGTAAATTTAGAGAAATACTGACAAGCTAAACAAATATTTGATAATATAAGCTAATAAGCTATGTAAGATAAGCGCCGATACCCGGCGCTTTCTTCTCACTACAGATTCCGAGTCGCTATAGTACTGTGAAACGAATCAGAACGAATTAAAATGGTAACGATAACCATAATTCAAATACATTGATTAGTCATTCCAATAATTAGGACTAGGAGGACCAGATTAGCATATCGTTAAGATGTTTCTATAAAATGACGGTTTGGGAAAAAAGGGTTGCCCGAAAAGATTTTACTTGAAAGGACGATGTAACGTGAAGCTCTGGGGTGGACGTTTTGAAAAGACTACGGATGCATTGGTGGAAGATTTTCATTCCTCAATACGTTTCGATCAACGCTTATACAAACAAGATATTCAAGGGAGCATAGCCCATGCCAGAATGCTCGGTAGTGTCGGGGTTATCTCTGAAAAGGAAGCCAACGAGTTGATTGAGGGGCTTGCTGGGATATTTGAGGATATCCAAGCGGGAAAGGTAGAGTTCGAGATCGGTGCTGAAGATATACATATGAATGTTGAGAAGCTTTTAACCGATCGGATTGGCCAGGTAGGAAAAAAACTTCATACCGGGCGAAGCCGCAATGACCAAGTAGCTTTAGATCTTAGGCTTTATTTGAGAACGGAAATCGATCAAACGCAGGTTCTGATCAAGCGCCTAATTCATACACTTCTTAATTTGGGAGAAGAACATCTTGAAACATGGATGCCTGGCTACACACATATGCAGAAGGCACAACCAATCACCATGGCTCATCACATGATGGCGTATGTTCAAATGTTTTTGCGAGACCTTGATCGACTTAAAGATACCCGTAAACGCTTGAATCTCTCTCCGCTCGGTTCAGGGGCCATGGCCGGAACTACGTTCCCCCTCGACAGAGAGCAGGCAGCTTTGGAACTAGAATTTGATGGGGTAACCTTAAACAGCATAGACGGAGTGAGTGACCGAGATTTTGCCCTTGAATTTCTATCAGCTGCAGCAATTCTGATGATGCATCTAAGCAGAATGTGTGAGGAGCTCGTCCTTTGGTCCAGTGGGGAATTTCAATTTATCACTATGGATGATGCCTATTCTACCGGATCAAGCATCATGCCTCAAAAGAAAAACCCTGATGTTGCAGAATTAGTGAGGGGAAAGACGGGGCGTGTTTATGGGGATTTGATGGCCTTATTAACCGTTATGAAGGGACTTCCACTTGCTTATAATAAAGATATGCAAGAGGATAAAGAACAGGTTTTTGATGCTGTGGACACAATCCAGAAATGCTTACTAGTAGTGGAACCCATGTTAAGAACTATGCAGGTTCATCGGGATACGTTGTCCCGTGGGGCAAAAGGTGGCTTTACGAACGCAACAGATCTAGCGGATTACCTAGCCAAGAAAGGCTTACCCTTTCGAGAAGCCCACGAGCTGGTTGGGCGGATAGTTTTACACTGCAGTAAACAAGGAATTGGACTGGAAGACTTAAATTTAAGTGATTATCAGGCACTTTCCCCGATTTTTGAAGCAGATTTGTTTGAAGCCATAGGTATCGAATTTTGTGTACGAGCCCGTAAAATTAAAGGGGGTCCATCCCCCGAAACCGTTGCCGAAGGAATCCAATTAAGTCGCCAAATATTGGAGAAATTAAGTTGGTAATCCTCGCACTTGTTGGCAGGGTAACAAATTGCAGACAAATAATGACAAGACTTTTCGCGATTGTCGAATTGTCTGAATATAATGATAAATAATTTGATATTTATAGATAAAAAATTGTAGGCAATAAAAAAATATAAAATAAAAGGCAAAATACCCGTATGGGGTTTAGCCAAAGTTTGTACCATACTAGATTGGTGGCTTTTTCTTTGGAGGTTTTACTATACACAGGAAAAACCTGTGTATAGTGTGGATAACTCTGTGGATAACATCCTAAAACAATCAATTTTGACGTGGATAAGTTAGGGATAGACGGTGGAAAACTGAAGGAAGCTTGTGGATAACTTCTAAAGTGGTTCGAGGAAATGCGACAATATCAATCATAAAAATCTAAAGGCTTTCCCTTTAGGTTTTTATTTTAGGTATAAAGCAGGAAAATCCTGCCGTGAGGTCGAAATTCTCACGCATGATTTCATCAAGATATTGCATGCTATAGATTATAGATGACAACATGATTTAAGCATAGTGTGAAGCGAGGCTATATAATGGAAAACCATACCATGTTAACAGATCTTTATCAATTAACGATGATGCAGGGTTATCTAGCCAACGGTTATCACAACAAGGAAGCAGTTTTTGATGTCTTCTTTCGTGAGCTACCATTTAAAGGAGGGTATGCTTTAGCTGCAGGACTTGAACAAGTCGTTGAATATATTGAAAATCTTTCGTTTTGTGAAGAAGATTTGGCGTATTTAAGAAGCCTAAACCTGTTTACTGAGGAATTTATTGAAGAACTGCGAAACTTTTATTTTACAGGGGAAATAGATGCTGTACCAGAAGGGTCCGTAGTTTTCCCTTATGAACCACTGATTCGGGTAAAAGGACGAATTTTTGAAGCCCAGCTCCTTGAAACCACCATTCTGAATTTAGTCAATTTCGAGACCCTAATTGCTACCAAAGCTTCACGGGTGGTTACAGCTACAGAGGGCGGTGCGGTCATGGAGTTTGGTCTGCGCAGAGCGCAAGGACCGGACGCCGGAATTTTAGGAGCACGAGCAGCCTTTATCGGAGGATGTCAATCAACGTCCAATGTTTTAGCTGGCAAACGCTACAAAATCCCTGTTTCGGGGACCCAAGCGCATAGCTGGATCCAATGTTTTCCCTCAGAGTTGGAGGCATTTCGAGCATATGCACGTACTTTTCCGGATCGTTGTTTGCTGCTTGTCGATACCTATAATGTTTTAAAGTCAGGGGTTCCGAATGCGATAACGGTTGGACTTGAGCTAGAAGCAGAAGGCTATCATTTTCAAGGAATTCGTTTAGACAGCGGAGACTTAACCTACTTGTCTAGAGAGGCCCGACGGATGCTGGATGATGCTGGTCTTACACGGTCAATTATTGTAGCCTCAAATGATTTAGATGAAGAAACTATCTTTGCCATTCGAGCACAAGGTGCAGCAATCGATTCCTGGGGGGTTGGCACAAATCTCATTACATCCAAAGATTGGCCTTCCTTAGGAGGAGTTTACAAGCTGGCGGCTGAGGGAGAAAAGGGAGTTTTTCATCCACGACTTAAGGTTTCAGAAAACATCTCCAAAATTACTAACCCCGGCATCAAAAAAATCGTGCGTTTTTACGATCGAGCCGGAAAGTCCATGGCGGATCTTATCGCACTGGAAGATGAAGTTTTCGCAGAAGGGAAACCGTTGACAATTTTTGACCCTATCCAAACATGGAAAAGAAAAACGTTAACCAAGTTTAAGACCAAAGAACTCTTAACCCCGGTCTTTAGAGAGGGGAAACGAGTCTGTGAATTGCCAAACCTTCACGATATCCAAACCTATGCCCGAAAGGAATTAGACACTTTCTGGGATGAAGTGAAGCGATTGACGAATCCGCACCGTTATATTGTGGATTTATCGACGGGTCTCTTTGATATGAAACAACAATTACTCTTAACCATTCATAACGATATTAAATCTAATAATCAAGGGGTGGACTAAAATGTGGTCAACTGATGAATTAACAGAACGTATCAATCAAGCGGTAGACTGGTTACGAACAAAGGTCACAGAAGCCAACGCCAAAGGTTTAGTGGTAGGAATTTCTGGAGGAGTTGATTCAGCCGTTGTCGCCGGACTATGCAAATATGCATTTCCAGATAATTGTGTGGCCGTGATAATGCCCAGTAATTCAAATCCTGAAGACCAAGAAGATGCGTTGTGGATTGCCGAAGGGTTTGACATTAGGCCTATCGAAGTGGATTTAAGTAATGCTCATACCCTGATCTTCGAACAAGTCATGAAGGGCCTAAAACAAGGCGGAAAAGATATAGTAGGGGGAAAGATGAGTCAGGGGAATTTAAAGGCTCGGTTACGTATGTCGACACTGTATACTGTGGCTAATGCCCTAAATTATTTGGTTGTAGGTACAGATAATGCTCCCGAAAGTTATACTGGATACTTCACAAAGTATGGGGATGGTGGTGTGGATCTTTTGCCGATTAGTTCTCTTACTAAAGCTGAGGTGCGCGCTTGGGCGGGGATGTTAGGCCTTCCTTTGAGAATTGCAACTCGTATCCCTACTGCTGGACTTTGGCCTGGACAGACGGATGAATCGGATCTAGGACTAACTTATGATCAGATCGATCGATATTTACTGGGGGAGACGGTTGCACCTGAGGTAGAAGAACGTCTTGAAACCTTGCATCGCCAAAGTGAGCATAAACGGCATATGCCGCCCAGCCTCGAGCTTCCAAAGTTGAAGGAGATCGAGTAACGTGCGCATTGGGGTAGACATTGATGGGGTTGTCTCTGATAGTTATCCAGTATGGTTACAAGAGTTGAATCGACACTATGGAAAGAACATTGCTGTCATAGACGATTATGATATGCATTTAACGTTTGATGTTCCGCCTGAAGATATGAACGATTTCTTTGTTGGTAATGTGGAACGGTTACTTATGATGCCCGAGCCAATTCCCGGTGCCAAAGACGGGATTGAAACACTTCTTCAAGAGGGACATGAGGTGATTTATATTACGGCTAGGACACCTGATCAGAAGGACCTTACCATACAGTGGTTTAAAATGCGAGAAATTCATCATGAACATGTGCTTTTTACCGGATTTGATAGTAAAGTAGATTTTGTTAAGCAATGGGGAATCGAAGCGTTTATTGAGGATTATCAAGTGAATGCGAGATTAATCTCCGAATGTGGAATACCGGTATTCTTACTTGATACAACTTACAATCAAGAGGAACTTCCAAAGGGCATTACGCGTTGTCATAACTGGGACGAAATTCTTAAAGGAATACAGGGACTTAATCTCTAGAATGTAAAAAGAGACATTATTATATTGTAATTTAAAAATGCCCTCCCATAGTAGAATGTAATATCATTCTACTATGGGAGGGCTCGTTGTCGTTAGTCAGCTGACAATCCCTAATCCGACCTTATAAATATCTCCTGCCCCTAGGGTAAGGACGAGATCCTCAGGTGCAATTGTTTCAGTAAGATAATTTGTGATGTCGTCCAACGGTCCGATGTAGCGGGCTTCGATCCCTTGCAGCTGGATCAGTTCTGCTAAATTCACAGCGGATACGGTGTAATGTTCTTGCTCTCGTGCTGAAGCAAAAATGTCAGCAATTACAACTTCGTCGGCTCCTTGAAAAGCTTGTGAGAACTCAAGCAGAAGTTTTTCGGTGCGACTAAATGTATGAGGCTGGAAAATAGCTCGAATACGGCGATTCGGAAAGGAAAGCCGTGCTCCTTCGAGGGTCGTGCGGATTTCAGTAGGATGATGGGCATAGTCATCGACAATCATTGCCCCATTGGTATTACTACCGATATGTTCAAATCGTCGTTTAGTTCCATTGAAGAGGCCTAAGCTAATTAGAATTTGGTCGATTGGGATTCCGATTTCTCGGCAAACGGCAACTGTTGCCAAGGCATTAATAATATTATGTTTCCCTGAGACGTTCAGATTCAGGTCTCCTAGATATTGACCCTTAACCATGATTTTCATGGAGCTCTTTTCATCTTTAAACTTAATCTCAGTTGCCCTGATATCTGCCGATTCAGAGATCCCGAACGTGGTAATGGGTGCGGACCCTTTAATAGCTTCTCGATTAGGATCTTCAGCCCAAACATAAATATGACCGCGCTCTGGAACCTTGATGGCTAGTTCTGCAAACGCTGAGATAACATCCTCAAGGTCCTTAAAATAATCCGGATGATCAAATTCAAGGTTAGTGATAATGAGATGTTCGGGAGAGTAGTTAAGAAAATGGCGCCGATATTCACAAGACTCTGCTAAGAAGAATTCGCCCTTACCGCAATGTGCATTACCGCCAATACTAGGCACATCACTACCGACCACGATGGTTGGGTCCAATCCGGCTTGCAGCATAACTAGCCCGATCATGGCAGTTGTAGTTGTTTTACCGTGTGTTCCAGTGACAGAAATACCTCGCTTTTTAGAAAGTAATCGCCCGAGATATTGAGGGTAAGTCAAAATTGGAATATTTAACTCCAGGGCCCGAGAAATTTCCGGATGCTGATTTGTGTATGCAGCAGAGATGACTACTAAATCTGCATTTTCCACATTTTTCGGAGAAAACCCTAAAACGGGAATATGGGCACGCTCTAAGACAAAGTCAGTATAAAAACGTTCTTCAACATCAGATCCTGTTATAATAGCATCCTCGAGCTGTGCACTAATTTGAGCAAGTGCGCTCATTCCGGTCCCTTTGATACCTACAAAATGAATATGTAATGCCAAGGCATATCGTCCCTTTCATGTATAAACTCTACCCTCCATTATACCCAAACTTGAGCTGAAAAGTATCATTTTATGTTAGGAAATTTTAGCTAACTATTTATTGGGCGGTTTTCGTTCGTAACCAGTGACCATGGCCTGAAGACGACTGATGTCTTCCGTTATACTTAGATAAGTGTGGACAGGGATCGTTGCCAGAAAATAAATGGTAATCGTAAACTTTATCCAGCGAAGAACTTGAAACCCTCCTACTAGATGCCAAAGCCAAATTAAATGCTTCCCTTGCCAATAGGAGACTAGACCAAGAAGGCTGGCAACCAGAAAAAGAAGGAACCAAGAAAAATAGATTAACAATTGTCCACTATTATACTTTCTACTGGGCGGGGGAGCCGGACGAAGGAAGAAATAATAGGCCATTAGTTTGGGAAAACGCTTGAGATCAGGGAATTTTGGGATCAATGAATTATCCCGTCGAATCAAGGCATCGGCGATTCTAAGGGCCACAAATCCCAATGCAAACCAGCCAAAAACTAGATGAGCAGTCAACACTTTTCCATAGTTGAGAATCAAGAAATTTGCCGGTTTATGTAATTCAAGACCAGTTAGGAGAATTACAGTTAGACTTGCTGCGAATCCCCAATGAAAGATT
>DAIEHY010000067.1 GCA_027353165.1 Desulfosporosinus sp.
TAGAAATGATTTTTAACGGATAAACTTAAATTTTAAAATTTGAGGACTAATACTTGTTAGTCCTTTTTTTGTTTAAGGCATAAGTATTAAAGGCTATGTTAACTGGCGAATTCCTAATAAAAAACATTACATGTTTACTTTTCATACAATAAATGGTTTAAAATGTATAAAAAGTAAATAATTTTTAATTTTAGATCCTCAAACGAAAGGGTATTTGGGGGTGGTATAAAATTTGCATATAATATTCAGTATATTAATAATATTCAATTAATTAATATTTTTTAAAAGGTATTTCCAGCCTCTATTGTGAGTGTTAAAAGGGGGAATGAGTATAGCATATTGAAAGGGTTAAGGAACACATAGCCATTATCTAAAAGAGCGTAAGAAAAAGGAAGAGGTGTAATGCCTAATGAATCGTAAGAATAGTTTATGGCTAGCAATTACTTTAATCGGAGTGTTGATAATTTCGGGTTGTAGTTCTAAACCTGCTGCTACTAGTAGCACCCCCCCCTCTGCTAACACGGAGGTAAAAGCGTTAAACATAGGATATACTGGGCCTTTAAGTGGCGGTGCTGCTTTATATGGTAAAGATAATACCGATGGTTTGGATATGGCTGTAGAAGAGATTAATGCCAAAGGCATGACGGTATCCGGGCAAAAGTATAAAATTAATCTAATTAAACTAGATGACCAATACTTACCTGATAAAGCTGCGACAAATGCACGAAGATTAAAGTCTGAATATAATACGCCTGTAATATTTACACCTCATAGTGGTGGTGCCTTCGCTCTTCAACAATTTAATGAAACTGATGGATTTTTGCTCGCTGCTTACACCAGCGAACCAAAGATTACTTCGGGGGGAAACAAATTAACTTTACGGATTCCTCCACCGTATAGTCTCTATCCTGAGGAGTTTTCAAAGAAGGTCATGGATAGATATGGCAAAAAGATTGCGCTGATTCCTACAACAAGTCAATATGGAAAAGACTGGGCCACAGTACTCGTCCCGGTGTGGGAAAAACTAGGAGGTTCCGTAGTGGCCAATAATCCAGTGGATTATAACAAAGAAGCTGATTTCAATACCTATATCAGCAAAGCCTTGGCAAACAAGCCTGACGTATTGTTTGTAGGTGGACCTTCGCAACCCACGGCCATGGTTATTAAACAGGCTAGACAACTCGGCTTTAAGGGCGGATTCTTAGTCATGGACCAAGCCAAAGTAGAACAAATGGCTGAAGTAGTTCCATTGGCGGAATTGGATGGAGTTGTAGGTGTTGTACCAGTCTATCTTTACGAGGGCCCAGGAACAAAGGCCTTTGTCGATCGGTTTAAAGCCAAGTATAGTAATAAAGTTCCTGCTTGGGAACCAACTTGGAATTATGAAGCCATGATGCTTATAGCAAAAGGAATTGAAAAGTCCGGAAGCGTTACTGATGCAACTAAGATTTTTGAAGGAATTAAAGGAAGTATGCCCTTTAATGATCCTAGTCTCGTTGTCCCACTACCCGGAGTTGATGCGGGGGGCGGGATGACAACGGATGGAACAGGGATTATGGTGGAAAATGGGAAGTACGGTAAGCCATTCTCGATTAAGAATTCAGCAGGTAAGTAATTGGTTAATTAAAATTTAGTTAGGGCCGTAATGGGGTGAACGCCACAGAACGGCCCTTCACGTTGACGTGAAACTTTTAAATGGTCGAAACATCGAGGTCGTTTAAATTGTATACTATCAATACAAAAATCCTAGATTTCCGTATTGATTTCGTACACGAAAAGGTAGCTAAGTCCCTGGATAAGTTATATAAGATTCAGAGGGTGCATAAACTCTTCCTAAAAAACAAGTTTTTTTAGTATTTTACTCCATAAACTTTGTGGCATAAATATTGCAATTGAATTTATCAGAATATTTAAAAAAGGCAAAGTATTATAACGTGGAAATTTTAGATTTTTGGTCCTTAGAAGTAAAGATCGCGAATAGAAAGGAAGCAGAGTATGATCGGAAAAGAATTAATTGGCAGGGAAAGTGAGCCGATTTTATTAAAGATAAAGATCGAGGACGTTCGTAAGTTCGCCGAGGCAGCCGGAATCAAATGTGATGACCGAGTGCCCGCAACGTTTGTGGGGACTCTAATCCAGTCTAACATTGGGGAATTTGAATTACCGATTCCCGGTATGATTCATGGAGAACAAAAAATAACTTACCATCGACCACTTTTTATTGGAGACAGCGTCACCTATAAGCGTCGTGTTAAAGATGTCTATGAACGCGTAGGAAAGTCGGGAAAGTTAATTTTTGTAGAGGTCGAAACCATTGGTTATAATTTTTCGGGTGAATTGGTGTTTACCAGCTGTTCCACCCTGATAACACGAGCGACAGAGGAAGAGGGATTATAGGGCAGGGAACGGTCTATTATGAAAGTAAACCTAGGTAAGCTTATTCATTTTTTATAGATGGGAAGAAAGAGGAGGTTAAGGATGATGAAGAGCGAGAAACTATGGTTGAAAAACTACCCAAGTAAGGTTAGGTATAACCTTGATTATCCCTTTAAGTCACTTGGACAAATGCTTGATGAGACTGTGGACAAAGAGCCGGACACAGTTGCTATGATTTTTGGTGCTCAGACCGTGACTTATAGGCAGTTTGGGGATCAGGTCAATCGCTTTGCGGGCGCTTTAGCTGATATTGGTATTGTAAGAGGGGACCGTGTCGGGCTGATGGGTCCGAATTGCCCCCAATGGGAGATCGCATTCTTCGCCATACTTAAATTAGGTGCCATTGTTGTACAGACAAACCCCATGTATATTGAACGAGAAATGGCCTATCAAATGAACGATTCTGGTGCAACGACTATCATTGTCTTAGAAATGATGTATCCTAGGGTTAAAAATATAATCGCAGAGACGGCTTTACAACGGGTAGTTGTCTTTAACTTTATGGCTCCGGTTCAGCCGGCAGAAGGTTTGTATTCCTATGATGAACTCATCAAACATGACTCTGTTTATCCCAAGGTAGCCATTAATCCCATTGAAGACCTCGCCGTACTGCAGTACACAGGTGGAACAACGGGTGTATCCAAGGGGGTTATGCTCACACACCATAATTTAATCGCTAATACCCTTCAAGTTCAGGAATGGGACTCAAACAAGGAGCATGGAAATGAACGTATTCTCACGATTCTACCGATATTTCACGTTTATGGCATGACCGATTGCATGAATTATGCCGTGTCTCTTGCAGCTACGCAGATAATTTTGCCGCGTTTTGATGTAGATCAGGTGTTGGAAACGATTCGCATCCATAAGCCGACGTTTTTTCCGGGCGCGCCAACTATGTTTATGGCAATTAACAATCACCCTCGGGTCGAGGAATATCGTGAGTACTTAGTTGCGATCAAATCCTGTACGAGTGGCTCCGCACCTTTACCCCTGGAAGTAGCCCAAAAATTCAGTAAAGTGACGCATGGCGAAGGAAATTTAGTCGAAGGCTATGGCTTGTCTGAGGCTTCCCCTGTTACGCATTGTAATCCACTTGATCGTCCATCGCTCGCTGGTTCTATCGGTTTACCGCTCCCTGACACGGATTATGTAATCATGGATTTAGAGACGGGCGACCGAGAAGTTCCCGTAGGCGAAATAGGAGAATTATGTATCCGGGGTCCTCAAGTTATGAAGGGATATTGGGAAAAGCCTCTAGAGACAGCTGAAACCTTGCGCAACGGTTGGTTGCATACGGGTGACATCGGCAGAATGGATGAAGACGGCTTCTGCTTTATTATTGACCGCAAAAAAGATATCATCATTGCAGGTGGATTCAATATCTATCCGCGTGATATTGAGGAAGTCCTATATGAACATCCTAAGGTTAAAGAGGTTGTTGTTGCAGGGGTACCGGATCACTACCGTGGAGAAACTGTCAAGGCATATATAGTCTTGCACGCTAATATGGAAGCAGACGAAAAGGAAATCATCGCTTTTTGCAAGACTAAAATGGCAGCTTTTAAAGTTCCCCGCCACGTGGAGTTTAGAGATGAATTGCCTAGGACTATTGTCGGTAAAGTTTTGCGTCGCAAGCTGGTAGAAGAGGAAAAAGCTAAGCTTCAAGCAGCTGCCACGACGGAATCATAAATCTACCCTTGATATACAAGCATATGTTTTAAAAAGGTAGCTATAAAACGCTTATTCAAAGAGAAGGGGATGTACCGAAACTTCAAAGTTTTCGGCACATCCCCTTATTAAGCTTGGGTGAGATAGCGTCTCTATCACTGGGAACAAACTATACGGTAGCTTCATTATCGGTTAGACTTCTTGACGACTTCATCCGAGTTGTCAAAAGTAGATTGAGGGCTGCAATAGCAGCTCCGACCATAAATACATATTCATAACCGAAAACAGTCCAGATAAATCCACCCAGAAATGGTACAAACATTGAGACTACGTGATCAATGGTTATCCCCATAGATAAAGTCGGAGAAACATCTTCGTTATTTAAGGCGATTTTCTTAATATAGGTGGCTCTGGCCATACTCACGGACGCCAGCATTTGATCGAGAACAAACAAGGCACAGACTACGTAGAGAGCAATTTCCCCTAGCCCTAAATTTTCTAGTAACCCTTGAGTAAAAGCATAACCTAAACAAACAAAGATTAAAGACACCGCTTCTCCCGCCAGAACAAAACGTTCGCCGGCACTATCAATCAGGTACCCGATAAACGGCTTAAAAAGAATCCCAAGTCCCGCTATGATAAAGCTTAAGATAGCAAAGGTCGCCACACCCTGTCCAAATACCTTAATGAGTACCCATGGCCCAAAGGTGACAAAAATCTGTTTCCTTGCGCCATAGAGGATGCTTAATCCATAGAAAACACTATACTCTTTGCGCAGCACAAATCGTTTACCGATTCTCTTACCCGAATGTGGTTTCATCATTAAGATGAGTACAGCCGAGAGAAAGAAGGCTCCTGCCGAAATAGCGAAGGCCAAATGATAATCAATTTTAATATACCTGAAAAGGAGGGCTGTAGCCAAACTGGTCGCTAAAAAGACGGCCGTGTTGACAGAGTTGATCTGACCTAATCTTCTCCCCATCTGGCCATCAGTGGCTAAATTCATTCCTATACTATTGGACATAGGCATAAACAAATGCTGCCCCATACTGTATACCGTCAACCAACCAATCATAGGTATGTATTCCGGTGACCAGAATGCGAGACCGAGAGCTCCTAACCCACCGAGAAGGTTCGCTACAGCAGCTGTCCGAACGTCTCCAAAAGCGAACAAAAGACCAGTTACAAAGACAACTGCAAAGCCTGGAAATTCCCGGGGAATTTCCAGGAATGTTCTTTGAGAAATGGTTACATGATAAGTATCACTTAGAAAGTTGTTGAAAAATGAAGTATCGATGCTTTGTGTAATTCCGATCACAGCACTTGCCAATAAGAATAAAACAAAATCTCTTTTTCCTAAACCCCACATTTCAAGTCCTCATTCTCTTAATATTACTTATAATAGATTCGACTAATAGGAAGAAATACCTTGCGATAAACGAAACTTTTTCCGATCGCTCATGGGTCCTCCAAAACAAGGCAATTAAAAGAGACTTAAACCCATCTTTCAGGGTTTGAGTCTCTTTTGATCCGTAGTATCAGAATTTCAAAGTTTAGTGAAGGAGGCTAATCAATTTTGTACGAAAACAGGTGAGATTTAATCATTCCTCTGAGTAAATGCGTTTTTCCCCTTGAAGGGTCTGGATTTTTTGTACATCTTGGGTCACTTCGATCGTTCCACGATAAGTTCCATCATCGTCTCGAACTGCGAAATATTGAATATAGACATACTGTTCGTTCATGTGGATCCAGAATTCAGCTGAGTCTCGTTTTCCACTTTTAAAGTCACTCACTATTTTGGTGACAATATGAACACTATCTGGTGGATGACAGTCTTTAACATTGCGTCCGATAATGGCCTTACTCCGTTGGAATATGCGTTCTTTGCCGTAGGAAAAGTAACGAACATGATCTTTTTCGTCGACAAACGTAATATCGATGGGGAGATGGTTAAAGATAAGACTGATCTGCCCAAGGGTTAAGGCACCAGTCTCAAAAGGAAGGAGTGTTTGGAGTCCGTCCTTTCCTCCTTTGGGAGCTTTTTGAAACGCTCCTGGATCAACTGATGGCTCGGGTGGAGCAGAAGGAATCCAACCATGTTCAGGTTCCACTAAAGTATAGCCAATTTCGCCACTCTGTTCAGCCACGGCGGCCCATTCCCCATCGGTTAAGGTCTCCATACTCATTGGAAACATGATATTTTCCTCTTTGTAGATTAGATCTTCAATCGCCTGTAAGGCTGGGAAAGCTGTGGTTTGGATGAGTTTAGTTAGTCCGTCTGTTTCGCCCTGAGTGGTGGAAAGGCTTTGAGAGATTTGTTTAAGCTGAGCGCGTATGTCGTCTTGAATGCCCCACATCACTTTAGGAGGGCCACTCACTCCATGTTTTTCTAAATAAGCAAAGAGAATATTTTCCTTACGGCTATAGTGTTTCTCGATCTCAAGTAATTGATTATGTAAAGAGCGCCAGTCTTCAAGTTTAGCTTTAAAGTTTAACTCGTTGTTTTTCTGCAAAAGCTGCTCGAGAATAGGACGAATTGTCTGAACAAGCTGAGTAATTGCCTTATTTTCTTTGCGAAACGTGTGTATTGGGTGCCCCCCGAGTTCTTGCGATTGGGGTTGTCTGTCGAGACTCTCTTGAAATACGGAAACGTGAATATCACAAAGACTCTTAATTTCTTCGGGAGGCAAGCCTTCTTGAATTAACTCTTGTTCAAGAGCAGCAATTTCCGTGGCACCCACATCTGATAAAAGTTCTCGGAATCTTTCTTTAAGTTTTCGCGGACTCTTATTTTGGTGGATATCAAGAATAATCTGCTTTAAGGTTTCTCTTCGTTGTCTATTGTCGATTAGTTCGCTCATAGTGAGTCTCCCTTCAACCCAATCTTTCTGTCATCCTAAGGATGTGAGAATTATCCGCTTTTCATACATCTTTAAGCCAATCTTTAAGCCTCACTTTTATATTCTTCAATCAGTGTTCGTTCTTCGAAAACCTCAAGCAAAATTGTGAGCCGAAAGGCGACAGTAATCCTCAAAAGGGTTTCAGCTACTTAGCAAATTTTGGTCTTGACGGAAGGGCCTATAATCACAATAATCACTGTATTGCATAAACTATCGGTTATAACAAGCATAACCTAATGACTATAATAATCTATTCCCCCAAAAGACTAGTGAAGATTGTAAGCTCAAAGCAGAAAGAGGAGAATTAATTGAGAAAAAAAGATATGAAATCTGTAATTCCCATCCTGATATTCGTGGCAATTGCTATCATCGGAATCGGGTATGTTAAGTGGGCACCTTATTACTATAAGGCCTTTCTTGCAGCAAGTAATCATTCGATCGGGTCATCTATTCTATCCGGAAAGATTGCTTCGGCCCCTGTTCCCTCTTGGCAAACTGCCATTAGTTATACTACTACCTATTTCAGCTCAGTATGGAAAGCGGTGATCCTTGGGTTGCTACTGGGCTCCTTGGTTCAAGTTCTATTGCCACGAGAATGGATTAGAAAAACGCTAGGTACTACATCTTTTGGGAGTACTTTGATTGGGGGGATGGCCTCTATTCCATCAATGATGTGTACTTGTTGTGCGGCTCCAATAGCAGTTGGCTTACGTAAAAGTTCGGCATCTGTGGGCTCTTCGTTAGCTTACTGGTTGGGTAACCCAGTCCTTAATCCTGCAACAATCATCTTTATGGGATTTGTTCTATCTTGGAAATTCGCTTTACTTCGAGTCGTAGCTGGTCTCATTTTAGTCTTTGGTATAGCCTATTTGGCTAATTATTTAGCGAACGATCAAGACCTAAACATGCAGGAAGAAGTAATACCTTCGATCTCAGTAGTTCCCATTCAAGAGAACTTTTTTGTTCGATGGATGAAAGCGTTGTGGCCACTGATTTTAGACACAATTCCTGCTTATATCGCGATGGTATTTATACTTGGTGCGATAAGGGCTTGGCTATTTCCGGTTATAAGTCCAGAATGGGCGAATAGTATACTAGTGATTATTTTCTTAGCAGTTACAGGTACCTTGTTTATTATTCCTACCGCTGCTGAGATCCCAATTGTTCAAACTTTGATGGCATTCGGACTCGGTGTAGGTCCAGCGGTAGCACTAATGATGACATTACCAGCCATAAGCCTACCTTCACTTCTGATTGTTAAGAGGACATTTAGTGCACGAATTCTCTTCTTTGTAACAGGTTCAGTTATCTTAATTGGGATTATTAGCGGCCTCAGTGCTATGGCGATTTTTTAGAGGATGAAGTCATGAAGAATTGCAACGTTAATGAAGAAATTGAGACCGTTAATGAATCATAGAAGACGTGGAAACAACTGATCTTGTTTCCACGTCTTCTATGATGAGGAACATAGAGTTTAATTTGGATTTAAGTTAGGGTTTAAGTTAGGGTTATGACTTGAGCCTGGAATTTGATTTGTATTTACTTTTGTATCTGTATCTGTTTCTGTATTTGCCTGTATATTAAGATTTGATTTAACCCTAAGTCTGAGACTCGGATTTCGTCTTCGACTCACACTTAAGTGAATAGGTAAAGCTAGATTGTTCGCTTTTTTTTCCTTGAATAAAGAGAAGAAGGATATAACCCAATCTCCAAGTCTGACAGCCATTATTGCCAGAAGAATGCCGGCAATTACATCGGTTATCCAATGAATTTCAAGATAAAGTGTGGAATAGATGATTGAAAGGCAGAAAACTGTCCAAACCCAGCGGAAAAGTCTATCTTTTTCTCTCCAAGCAAGTAAGAGTATAGCGAATGCCACAGAAGTATGCATCGATGGAAAGCAATTGACTACTGCAACTGCGGCGTCATTTGGTGTGAGATGACGAGCCATACCGTCGGGATCGCTCAGAACATACCAGACTTCTTTTACGGTAATCGATAAATAGAAGGGAAAGATTAATATGAATTGTAATACATGGGCTGATAAACAGTAACGAAACATTTTCAAAGAGTCTTTGGCCAGAAAAGAACGAAATACAGGAATGAGTACAGGGAGTGCAAACCCATTAGCATAGATCCAACGGAAATAGCTTGTTAACCAAGGAGTCTGAATGGCCCGAAAGATCCCTCCATCATTATAGGGGATTGCTTTAAAAATATTATTTAGATCAAAAAGGTGTGGTTTTGTTCCTAGCTGCCAATAAACGACTTCATTCCAGATCGGTGGGAAGTATTCCCACATCAGGATGGGGAAAAGAACCAGAGGAACCCCAACTTTTAAGAAGTGCTTCCAGGAATTCTGTAAATGATCATGTTGCACGCCCCAAAAGGACAAGGCTAATAAGATCCAGGGGTAATGAGTAGATCGATTGGGAGCAATAACAAAACAGAATCCTATGATTAATGAACAGATTTGAAAGGAATGTTTCGTGATCATTGTTTCAGTCCTTTCCTTAAGGGTACAAAAGAGCTTTTTCTTTATGCTAACGGGTATGGTTCCATGAGTAAATTCCACTTTGCGTTTAGGGATTCTGGCGGAGGATTGTCTTGCCAAATAAAAACGACACAGTGGGTATAGAATAAATAAACCTATGAGCCAAATTCCAATTCCTTGCGTCAGAGAATAGCCATTAAAGTTCTGAAGTATTGCCGGTATTGCTGCATAAAGCCAGAGATGTACGTTATAAAAGAGAAGGGGAGCTTGACCAAAGTTCTCTAGAATCCGCCCAATTTTTGAGAATTTTGGCAGTTTGTCTAACAAGAAAAACATGATGAATAGAAGCCCTAAATTTAAAAGCATGTAGTCTAGACTAGGGGGGTATTTAGAAAGGCCCATAAAGCCTTGAAAGGTCCCATTCGAGGGCAGGTAATCCCCTGTTTTTAGGAGACGTAGAATTAAAAAAAGCGTCAAGCTAAAAATCCCAGTCATCGCAAATCGTTTTGCCTCGTA
>DAIEHY010000068.1 GCA_027353165.1 Desulfosporosinus sp.
GTTATTTAGCTTTCATAGTTACATTTCTAAAGAGAGGACTGAGATCAGTATATTAAACTATATAAACTTCCAAATAATCTTGTTTTTTGGAAAATTTAGATAAAATGTGTGCGGAACCATTGACTAAGATTTCTTAATTAGCTATAATTAAGATGCTCGAAGTACTTGTGGATTTTGCACAAACCTTCTCGATTGCCTCAGGCTGTGGGAAGATTTTCACTGAACTTCCCCATGTCGCGGGTAATAAATTTTGCGGAGGTTTTTGTTAATGTTTAATGACAAAATTCTAAGTTGTAAAGACTGTGGTCGTGAATTTGAATTCACTGCATCTGAACAAGAGTTTTATGCTGAAAAAGGATTTACGAATGAGCCTGGTCGCTGCCCTGAATGCCGTGCTGCACGCAAAGCACAAACTAGAAATAACGGTGGCGGAGGATATTCACGTCAACCACGTGAAATGTTCCCAGCTATTTGTGCTACTTGTGGAAAAGAAACTACGGTTCCTTTTCAACCTTCAGGTGATAAACCCGTATATTGCAGAGATTGTTATCAACCTCGGGCACGCAACAATTGGTAAACCTTTAATCAATAAAAACCTTTCCAACTTAATTGCTGGAAAGGTTTTTTTACTTTTGCAATGCTTTAATATCTAGTTCAAGAAGTTCATGATAAAGTTCCTTACGCCGATCTGCAAGGAAAAAACTATCCCGCATCGAGGAACGTTCCGGACGCCTAATGAGATTAATTCGCTCTGCAGAAAGGGTTGCGGCAAGTATACCCTCTTGGCTCATTTCAGATTGATTTAACTGGTCTCCTTTGGGGCCAATGACCAAAGTCCCTCCGCTAAATTTCTTAGATCTTCCGTTACTTCCTACTAAGTTACAAGCTCCTAGATAAACTGAATTATCATAGGCACGTGCTCCTAGGTAACGTAACCAAATTTCTTTTCGATCCCCTGCAACTACGGGGGATGCATGAGGGGCAAATAATATTTCTGCACCTTTAAGTGAATAGATCGCAGCCATTTCAGGAAAATGCCAATCCCAACAGATTCCAACTGCGAAAGTGGTTCCATGTGCGCTATAAATCGGAAAACAATTCCCTGGACTAAAATAGTCAAGTTCACTTCGGCCTAAATGGACTTTGCGATAGACTGTTGGCACCTCACCCGGAGATAAAATAGCCTGTGAAATATAAGGTTTATTATGACCTGAACCTCGTTCTACCAAACCTACTAGGAGTGTAAGTCCTAAATCACTTGAGCATTCACTTAACCGTTTAATCCAAGTACTTTCCAAAGATTCTCCGATTTCTAACCCGTCGTGTGGTGAATAACCATTTAACGCACACTCTGGAAAACATAGCAATGATATTTCCTGTTTTTGGGCAACCTCAGCTAAATGTGTAATAGTCATAAAGTTCTGTTCAGTCTGCCCCACTACTGACTCCATTTGAACAAGACCTATTTTACAATCCGTTTTCATTAAATTCTTTCCAGTCCTTTTCTACCAAGATCAATAAGTTTACTCGATCTCTTCTAACTCGATATGGTCTCTACTTAAAACATCCGATAGTAATCTGTGATCGTGAAGTAGATTGATTAAAATTCGTTCGTCTTTGGTCTGGGTTGTTCGTGCATTTGTCAGAATACTAAGAGGTCGATAGATTGGAGCTTCCTGAATCTTTAATGTTCTAAATATCTTTTGGTCTACTTCACGACTAACCGTCAATGATGAAATAATGGTAATACCTAATCCTGCTGAGACCAGTTGTTTTATAGCCTGCGTACTCCCTAATTCCATTGAGACGTTTAATTGATCAGGATTAAGACCTCTTTCTTTCAAAGCCATTTCCATCACCTTACGAGTTCCCGAGCCATCTTCTCTTGTCACAAGACGTTCATGAGGAAGTTCGGCTAATGTAATACTTTTTCTAGCTGCCCAAGGATGAAAATGAGGAATTACCACAACTAATTCATCTTCCCAGAAATTTTCAACATTAAGGTCTTTATGCTGAGGAACCGGTCCCTCAATGAGACCAATGTGTATTTTTTTCTCCAAAACATCTTGAGAAATTGATTCAGTATTGGCAATTTTAACTTTAAAGTCTACATCAGGATGAGTCTTATACAAAAATGCCAAAATATTAGGGAGTATATATTCCCCGATTGTTAGAGTAGCACCTAGGTAAATCAAGCCTCTCTGATCTTTGGCGAGTGCAACTATTTGTTCTTTAGCATTGGCTAAAATATCTAAGACACTCCGCACGTGTGCATAGAATATTTTACCTTCTTTTGTTAAGGTAACCCCTTTATTAGTCCGGTCAAAAAAACGTGCGCCATATTGGTTTTCCAAGTTCTGAATCTGCAAACTAATGCTGGGTTGACTCATGTGGAGCTTTTTAGCCGCTAAAGTAATATTCTTGGTTTCTGCCACCTCTTTAAAGACAAGAAGGTGTTGTTCCATGTTGAAGTATCCCCTTCCTAGATCCTCTATAGTTAATATGCTCAACAATAGTATGCGTATTCCAGTTAAGAAGATCAACATAATCCTTATGCTAATAGTTTGTGTATATGAAGATGAAGATTATTAACCATATTCTTAAATCTGAACATCTACTATTATTATAATACCATTGGTAGGAGTTATAAGCCAGATAACTACAACTATATTTCTTAAAAATTAATCTATTATTTTTTAAACTATTAGACTTTCTACTCTTTCAAATACAATTTGGAGTATAGTACTTGGTGAAAGACGATTTCTTTATACTATCGGTGACTTTGATAGCATGTAAAAAGCCTCCCACAGGAAGGCTTTTTACGCTTATAGTAAAATTACTCTATATTATCCGTTTAGATAACTTTAGGATTAAAGATCTCATCATATCCACAAAATCCAGTTACCTGGTCAGATTTCATTCTCTTTGTCCTGTGATAGCTAATTGCTATCTTTACCATGCCCTCTGCCCACTCAGGGCTTCCTAGTGCGTGAATATGATTATAGGATGCAAATACGTTCTTATAACAAATTCCGTCATTTTGTCCATTGATTCCATGCCCTCGTTTAACATTATATCCAAACTTTACGTCTGGCGGCAAATTGATAATTCGAGAATTATGAAACTCATGCCCCTTAATTAGGATGTTTTCGGAAAACCATGACTGATCATTATTTGCTTCCATAATCGTATACCCATGTCCTTGAGGCCTGGCCTCCATTTGGGTATCAAAAGGTAGTAAACCCACCATTTTATAGGTTTGGGAAGAGAGTAGGATTGAGCGACCTAAATACATAAGTCCCCCACACTCGGCATAAATTGGCAGTCCCATTTCACCGGCTCGTCTAATATCGTCACGTAATAGTTTATTTCCTTCAAGCTCAGCTGCAAACACCTCTGGAAATCCCCCACCAATATAGAGCGCATCGATGTCCCAAGGAAGTTGACTGTCTATAAGGGAGTTGATAAGGACCACTTCAGCCCCTAAATTTTGCAAAGCTTCGAGGTTTTCCGGATAATAAAAACTAAAGGCTGCATCTTGAATAACCCCAATTTTCGGGGTGACATCTTTGTCTTGAACAGAGTATTTCATCAAGTTTGGAACGCTTGTTTCAGAAATACGAGGAAGAATAGGGGCATTCTGAGCTAATTCTTGAATCAATTTTAGGTCGACATGTTCGCAAATAATATCTGCAAAGTAATCTAATAATGATTCAGTTTCATCTATTTCACCACTAGTTACAAGTCCTAGGTGGCGATCAGGAATGCATAAGTTAATATCTTTAGGAATTGCACCTACCACAGGAATTTTACAAAACTCTTCGATAGCCGCCCGCGCCATCTTTTCATGACGAGGTTTTGCCACTTTATTAAGAACTACACCCACTATTTGAACATCAGGATCAAAATGTTGATAGCCCATCACCATAGCAGCTACACTACGGGTCATACGAGTTGCATCTACGACTAATAAAACAGGAGAACGGGTTACCTTAGCGATTTCAGCCGTAGAGCTGCTACCCTTCAAATCTAATCCATCATAAAGTCCCATGGCACCTTCAATAATTGTAATCGATTTATCGATTGCTTGTTTAGATATTGACTTGCATAGTTCATAGTTGTTCATAAAAAATGAATCTAAATTTCGACAGGTACACCGAGCTGCAGCCGTATGCCAACTAGCATCAATATAATCTGGGCCTTTTTTAAAAGGTTGAACAGCTAGGCCTTGTCGAGCAAATGCTCTGAGCAAACCCAGGGTAAAGGTTGTTTTTCCACTTCGACCATGTGGTGCTCCAATTACTAAGCGAGGAACATGATTGATACTTAATTCATTTTTATCTGTTAAGGATAACATTGTACCCGCACCTTTCTTTGGAGAAATTTGGTCAGTAAACCTAGTACTTCCAATCTTTAAAAAATATAAAAGACATCACAGTCTCCTACATAATACTAGTTTGAGATGGATTGTCAATCATAAAATTGACCACCCTGTGCCCATCTTATAATGCAGACTTTATAAAAATCTGCATTATAAGAAATTGAACATTTAGGATGGTCTAATAGGAATCTCAATTAGGTATATAGGTTTGATCTACTCTAAAAAATTTGATTAGCTTGGAGTTTGAACCTTACCTTTTAAGCAGATGAACGTGGTAGTGATATAGAGATATTCAACGAGGTCTTCAGCAGTAAGTTCCTTAACTGCGTTATCCACATCGCTTTTCGTTGCTCCAATAGCTACTGCAACATCTCTACTCTTAGCTTTTTGTACTTTACCCAAGTATTCTAATACCTTGGCTTTGACTTCGGGATCTGCTGGTCCTCTTGCCATTTTAAATCCCAACTTTCTAAATTTTTCCTTCAGATTAGTACTTAAATGATGCTGAAGTACGGAATGTCTCTCTGGAGAAGATATAATCATCAATTAACATATCTGAGAACGGTAGCTCAGCCATGCTGAAGAATTTCTCCCAGCCAATCCGCTCAACCCACTCACCCACACGCTCTCCCTTACGAGCATTTGCAATCCAGAGTTCAACAATTTTACGGATTGCTTCAGTCGTTTCAGGCCAACGTGGAGCTGTGTTCGGCAGGAATGGAATAACCATACGTGAGAAAGAAGGTGCAGTACGTGCATTGGAGGTTTTACCACCAATCAGAATTGCAATACCATCATTCTTAGGATCATAAATTTCCATTGCTGGGGACATTGTATAGCAGTTACCGCAATACATACATTTATCTTCATTAACGATAACGCTTTTGTTCTTAGGATCTGGACGAATAGCTCCAGTCGGGCAGCTGGCTACAAGACTTGGAATCTCAGTCCCTTTACGAATTACTTCGTGGTTGATACGAGGAGGAGTTCTATGAACACCAACAATCGCAATATCACTACAGTGTGCAGCACCGCACATGTTTAAGCAACAAGCTAAACCCATTTTTAATTTAGCAGGAAGCTTCATGGTATTGAAATACTCGTATAAATCATCCATAACCGCTTTAACGACACCTGAAGCATCGGTAGCCGGTGTATGACAGTGTACCCACCCTTGAGTGTGTACAATATTGCTTATAGAATGTCCTGTTCCACCAACACGCATCCCATTAGCATCTAATTCAGCAAGCAATGGGTCAACTTTAGCCTCATCAGAAACTAAAAATTCAACGTTGTTACGGGTCGTCCAGCGAAGAAATCCATCGCAATATTTATCTGCGATTACGCAAACATCACGAATAAAATCAATACTGACTAACCGAGGAGTACCTACCCGTACACTGTACAGAGCTGCACCATTTTCTGAAACATGTTTTAATACACCGGGACGAGGAATTTCGTGATATTTCCACTGTCCATAGTTTTCTTGTACAATCGGAGGAAGCATCTTTTTATAATGCGGAGGTCCTTGATCTAAAACTGCCATCATTATCCACCTCTCGTTAGCTACTTATTTTTTAAAATTAGAGTTTCGATCCATCAAGTGCTGTTCCAGATCTGTCAAGATCATCTTGATTCCAGAACACATATGGGTTAGCACGTGGTCGGAAGACCATTTGCGGTACAGGAGGAACATCAATTCCTTGGAGGAATTTAGTCATTCCTAAGCGATAAATAGTTTCACCGATACGCTCGCGGGATTTACCATTTTCATCCCACCATTCCCAAATGCGACGCATGAGATCTTTAAATGGCTCGAAATCATCTTCGGTTTCCATTTTCATGAAAGGTACAATTACCCATGACATGAAAGCAGACTGAACGATTGTCGATTTACCACCGATTAAAATGGTAGCACCTTTTTCTTTGCCTGCACGAATAGCTTTAGGCATCATATTAATACAATGCATACAACGTGTGCAATCTTCGCCGACTACGCTGAGTTCTTGAGTCGATGCATTAAACGTGAGACAGCGAGTTGGGCATTTGTCACAGACCATTTCTTGAATATCAAATTTCTTAGCAACATACTCTTTTACAGCGTCTTGGTCAATTCTTAAAGTATCGCGCCAAGTACCAATTACTGAGCAGTCAGAACGAGCAATTGAAGAAGTACAGTCGTTAGCACAACCGGAGAACTTAATTTTGCTCTTATATGGCCACATAGGACGATGAAGCTCATCCATGAATTCGTTCGTAATATTATAACATGCTTCAAGAGTATCATAGCAAGCATGTTCACAACGTCCTGGTCCAACACAGCAGTTTGGAGTTCTTAGGCAGGATCCTGAACCACCGAGGTCAAATCCAGCTTCACTAAACTCGTCGAATATAGGCTGAATATGCTCTGTTTTGCACCCTAAGAGAATTATATCTCCTGTAGAGCCATGCATATTTGTCAAACCGCTACCATGTTTCTCCCAAATATCACAGATAGTACGTAATGCTTTAGTGTTGTAGAACCATCCCGATGGTTGAAGTAAACGGATCGTATGGAACTCAGCAACATTTGGGTAAGTTTGAGGCTCATCAACATAACGACCAATTACTCCGCCGCCGTACCCTCTAACTCCTACAATCCCACCGTGTTTCCAATGTCCTCTGCGCTCATTATAAGATCTTTCCAAGACTTGGAGCAACTCGCCTGCAGCTTCGCTTTTAACCGCAGCGCGCTTAATTTCCGTCACAAAACTGGGCCATTTACCTTTTTCCAGTTCGTCCAGTAGTGGCGTTTTCTTTTCTGTCATGGCACACCCTCCGTCTTCAAGTTTATGGGGTTTCTTACATTTCGGCAATGCTGATAGCACCAGTTGGACAAACTGATGTACAGCTTTCACAACCCATGCACTCTGACTCGTCTCCAACTACGTGAGCCTTGTCCTCGCTAAATCCAAGCAGGTGAGCTGGGCATCCCTCAGTGCAAGAGTCACATCCTGAGCACAGATCCTCATCGATAGATACAATAAACACAAATTACACCTCCTTAAATTCATAAAGACAATCTAGAGAGAACAATTCAACTATAGAGTGCTGGTTGTTGGGGAAAAATTTCACTTGTGTAATTTAACACTAGTCCATGTACATAATTTAACACCTTGAGTTCTATTCGTACAATATATAATACAGATTGTACTATATGGAAAACTAATTATGGTTTTCACTCACTTGGTGGACTTCTTTTCCGAGAAGCATACGCGCTGCTTCGTACCCTCTGATCCCTAAACCACATACCTTAACTATTAAAGCATCTGTTGGTGGTTCCTGCCAACACCCCCTTAATTCTCCTAAGGCAATCACCTTTGTATCTTGAAAAGGTAGCGGGCTGGCAGCCACTTCTTCGGGTTCACGAACATCAAGTATACAAAACTTCTCTCCCGCTTCTAAACGCCTTATAACTGCTTCTGTCGTGATTCCTTGAGCTAAACCTTCAGGAATGTTTTCCAACGTTGTAGCAGCGTGAATGAGCACGTCAATGGCTGTAACAAAAGGCGGTGCATAGGATAATAAGGACCATTTCAGCAAGTCTGAAATGGTCCTTATTGGCTTATCGACAGTGTAATCCTCTCGATGTTTAAGTTTCAGTGAACGAGTTTATTCGAGAAACTCGAGGAAAGGCTTTTTCATACTAACTAACGCATTGACCATTAGTTCTACCAAACCACCATACTGAACGTTAAATTTCTCAGTTACCTCGTAATGTTCTAGAATAGCCCGCATCGCTCCCTTACAGTTAGAACAAGGAGCACAAATATATTTTGGAATGGAAGCGTCTTCTATGGTATCTTGGAAAGCCCCTAAGATTTGGTTAAATTTCATCCGTGAAGCAACTTGATCTCTGAACTGAGGGAAGTTTTGGGAATTCATAATAGCAAAACCGCTTCCTCCACCACAACAGTAGTTGTCCACTCCGTGTGGAGTCATTTCCCTAAATTGAGGACAAATAGCTTTTAAGACATTGCGTTGAGGCTCAACAATCCCTAATTGTCTCACCACGTTACAAGGATCGTGAAGTGTCACAGGGAAATTGTTTTTACTGGGATCGAGTATTAATCGTTTGCTCTTAACCATATCCCACAGAAGGGGGAGACAACTCTCCACAGGGATCTTAGCATCACCATAGGCCATGCGATCCCCTACAACCATAGAGGCCTTATGGGCATGCCCACACTCCGCTACGACTATTCGGTTAACTCCAAACTCTTTAGCTACTTTCATCTGCATCAAAGCAATTTGTTTTGCCTGATAATCATCATACCATAGACCATAATTGACACTATCATATCCCATGATCTCACTGCTAAGTGTCCAATTTAAACCGGCAGCATCAAATAGAATGGCAAAAGCAACCGGGTTTTCGGGCCAAGCCATAAACTCTCCTGCATTATGCAAGACAAGTATGTCAGCACCTTTCTTATCAACCGGGAATTTCAGCTTTATGCCAAATTTCTCTTCAGTATCTTCTTCTAAAAACTCCAGGGTATCTAAAAAGGCAGGTTTACTAAGTCCCGTCGAAGAACCCGTTTTAATCTGCAGCATCGTCCCTTTTGTATGCAAAGGAGTCGGCGCAATGCCCATCTCTTGACTGAATATCTTGCGGATTTCTTTAGTGAGAATGGCATTGTCCAAGCCCAGCGGGCAGGTCTGAGCACAGCGTCGGCAAAGATTACAGCGATAAGCTAGTTCTCCTAAGCGCGCAATCGTTTCCCAGTTCACATCAATATCGGCCCCAACAAAGCCACCTAACAATTTTCCACTTGGGGTAAAATACTTCTTCATAATTTTTCTGAGAACCTCAGAACGATATATGGGGCGGTACAACTCGTTGTCTCCTGTGGCCTTATAAATATGGCAAGCTTCCGAGCATGTATTGCATTTAGCGCAATATTCAAAGGTCAATAAGAGGGGCTCAAGGACTCCATTATTGGCATCAGAAAAAATTTTTTCTAAGCCACTAAGGAACTTCCGTACAAACTCATCTTCTTCCTCCTTAGATTTAGGACGAACTAAAGTATCAATACCAACGTAACCATCTAACGAGGTACAGTATTTCTCTTTCCAGGCAGGCTTAGGATCTGTTAAGGGTGGTTCCATTCCTGGTTTATCATACGGCGCCAATAATGGCATAAACTGATCGAGTTCTAGTTTGATCAGTTGATCATCAGAACGTCCCATATCTTTGGGGCGTAAATCTTTTTGATTTATCATAACTTAGATCTCCTTTTTCTATTAAGTTAACCCTAAGAATCGGAAGATAGCAGTGATTACTTAGGCACGCTTGGGGGCTTGATATGAGGAGCAGACCATGAAGTGGTTGGACGGAAGGTGGAAGCTTTTTTAACCTTTTGCTCAACCGCACTCCCTTTGACGTTTGGACTATTATCCCATAGAACCGTATGAAAGGTAAAATACTTACCAACATAATGACTCATCTTGCTGATAGGAATATAAATTAACATAATTCCAACTAAAATAATGTGTAAAGTAACCAGGCCTCCGGCTGTAAAGGGTGTAAACGTGACAAGGTTCGCGGTCACAACTCTGGCAGTATGAAAGGACAA
>DAIEHY010000069.1 GCA_027353165.1 Desulfosporosinus sp.
GCCCATAAGGGAGGCACCAGTTATATGATAAAATACGCTGCTCAGTAGCAACCATAAAGTCAGCTTTTCTCGATTACTGCGAATCTTTTTATGGTTTAGGCCTTTATAGGTCATATGAACCAACATACCTACTGGAACAACCTCTACCAGGCTGAGCAATGAACCGAGGATTAACCAAACAGCCGGAAAACCGCTCCAGTAATAATGATGTCCGGTACCATACAACCCCCCGATAACAGCCAAAGAAGCCTCTAAGTAGAGCCACTTTTCTACTTGGGCACGTGATGCCAAGCCGGAAATGACGTAAAAAGTGGCAAGAAAGCCGGCTGAAGTTAACTCGAAAGCCATTTCCTCCCATAAGTGAACGACCCAGAACTTGGTCGCTTCATCTGCGATGGGATTACTATAGGTTAGTGTGTTCGGTAACAATAGTAACAAGAGAAAGCTCATTCCTAAGGTCATGGTCGCAGCTGCAGGTGTTATATTCCGTTTATCGGCCAGTAAAGTTTGGATAAGGTTATAGGAAGCTAGGGCTAAGGCTAAACAGATACCAACATAAAAAATGGGCATACCTTCAAGAAATTCTCGACCATTACCAATCCGTAGACTCAAGGTTCCTAAGATTAACAAGCAAAATATTACGACTATCCAAAACTGCCAGCGAGCCAGGCGGGGGGAATAGATTTCTCGATTAAGTTCAGCTGTGATAAAGAAGTAGACCATACCCATAGTTCCAATCAGGGGCCAAAAGTCTGCCAAACCCAGATGAATGGCTCTACCGTATTCAAAGGGGATCGGAGAAGGTAAATCGGGTATCACTAAATCAACAGCGCCCAACAAAGCCACAATACCTTGAAGAGCGAATAAACTTACGGCAGAAAAACAATATCTACGGCTGATCTTCTGGGCTATAAATTGCTGTTTTGGAGCCATTGATTGATTGACCTTACCTGTAAAACCAAAGTACTTAAATAGTTTCATGAGTCCTTCACCGGATTTTTTTGTTGTCGCGGCCACCCTAAAGTTGGTATGGTGTCAACATACTCCAGGTAGTTCACTAAATTCTCGGCATCTACTTTGTTGAGTGCCGGATGATGAGTGTATTTATTGGGACGCATCACGGGTGGCTGGACAAGATAGTCAATCAGATAGGATGAAGTCTCCTTAGTGGTAATGTTCGTCATATCATCAGCTTCATATCCACCGTTTCCAAATAAGGTATGGCAACTTATACAATTATGCTTTTGCCAGACTAGTTTTCCGGCCACAGCCGATTCAGGTATAGGGGATGGAAGTCTTGACGAGATTAGGGTAATCGCCACAAATAGTAGAAAGGATGAGGTGCTTAGTAATAACAAAGTTCTTAGCTTCAATAAATCCATTCCAATTCTCGTAGAATAATTATAGGGTAGTGTTTACCAAGATTACAAAAGTATACTTTCATTATAAGAGTGCTATAAGTTCTAATGAGTATTCTTAAGAGCTTGAAGGCAAAAGAAAGAAACGACTGTACCAGCAAAAATGCAGGAATAGTTATAGTACACGTCGAAAGTTGTCATATTATTTAAGTTCCTAACTTAGGAGGAGTAATATGTTGGACGACAAGATGCTCATTAATCTACAAAGGACCTTAACTTGCAGCGGAATTCTCATCAGCTTTTCGGGACGCTTTTCCCAGGGGATCATTGAAGAACTTGGGGAGGCTATTATGAAACATATGGAAGCTGAGGACCGTCCCCGAAATGATATCTATAATGTCTTCGCCATTTTCGTAGAAACTACTCATAATATTAAAAAATATGCCGTTTCGAAACAAGGCAGTAGTGTCTACGATCGCATTTACAATTCCGGAATTGTAACGATTGGCAGAAATGAAGAAGGTTATTTTATCTGCTCAGGGAACTTAATCGAACAATCAGATGCCGAGAAGCTAGCTGTTGAGCTGGATACTCTGATTCCAATGCCAAAAGATCAACTCAAGAAACGGTATAAAGAACAAATGAAGAAGGAACTCCCTCCTGACTGTATTGGTGCTGGTCTAGGACTTATAGATATTGCTAGGAAGTCCAGCAAGCCTATGAACTATTCCTTGCAAAGCATGGATGACTTATTGTTCTTTACCCTGACAGTAATGGTTTAGGAGAGAGGTAGTATAATGGAAAGCTTATTTTTTGAAGCGACTAAAGCAACTCCTTTGATAGATTTTAACGTTAATAAAAAAACTCTAGTCTTAAAAGGGCAATCCTATCCTGAGAATGCCTTTAAATTTTATGACCCGGTGTTTCTTAGGATAGAAAACTATTTATCCACATCCCCCGCTGAGATACGGGTGGACATACGCCTGAGTTACGTCAATACCAGTAGTTCCAAATGCATTATGATGCTTCTAGAAAAGTTGGAAGAAGCCTTCAAACGGGGCGTTAATGTTCAACTTAACTGGTACTGTGATATGGAAAATGAAAGTGAAGTAGAATGTGCGGAGGAATTTCAGGAGGATATTTCCTTTCCCTTTAAGATAATTCCTGAGCTAGAGAAGGGCTCGAATGATTGAAATGTTCATGGAGCAGGTGCTAAAAGGGGAATAGGGTAGGGATAAAAAAAGTGAATACGCTAAAAAGATTTAGCCTTTATGATAAAAGGACAAAATGGGTAATTTTATTAGCCTGCCTTAGCATTGCAATCTCAATGTTATTGACAGGCTCTTTAAGCTACCATATCGCTGAAAAAGCAATCATTGAAAAACTTAAGACTAAGGATTTATTTTTTATTGTTCAGTCTGCAGCAGGCAAAATTGAAGGCAGGATGGCGAGGGCCAAAGAAACCTCTTTGATGATGGCCAGGGACCCTTTTTTATCCGACTGGGTCTCTACAGAGGAAAGAGATCCGACTACCCAAAAATTAGCAGTGGAAAAATTAAACAGAATTGCTACAGACTATGATTACAGCAATACTTTCTTAGCCAGTGCGAGTACTCATACATATTGGGCAGAAGGAGGTATGGTCGGAAAACTCTCGGAAACCAATCCACAGGATGCTTGGTTTTTTCAAGCGCTTCAATCTAAAAACCCGATCTCAGTGAATATTGATTATAATAAAGAACGTCATGATACCTTCGTCTTTATTAATGCTTTGATGGGTAATCCTGAACATCCGCTTGGGGTAACAGGGGTGGGACTTGATCTTAAAGATATTTCTCAGGAATTTTCGACCTATAGATTCGGGGAAATCGGAACTATCTGGCTAACTGATCACTCAGGCAAAATTCACCTAGCAGCAAATTTGGAAGATCGTGGGAGAGTGCTGGCAGATTTTTTACCCTCAGATGTTTGTCAAATGGTTTTAGGGAGTGACACTCACGGTACAGATCAACCTGAAATTATGGAGTATACGAATGCAGACGGTGAACTTATTGACTTAGTTCACCAGACTCTGCAAGCCACTGACTGGCAGCTAATTATACAGGTCCCAAGAAAAGAAACCACTGGATTCTTGGCGTCTATTTTGAGAAATTCAATTCTGGCAGCCTTATTAGTCCTTATAATAGTCACCCTTGTTTTTTATTTAGTCTCGACTAGAATTGCCAATCCTTTGAAACAGGCTATACAGCTCAGTGAGGAGCTTGAACGAAAGGTTAACGAACGGACACAAGAACTTACGGAGCAAAACATCAAGATCATGGATAGCATAGATTATGCCAAGAAAGTGCAAGAGACAATTATCGCCTCAGACCAAGAGCTTGTCGATGCTTTTAAAGATAGCTTCATTTTATGGCTACCCAAAGATATTGTGGGCGGGGATTTTTACTGGTTACGGAAAATAGACACAAAAGTAATTGTGGCAGTGGCAGATTGCACTGGGCATGGTGTACCGGGTGCTCTGATGACCATGGCTGTAGCTCCAATTCTCAATCATATCGTTCAGGAAGGCTATCATTCTAGCCCTGGAGAGATAATCACAGAACTTAACCTTAGACTGAAGTCCGCAATGCATAACAAAGGGACCCGAATTACGGATGATGGGTTAGATATAGGGATATGTCTGATTGAAGGAAACACCTTAGTCTTTGCCGGCGCCAAAATTGATCTCTATCACAAAAGTCACGCAGGGGTCCTAAGGATCCAGGGAGAGCGATTTAGTGTCGGTTACCTTAAATCAGACGTTGACCAAACATTCCAAAATACCTTGATTGAGATAGGGGAAGACGATTTCTTCTACATCACTACGGATGGATTTCTCGATCAAAATGGGGGCCCCAAAGACCACTCACTGGGACGAAAGCGATTTATATCCTTGATAGAGGAAAGCAGCAACCTTAATAGTCAAGAACAACGCGATTACTTTAATCAAGCTTTAAACGACTATCGGCAAGAAGAATCTCAACGGGATGATATTACAGTTCTTGGTTTTCAGATTAGATAGAGTAAACGAAGCGGAATTTGGTTCAATGGAATAAGCGAGAAAGGACTTTTCTGTATGATGGATAGAGACTTTCAGAGACAATTATTTGAGAAGGAATTGCAAGTATTGGAGAAAGCATTGTTGGAGCTTGCCGAAGGAAAGTACGCAGGAAGTGAGTTTCTCGCAGAATATCAGTCGATTGTGACACAGTACGAAAGGTTATTAACCTTTACCCGTCGGATTTTTAAAATTAGCGATATTCAAGCGGGAAATCTACTTCGGCGAGAAAATGAAATCAAAAACATTCTAGATAATGCGGGGCAAGGGTTCCTTACCTTTGGGCGAGACTTAATTATCGATCGAGAGTATAGCTTAGAATGCGAGAAAATCTTTGGATTTAAGGTTAATCGCGTAAATATTCTCGACTTGCTTAAAAGCGAAAATGAAGAACAAAATACCCTCTTTGCGGAGGTTTTCAAGAGTGTTTTGGAATCGACAGATCTAGAAATTCAACAGAAATCCATTCATAAATTACCAAAAATCATAAAACGAGAAGACCACTATCTCTCTATTGAGCTTAAACCAATTCCTCCCAACTACGAAGATGACAATCCATTGTGTATGTTAATACTTACGGATGTCACTGAAAAGCACAAGGCCCAGGAACAAGTGGCTTTCCTCAGCTTTCACGACAAACTCACAGGTTTACATAATCGTGCGTTTGTGGATAACTGGATCGAAGAGTTCCGGACGGAGGGGGATTTTCCACTCAGCGTGATCATGGCTGATCTTAATGGTCTAAAGTTGGCCAATGATGTGTTTGGCCATATTCAGGGAGATATGCTTTTAAAAGGGTTCGGAAAGGCCCTACTTCAAAGTACGCGTAGATCAGATATAGTGTCACGTTGGGGTGGGGATGAATTTTTAATCTTATTGCCAGGTACAGATAGGTTAGCCTGTGAAAAGATTGCAGAACGGATTACGGAAAGCTGTAAACACCAAGCGGGTTTGCCCACTGAACTCAGTGTTTCATTAGGTATGGCGACGCAAGAAGAGCCTACCAAAAGCATTTTAGACTTATTTGGTATTGCGGAAACCAGAATGTACAGCGACAAATTGCAAAAAAGCAAGCAAGTGCAGCATAGGCTGATTCTCAGCGTAGAAAGGGAACTCCAAACAAAGTTTTTTGAGGACCCTGAGCACGCCGAGAGAGTTGGACGTTTAGTTGTCAATCTCGCTCAAGACGCGGAATTAAGTGCAGGGTCACTGGTACTGGATAATTTGAACATGATGATAAGGCTTCATGACATAGGTAAAGTGGGTATCCCTAAAGAAATCCTAGGAAAACACACTGAATTGACGAATCGCGAGTGGGAAATTATGCAAAGACATAGTGAAATCGGTTTTCGCTTGGCCCAGTCCATCAACGAATTGGTGGTCGCCGAAGCAATCTTGGCTCTCCGTGAGCATTGGGATGGAACAGGTTATCCACGAGGGTTGAAAGGAGACCAAATTCCTTTGTTATCACGTTTAGTTGCAATCGTGGATGCGTTTGATGTAATGACTCATAACCGCCCTTATCGTCTGGCCCGATCGCGGGAAGAGGCAATTTCAGAATTGAAAAAGGAACGAGGCCGTCAATTCGACCCTAAACTAACAGAACTGTTTTTAGCAAAGACCCTAGTGTCATAGAGGATGACTCTGAGCATTGGCTTTAGCAACATAGCGTTCCGCGGTCTTGTACATAGCTGCAATCTCCATATCAGTGAGTTCTCTCACGACTCGTGCAGGCGCTCCCATTAGCAGAACCCGTGGGGGAAAGGTTTTATTTCCAGAAACAATGCTCCCAGCAGCAATGGAGGTTTCTTCAGCGATTATGGTACCATCCAGAATAATCGCGCCCATCCCCACCAAGGATCCTTTACCAATCTTACATCCGTGCAGAATGGCAGAATGCCCGATCGTGACATAGTCTTCGATCGTAACGGGCTGATTTTCATTGACATGGATAACGACCAAGTCCTGAACGTTCGTACTGTTTCCAATCCTAATCTTAGCTAGATCACCTCGGATGACTGAGTTATACCATACACTGGAGTGTTCACCGATTTCTACGTCGCCCGCTATTTTACACCCCTCGGCAATAAAAACACTTTTGGCGAGTACAGGATTTTTAACTGGTTCGTTAAGCATATGTTTTACCCCCACACATTATCGACGTTTAAGACTGTTGATGTTCATTATACACAATCCGGTGTGATTTTTCTCACACTTAAAGAATCCTTAAAATCACAGTACTTTAAACGTATTTGTTTTAAACTAACCTTAGTCAACTTGAGCAACACAAATTTAAAAATAAGAATGCAGGGGGAAAACAAAAATGAGTATGTTTTGTTATCAATGTCAAGAAACTGCCAAAGGAACCGGTTGTACAATTAAAGGGGTCTGTGGAAAAACTGAAAACGTGGCTAATTTACAAGACCTGTTGATCTACACCTTAAAAGGGATCTCCATTTATGCGGTTCAAGCACGAGCTATGAACATTGTTCGCCCGGATGTTGATAAATTTATCATGGAAAGCCTCTTTAGCACGATTACAAATGCCAATTTCGACAGAAGTCGTTTTGTAGATAGAATCCAAGAAGGTCTTACTCTTCGTGAAATGCTCAAACAAGAAATCATTAAAGCTGGCGGCACAATTCCAGCAAACTTAAATGATGCGGCTATTTGGTCCGCCCCAGCCGATGACTTTGAGAAAAAAGCAGTGGCTGTAGGTGTTTTGGCGACGGAAAACGAAGATGTTCGTTCACTCAGAGAATTATTGACCTACGGTTTAAAAGGGATTGCTGCCTATGCTGAACATGCCTATACTTTAGAACACAAAGAAGCTGGGATCTTTGCCTTTATCGAAAAGGCCTTAGCAGCCACCTTAGATGACTCTCTTGCCGCCGGTGACCTTGTTGGTTTAGTCTTAGAAGCAGGAAAATACGGTGTTGATGTGATGGCACTCCTGGATACGGCGAACACCACCACTTATGGTAACCCAGAGCTCACAAAAGTCAACATCGGAGTTCGAAATAACCCAGCCATATTGATTAGCGGGCACGATCTGAAAGATCTCGAAGAATTGCTTATCCAAACCCAGGGAAGCGGAGTGGACGTTTACACTCATGGTGAAATGCTTCCGGCTCACTACTATCCTGCCTTTAAAAAATACGACAACTTTGTTGGTAACTACGGGAATGCTTGGTACAAACAAGATAAAGAGTTTGATTCCTTTAACGGTCCGGTTTTCCTAACGACCAACTGCCTTGTTCCTCCTAAAGAATCATACAAAGATCGCGTCTACACCACAGGTGTCGTTGGTTTCGAAGGAGTTAAGCACATCGCTGACCGTGAAGATGGAAAGGCTAAGGATTTCTCGGCACTCATTGCCCATGCCAAAAGTTGTCCTGCACCCACGGAAATCGAAACGGGTGAAATCATCGGCGGGTTTGCTCACAATCAGGTCTTAGCTCTTGCGGATAAAGTTGTCGCTGCTGTTAAGTCGGGAGCCATTAAGCGCTTCTTCGTCATGGCAGGCTGTGACGGTCGCATGAAAAGCCGTGATTATTACGCTGATTTCGCCAAGGCATTGCCTCAGGATACTATCATTCTCACGGCAGGATGTGCAAAGTACAAATATAACAAACTGAACCTAGGGGACATTGGCGGAATTCCAAGAGTTCTTGATGCTGGACAATGTAATGACTCCTATTCCTTAGCCGTTATCGCCTTAAAACTTAAAGAAGTGTTCGGTTTGGAAGATATCAACCAACTTCCTATCTCATATAACATCGCTTGGTACGAGCAAAAGGCAGTCATTGTTTTATTAGCACTTCTCCACTTAGGTGTTAAAAATATTCACTTAGGACCAACTTTACCGGGCTTCTTGTCTCCTAATGTAGTTAAAGTCTTGGTTGAGAACTTTGGTATCGCAGGCATCACAAATGTTGAAGATGATGTTAAAATGTTCATGGCCTAACAGCTCAAAAGATTGAACCTAAACCTTAGAGGCTACCTTTCGCGAGGTAGTCTTTTTTGGTCTTGCTTATTAATTCATGAATCATGGTGAAAAGTATAACAATAAGCTTAAAATAATATCATAAATTATGGAAAACAAAGAAGAAAATTAAGAGTTTTAACCATGTTGCCAGAATGTAGGAAGGAATACATCATTAAACGTCGAAAATACTTTAGTACAGTATAAAGTAAGGGCATTATTTTAAAATACCGAGGAGTGTTTTCATGTCAAATATGCCTTGTTCAATCCAAGACTTAGAGCAAGCTATTAAGCAAATTAAATCTGTCATAGCGGCTCGGATCAATGTTAATAACCAAGGAGAAATTGAAGAAGTTCACATTCTTTCCCATTCAGGAAGGGCACCTAAGCAAATTGTAAGGGATGTCGAGTCAATCTTGATAGCCCAATATGATGTACAAATAGACCATAAGAAGATTAGTGTTGCCCAAGTGGACGATGAAGAGGAAGTACCTATAGCGACAGTAGTGTCAAAAAGACCCAAATTAGTGGGATTGACACATAGTACGGTTAATGGGATGGCAGAAGTAAAGGTGGAATTGTTAGCGGGGGATAAGCTTGAAGGGGTGGCCCAAGGTCCCTCCTCATCGAATAATAAGCTACGTCTTTTTGCTGAAGCAACGCTTAAAGCACTTAATCCTCTGACCTCAGATACACTTCTCTTCGTCACCGACGATGTTGGAGTTACACAGCTTGCTAAGCAACAAATTGCTTTAGTCTCCATAACGTTGATTACCCCTACAGGCGAACAAACACTGACAGGCTGTGCTTTGGTTAGAAACGATGATCGGGAGGCTGTCGTTAAGGCAACTCTTGATGCAGTCAATAGGAAACTAAAGTTTCTCAGAGACAATTAATTTGCAGACTTTGGCCGACTTACCTAACAATTAGATTTGAAACTCTGTTTTAATTCCCTACTTAGCGAAGCGGAAAAAACAGCGGAACGGAATAAGAGCGAAGCGGATAACTGTACCTTTGATAAAAAAAATCAAGGAGGTTACCGCAAATGAGTAAATTATTTAAAGTAATTACTATTCTTTTCACTCTCGTTCTCGCCGGTGGCGCAATGCACAGAATCTAATTGTAAAGTAGTCGGCCAAACTATATGAGAGGTGGAAAATGGGAAGTCTACCCAAAAAATTCAAACTATTTTTCATACTAGTAACCGTCTCTGCCATGATATTTTTAACGTGGAATATCCTTCATACTGATTGGAATAAAATACTACTAATTGGGATTATTTTAGCTGTTAGTGCGTATGTAGTGAGACTGTTTTCTGTCCCTTTTGGGGTTCATTCATTTTTGCTAATCATTTTATTATTTATAGCTTTGACTTGGCAAGGCAAG
>DAIEHY010000006.1:0-258 GCA_027353165.1 Desulfosporosinus sp.
AGAAAAAATCTTCATTAAAGCGTAGGGATATCCGGATAAGGGGGCACCTCGATTGTATTTATTAAGTATAATGATCGGGCTTTTTGGTCTTTTAATAGGCAGTTTTTTGAATGTAGTCATTTATCGAGTGCCCCGTGGCAGATCCGTGATTTTCCCTGGTTCACATTGCCCTAGTTGTGGGCATTCCTTACGAGCTAGGGAACTCATTCCCGTAGTTAGCTTTCTGATCCAGAAAGGGCAGTGTCGTCATTGTATAGC
>DAIEHY010000006.1:268-36334 GCA_027353165.1 Desulfosporosinus sp.
GTTGAAGTTCTTACTGGGTGCCTCTTTTTTATCTATGCTTTCATGAGGCTCGATTCAGAGATGCACCTTGCTCGAATGGTTTTGAACCTTTCTTTTATGGCTGGGCTTGTGGCACTTTCGTTTATCGATTTAGATACATTCCGTTTGCCAGATGTACTTACTTTACCGCTTCTGGGGATAGGAATTCTGGGAGCCTTTTTCATCCCAGGAAATCCTGGAGGATGGGAAAGTATAATTGGTGCTTTGGGCGCGGGAGGCTTATTCTGGATTATCGCCCGAGTTTACCCGCAAGGAATGGGACTGGGAGATGTAAAGATGGTGGCGGCAATGGGAGCATTTTTGGGATTTCCCGCAATCTTCCTAGCTGTTTTTACCGGAAGTTTTATCGGCACAGTAGTTGGAGTCTTTCGTATATTTCTTGGTCGAAAACATTTTCGTCAAGAAATACCTTTTGGACCTTACCTAGCATTGGGGGCAATACTTACTTTGTTATGGGGAACCCAACTCTTCGACTGGTATTGGGCTTGGGTTAGATAGAGAGATTTAGTCTTAAAGGAAGTGCTCTCCATGAAGAAAAGTTCAGTCGTTTTTGAATTGACTGATGGAGAAATTCGAGCATTTTGGTTTTCTGACCCTCCTGGACCATTTTCCATAAAACATGGAAAATGGTCGACATCGGTCAAATTTGACTTCATTCCAATACCGACTGGGATCATCGAACAAGGCAATGTGCGAAATGAACGTGTTTTAATTGATAGTTTGTCAACGTATCGCTCACAACTCCCTGGGGACAACCAGAAGGCATATTTAGCGATTTCATTGCAACAAGGCTTTATACGAGCTTATTCGTTACCGTGGCTATCAAAACGCGACCGAACTTCGGCTGTGGCACTATTAGTGGATGAGGAAATTTCTATTTCGAGATCTGATTTATTATATGATTTTCTAGTCATTTCCGAGGAAAAGCACATCGGTTCACGCATCTTACTGGGCGCAACTCGACAGAGTATACTCGTACAGTATGTTTCGATCTTTGAACAAGCAGGGTTTAAGGTTAGTGGTATAAATTTTGCGTTCTCTGTCTTGGGGCAAACATTAAAGCTTAAACCTAACGAAGATGTTCTTTATCTGCAAGGGGAATCTGGCTGCTTTCAAATGGCATTATTTCGGGGAGAAGTGCCGGAAATTGTGCGGATTTTGCCTCAGCCTCTGACTGAGGAACTAAATTGTTGTGAGAGAGTGCAAATTGAAGAAGGTGAAAGAGAGATCAGGCGATTTCTTTTATATCATAAAACACAGCAGACGGATCTGGACTTAAAACGCTTGGTTTGGTCTGGTGATTTAGTGACCGAGAAGCTGGCACAGGGGTTAGTCACGTCAAATCATATTTCGCTAGCTGAACCATTAAAATTAAAGTGTGTTCCGGATTCCTGGCAAAAACTTCTTGAGGAATATCCAAGCCGGAGCGAAGTGTTGATGGGGTATGGACAACTAATTTTAGCACATCATCCTGTGCTCAACCTGTGGAGCCAACCAACCAGAGTCAAGAAGAATAAGCGGAGGTACTTAAGACTGGCATTTCTAACGGGTGCTATTTTGGTGGTTGGAACAATCCTGTGGATTACACTTGAGCAAACGTCGGTGTCCTTAAAACAAGAGGTACAACTACTTTCACATCAGGGTTCAGAGATTGAGGAGCAAGCAAAAGAGCAACAAGCGTTAGAAACAACTTGGAATACGTTACGGATACGAAGGGAAAAAGTGGGCGAAGCATTGACTGAGCTGCAAACCTTGTCAGGCTTGGAGATAAAAATAGAGCAAATGGTCTATAAGCAAGGAAGCATGTCGTTGAGCGGAATATCTATTGATGCAAGTAGTGTGCAAACGTTAATTCATACTCTTCGAACTATGGGGTGGGAACAACCGGTCTTGACGAGTTACAAATTGACTTCCCTCAATGAGGTTGAGTTCACAATAAGTGCTAAACATAATGTTGCCCATTAATAAAAATGAAGATTAAGAAGGAGTGGTAGATTATGGTTTTGCCCACTAGTCAGTTTAAGCTAAAATCTATCACAACTATTTTTGAAATTTTCCAATCGTCGGAGCTTTCTTTGCGTTGGTTAAAGGGAATTACAGTGGGGTTAATGGTTTGCATATCCTTGGCCTTTCTAGTTCTCTGGCAACCAGCGTATACAGAGTTTCAATCTATCCAGAAACAAAAAGACGATTGGCTATTTATAATGACTGCGGAGGGGACAAATCTAAAATCAAATCACAATCTGTATGCTATTCCCTCAATGGATCTGTTACCCGATATGATCGAGAAGTGTCATAACACGTTCGTAAAAGAGGGCATCGACGTAGTCAGTTTTAATGTCGAACGGTTTGGGGAAAGAAACGAAACGGAAAACAAGAGGACTTTGGATTATGCTTTAGTTCGCTTGCGTCTCCAAGGTCAATGGAACGATATAGTGACGTCACTTAAAGGGATTGAGGAAGTGCAGGAGTTCAGTATTCATGTTCAGGAAGTCATATTAGCCTCCGAAGGGGGAGATGTGCTTCTCCGAATTTATTTTTATTCCGGTGAAATTAGGTAACAAGACAGTCTCTCGCTTCCATAATCTAATGGAGGAGGGGATATGTAATGGATGGTAAAGAGTATTGCATTCAGCCTGGTGATAATTTCCATGCCCTAGCCCAGCGCTGGGGGGGGACTTGTGAAGATTTCCTTTTGGTTAATCCAAACGTTGACCCGCTCAAACTTCAAATAGGACAGAAAGTTGTTCTGCCGGAATTTAAAAGTGTTCAAAAAGGGCAAGAGCAATTTGCAGATATACATGTGGATCAGGGACAAGAGTTTGTTGGGGATTATCTGGATGAAGTCCAAATGGAAGTCGAAGGTGTTCGAGTTCGGCTTCGACGTATCGGTGAACCAAGAACTCCCCATGAAATTCACTTTATTCTTCCTAGAACCGAGATCCGTAAAATTCAGCCTGCAGGAGAATGTGGACCAACTGATGTACAAATTATGTTAAGTAATTTAGACGTTGTTCTCTCTCCACGTTTAGTAAGTGAAAAAGTGGATAGCGCAGAGCAAGGCAAACAAGCTGTTTCGTTAACTGACCAGACACAACCTAAGGCTAAAACGACTGTCCAAGGGGAGAACAAGTCTTCACAATTTAATCAGGGTCAAGTTCAACAAACATTGCTAAGTCCAAGCCAAGAATTTGGTCCCCCCCCTCCACCCTATGCTCAGAATTCACAAATCGGGGCGGAATCTTCTCAAGGGTATACGCAGGTTCAAAATCAACGGAGATGGCGTATGTCGTTCCCGTTTAAATAGATTATTCTTTCCAGACAAGTATCAAGTGCACAAATAAGCCCTTTTTATAGGGCTTTTTTTGTGCTAGACCCTCATGCCGCTAACGGCAGCATCTTTAGACTAGGCGATAGTCAGATAGATTAGTGGGTATGACGTTGAAAATACTATGCTATAATACAAAATTGTGTTAAAATTTTAGGGTAGTTAAGGAAGTGATAAATTGGCAATGATATGGGTATTTAATGGTCCTAATATAAATTTATTAGGTCTTAGAGAACCGGAACATTATGGGTCACAAACATTGACTCAAATCAATGAAGAAGTGTTAGTAACTGCGAATCTAGCGGGTATGAAAGCTGAGTGTCGGCAGACAAATCACGAAGGAGATCTCTTGGATTGGATTCAGGCTTTGACCTCTGACGATTTTTTAATTCTTAATCCTGGGGCTTGGACGCATACAAGTTACGCAATTCGGGACGCTATTAGTGCAGTGAAAATTCCGACGGTTGAAGTCCATCTATCAAATATCCATGCCCGTGAAGCTTTTCGCGCAAATTCCGTTATCGCTCCGGTCTGTATCGGACAAGTATCAGGTCTGGGGGCAGAGGGGTATGTATTAGCAATGCGTTATGCTATTAAATATCAAGTCGGTCGGGCAAAAGCATGATTCGATATTCAAACTACGAACTATGTACTACGATAAGGGGGTTAGACCATCAAACGCATTGAACGTTTACGTCAACGTATGCAAGAGGAAAAAGTTGATGCTTATATTGTTATTCGTCCGGAAAATGGACGGTATCTAAGCGGGTTCACCGGTGGGGAAGCAACTTTGTTTATTTCCTTAGAAAAGGCCTGTTTATTAACTGATTTTCGTTACATAGAACAAGCAAAGGCTCAGTCACCAGATTTTGAGATTATTAACTCGGGTCAGGACCACTTTGACTCTTTGTCGGAAATTGGACAAACAGTCCGGCGAGTGGGCTTTGAAGGAGACTATGTTACTTATGTAGACTATGGAAAGCTGAAAGATGCATTTTCACAAGCAGAACTTTTGTCGCTACCAAACCTTGTCAGCCATTTGCGCTCGGTGAAAGATGAGTCAGAGATCAAGCTAATTCGTCAAGCGGTCAAAATTGCAGATGATGCTTTTGCTGAGGTATTAAAGACGATCGAAATCGGACAACGGGAAGAAGAAATTGGGCTATCCTTAGAATTCTCCATGCGCCGTGCAGGAGCAAGTGGGGCTTCGTTTGATTTCATCATTGCTTCTGGTGTGCGCTCTGCTCTCCCCCATGGGACTGCTAGTTCAAAAAGGGCCCAATCGGGGGAATTCCTAACTATGGATTTTGGTGCAATCTATCAAGGTTACTGTTCAGATATTACACGGACGATCTTTTTAGGGGAACCAGAGGACAAGCACCGCGAAGTGTATGACATTGTCTTAGCAGCCCAAAAAGCAGGAATTGAAGCGGTTATCCCCGGGCGGACCGGTAAAGAAGTTGATGCGGTAGCGCGTAAACTTATTGAAGAGGCTGGCTATGGCGAATACTTTGGACATGGACTGGGACATTCTGTGGGACTGGCTATTCATGAAGGCCCCAATCTCAATAAACGGGAAGATCGTGTGCTCGAACCGGGTATGGTTGTCACCGTCGAGCCTGGCATTTATATCCCAGGTTGGGGGGGTGTCCGGATTGAGGACATTGTTTTGGTGACTGAAAAAGGCTGTGAAGTATTGACCCAAGCACCGAAAGATTTCATAATCATAGAGTAAAGCTTGCATACTTTCTTAGTATTAGCCAGAAAACATAAGGGCAACTAAGACGGCCGCTGGCCAAGGATGGCCGAGTGTTCCTGTAGTCAAGTTTTCTTATATTTGGCCCGGAAACGGACAAACTAATTATAAAGAATTTTAGGGGGAAAATGGTATTTATGATTTCTACAAATGATTTTAAGACAGGTCTAACGATTCAATTAGATGGTGATGTTTTCTCAGTAGTTGAGTTCCAACATGTTAAACCAGGTAAAGGAGCTGCCTTCGTTCGGACAAAGTTAAAAAATGTCAAGACTGGTGGAGTCGTTGAACGCAGGTTTAATGCCGGTGAAAAAGTGGAAAAAGCCCATGTGGAACGTCGCGAAATGGATTATCTCTATAAAGATGGAGAACATTATGTGGTCATGGATAAGGAAACCTATGAGCAAACCTCTCTAACAGAAGGACAAATTGGAGACGGCGTTAAGTGGCTGAAAGAAAACATGACTTTAGGTGTACTTTTTTATGATGTGGAAGTTATTGGGGTGGACGTACCTAACACGGTTCATCTAGCTGTTTCGGCTACTGAACCCGGTGTGAAAGGGGACACGGCTACGGGTGGGACAAAGCCTGCAACGTTAGAAACAGGTGCAGTGGTGCAAGTACCTTTCTTTGTCAATGAAGGGGATATGCTGATCATTGATACTCGGACGGGAAGCTATGTTCAACGGGCCTAACAACTGAAATCAGAGATCTGGGGCCAGAAGTCAGAGTCTTGGTGGTAAGCATTAAGGTTTTAAAAATTGAAACAAAGTTATGACATGATATCACCTCCAATGGGGCAGAATAACTTAAGCTGTTACCAGAGGAGGTGTTTTTTTGTTATCTCGACAAACGTCAAAGCTTAGCATAATTCCCCTTGGCGGGACTGGAGAAATCGGAAAAAATTTACTCGTTTTTGAATATGAAGATTCTATTGTACTTATTGATGGTGGAGTAAAGTTTCCAGACGAAGAACTACTCGGCATCGATTTGGTGATTCCAGACATCACTTATTTGGTAAAGAATCGTGAGCGTATTAAAGGACTCTTCATTACACATGGACACGAGGACCATATTGGTGGACTGCCATTTATTTTGCCCAAATTAAATATCCCTGTATATGGTACAAAATTAGCCTTGGGGTTGGTTAGAGCGAAGTTTCAGGAGCGAACTTCTTATCCTGAATCCTTGTTACACATGCTAGAACCTGGTGAACGTATACAGGCAGGGGCTTTTGAAGTAGAAGCATTTCGGGTAACTCATAGTATTCCAGACTCAGTCGGATATTCTCTGCTTTCGCCAGTTGGACGAGTGGTCTATACAGGGGATTTTAAGGTCGACTATACCCCCATTGACGGACAGAATATGGATTTAGGAAAACTTGCGGCATGGGGTGAGGAAGGAATATTAGCCCTGCTTTGTGACTCCACCAATGCTGAAAGGCCGGGTGTTACCATGTCCGAAGGGACAGTCGGGAAAGCATTACAAGAGAATTTCGAACGCGCTAAAGGTAAAATTATTATGGCATCGTTCGCCTCAAATGTTCATCGAATCCAGCAAGCGATTGATGCTGCCTCTATGGTAGGTAGAAAGGTCTGTGTCGTTGGAAGAAGCATGGAGAACGTGGTTCGCACTGCGTTGGATTTAGGCTATTTAAAGCTCCCTAGCCCAGATATTCTCGTTGAAAGTACAGAAGTAGGAAACATCCCCTCTACAAAATTATTGGTTCTGACCACTGGGAGCCAAGGAGAGCCACTAGCTGCTTTGACGCGAATGGCTACTCGGAGCCATCGACAAATTAACGTTCTCGCAGGGGATATGGTAATAATTGCGGCAACTCCAATACCCGGCAACGAAAAACTCGTAGGAAAGACCATTAATCACCTTTATCAGATTGGTGCGGAAGTCGTGACTAAAGAAATGGGACAAGTCCATGTATCCGGACACGCCAACCAAGAAGAGATTAAACTGGTAATACGCCTTACCCGCCCTCATTTTCTGATTCCCCATCACGGCGAAATCAGGCATCAAGTTGCTCTAAAACGGATTGGACATTCGCTTGGTTACTCGGATTCCGATATTGCTTTAACTCAACTGGGTTCACGCGTTGAACTATCCTCGGAACGCATGGAATTTGGAGAACGTGTAGAGGCGGGAAGTGTTTACATCGATGGTCTGGGGGTAGGAGATGTGGGACAGATTGTCCTGCGGGATCGGCAGCAGTTGGCGCAAGACGGCGTAGTAGTAGTGGTGGCTGCGCTCTCCAAAGGGAAACCTTATAAAATTTTGTCTGGGCCGGATATTATTTCTCGAGGATTTACCTTTATGAAGGAAGCAGAAATACTGGTAGAGGGAGCTAGAAAAGTGGTAGAAGCAACCTTAGAGAGCCAGTTCCAGAAAGAACAAATGGAATGGGCAACTCTAAAATCCAGTATTCGTGATAATTTGAGTAGATATTTATGGGATAAAACCCGGCGACGACCTATGATTTTGCCTGTGTTACTATATTATTAATCAATCGTTCGTTTTAAGCAGAGCGCTGCGGTCAGTTTAAATGTCCGCTTGTGCTCTGTTTTAGTTTTATAGATTTAAATTTAGATAGATAAATTGTGAAACTCCGGGTTACTTGGCAGGAAAATCATTAGAATTAGAGAATATAACTCACTCTAGGAAGGGGGCCTGTAAATGAACGTCATTAAAAAAGGGAATTTGAACCAGGTCACTCCTCTGTGTATAGCTTTGCTTTATGCACTGATTGGTGGGCTCTGGATTCTCTTCTCGGATCATCTATTAGGCTTGATCGTGTTTGATCATAATGGACTACTCCAGTTATCAACCGCAAAAGGATGGCTCTATATTATTATAACGTCAGCGCTTCTGTATGCTCTTGTTCAATCGGGATTTAACTCTCTTCAGAAATCTGAGAAAGCCCAGCAAAAAGATCGGGAACATCTGGAGCGCTATCGGCTTCTAGCAGATCATGTTCTTGATTTGATAATATTTATTAATCCAGAAGGGCAAATTATCGATGCTAACGAGGCGGCGGTAAAACGTTACGGTTACACATACCAGGAATTGACAAATATGCCTGTTTATAAGTTGCGTTTACCAGAGGACCAATCGTCAGTAGCAGATTTTTTGGAAAAGGCTCCCAATGGGATGGAGTTTGAACTTAAACACATTTGTAAAGATGGGAGCGTTTTCCCAATTGATATAAGTGCCAAGGGTGCAATGATCAATGGAAAACCGATTATTGTTAGCCTCATTCGCGATATTACAAAACGCAAGAAAGCAGAAGCCGAGGTTTGGCTGGAGAAAGAACGAGCCCAGGTGACGCTAGAGTCCATAGGAGATGCCGTGATCACGACCGATGTACGTGGCAACGTGGAGTACTTAAATCCGGTTGCCGAGGCGTTAACAGGTTGGACTAATGCTGATGCAGTGGGTCTTTCTGAGGAACGAGTTTTTCAAATTATTAATGAAGACTCGGGGTTGAAGGTTGAAAGTCCAATTGAACAATCTCTGCGTTCAGGAGATATTGTTGGTTTAGCAAACCATACAGTTTTAATTAATAAACAGGGATCGACTATCGCGATTGAAGACTCGGCTGCTCCTATTCGTGACAGAGATGAAACAATCATCGGTGCAGTTTTAGTATTTCATGATGTTAGTTATAAACGAAATCTTATGAAAGAATTAACTCATCAAGCACAACATGATGCTTTAACAGGACTCCCCAACCGTTACCTTTTTAATGAACATTTAAAGCTAGCATTAGCACGGGCAAAACGTAAACAGAGTAAGCTAGCAGTAATCTTCTTGGATTTAGACCGCTTCAAACTGATTAATGATACGATGGGTCATAATATGGGTGATCGGCTCCTTTATCACGTTGCGGAACGCGTTCGCCGTTCATTGCGCGAAGGGGATACGATTGCCAGACAGGGTGGAGATGAATTTTTAATCTTACTTCCCGAGATTGTGGATGATCTAGAGGCAGCCTCCGTGGCCGAACGGATTTTGGGAGTTTTTGCTCAACCAATTATGTTAGATGGCAATGAAATCTACCTGAGCACGAGTATTGGAATTAGCCTCTATCCAGACGATGGGACGGATCTTGAAACTTTAGTGAAACAAGCGGATATTGCTATGTATTACGCAAAGGAAAAGGGTCGAAATAATTATCAATTTTTTACGAATGGCCTTAACATTAAAGCTAACAAACGACTTTCTACAGAAAACAGTTTGCGTAAGGCCATAGCCCGCGATGAGCTTGTCCTACACTATCAGCCCCAGATCGATTTTGAAAACGGTTCGATTGTGGGATTAGAAGCTCTAATCCGCTGGAATTCTATCGAGCAGGGAATAGTTTCCCCGGCCGCTTTTATTCCCATTGCAGAGGAAACAGGATTGATAGTGCCTATAGGAGAATGGGTTTTGAGAACCGCTTGCGAGCAAAATAAGTCGTGGCAAGAAAAAGGATATCCACCCGTGCGTATTACTGTTAATATTTCAGCTTGGCAATTTAGAGAACCTAATTTTATTAAGTTAGTAGCGAAAATTCTCGAGGAATCTGGCTTAGAGCCAAAGTGGTTGGAACTTGAGATTACTGAAAGTATTGCGATGGATAATGGGAAAACGTCACTTCAAATGTTAAATAGAGTTAAAGAGTTAGGAGTACGGATTGCTATTGATGATTTTGGTACTGGTTTTTCTTCACTAAACTATTTAAGGCACATGCCGATTGACACGCTAAAAATAGATCAATGCTTTGTTCAAGATATCGGTTCAGGCGAAAATGGAAATGAAGTAGTTACAGCTATTATTAATCTTGCTAAAAACCTTCACTTAAAAGTAATTGCTGAAGGAGTAGAGACGAATACCCAACGGTCCTTTCTCAAGGAAAAATCGTGTGACGAAATGCAAGGGTTCCTTTATAGCAAGGCGGTACCGTCGCTAGAAATCGAGAGGTTGTTTGAGCAATCGAAGCAGTAAAAATGTTCAGTTAGAGCTGAACATCCTGCACCACATTAGCCAAGCTTTAATAAGCTAAACAAACTAAACTATGATTAATGAGGTGTGGGCAATGTTAGATTTACTGGACTCAATTATACTACCCAAACGACTACCTGAAGTAGTGAGTGTGCCTAATCCCCTCAATAAATCTCTCCAAGGTAAATACTTTGCCGGTCAGACAGAATTATTGACTTTTAGCAACACTACGAACGCCTGGGGAGCTTTAATCAATCCGACCGGTTCCGGTATCAATCTATTTGCAAATGTGTTTACCATTTCAAATTTATCTGATCAAGCGTTTTTAGTACAAATATGGTTTAACACTATTCTACCTGGAACAGGATCTGTGTCATCAAAGGTCAGCCCTGCTAACACTGCGCTGGTTCCGCTTCCGGTACCGAAAGTGCAGATACAATTTAACCAAAATGTCAGTGGAATTCCGGTTGGCGGTGTTAATGTCTTTGACCGGATAGTTCCTCCCGGCGCAACCCTGGCCAGTGAAGAGGATGGAAAGTTTATCTTTCCTCAAGGAGGGAACTGGAGCCTCTTTTTAACCTCTCCTGGGCCGACAGCAGTTTCACTTTCCGCGATAGTAGCCTTAGGCTGGTGGGAAGAAAAAACTAAGCGAATCAAGTAGCTATTTGCAAGACCTCCAAGGCGTAAAAGGAGGTCTTTTTTTTTGTCTACGTATCGGTGTAGGAGATGTGAACGACCTAAGACACTTCCTTGTCAAGAACCGTCCCTGACTTGTTCCCAAACCCCGTCGACCTAAGCCAGAGGAAGTTTCTTAGCTTAGAGAGCACGATTAGTGGAATTGCGTCAATGAGCGCAGTTGATCAGGCGTGAAGAACCGCAACTGGACTTGTCCATGGATGGACTGATGCCGCGGTGCCAAGGATGGCAAGGAGCGGCGCACATGCGACGGCACAGGACGTGCCTAGTGTCGAATGCGCCAAGGATGGCATAGCATTCGACCAGAAAGCCCAGAAGTTTTGCGGTTTAGCCTGAGCGACAAGGGAATAGCAATGGAACACGATAGTCTCCAGTGACGATAGTCTCCGGTGGAGAGTATCGCCGAAGGGCAAACTCCAAAAGAACACTGTAGCCCGTAGGATGAGTATCGCCGAAGCCGCTATCCTCAAAGTATACCTATCGGCGAAGGATGTGCGAACGTGCTAAGACACTTCCTCGCATAAGACTTTTTTGCTTAAGATGTCTAAATCGTTAAAACAGGACATACCTTTTATCAAGGGGGGCAATGACGTGTCGCTACATTACAAACTATCTGTCGTTCAAACACCGGACCGGCTACACACTAACCATACCGATCTACCTGAGTCTATGACCTCTCAAACGGAGGAGTGTTTTTCTAAGTCGAATCAAAGTGCGGTGCTATGGATGGAGATCTCCAGATGGTTCGGCGAAGAGATACGTTTGATCTTAACAAGAATTAAAGATGTGGGCTTCCAAGAGGTCGAAGAGCTGCGATTGAGGATGGATCAACCACTCTTGGTACGAACATCAGACAAGGACTATTTTATTAATCAGGAAGGAAGAGTAACAAGCCCGGATAAAGCCTATCGGGTGAATCGAGAGGATCTGGTCAGTACATTAGAACGGATGACCCATAGCTCTGTTTACGCGGCTGAGGAAGATCTTAAACAGGGCTTTTTGACTCTCCCAGGTGGAAACAGGGTTGGGGTTTCAGGAGAGGCAGTCTTACAACATGGGAAAATCCAGACTATGAAGCATGTATCTTCCTTAAATATCCGGATTTCACGGAGTATGAAAGGAAGGGGTTTAAAGATCTTGCCCTTACTTTTAGCGAATGGAAAAGTATCTCATACACTCTTAATTTCTCCTCCTCGAGCTGGCAAAACGACCCTCTTAAGGGAACTGATTCGTTTAATTAGTAACGGCGTACCACAACTAGGGTTAAATGGGCAAACTGTCGGAGTTGTGGACGAACGAGGAGAACTTGCTGGGATGTGGCAAGGGGTGCCAACCTACGACTTAGGTTATCGTACGGACGTGTTGGATGGGTGCCCAAAAGCTTTTGGAATGAGTATGTTGGTTCGTTCTATGGCACCTCAAGTTATGGCCATGGATGAACTCGGTCATGCAGATGATGTTTCTGCCCTACTGGATGCTTTACGCACCGGGGTACAAATCCTAAGTACTGCCCATGCCAGTTCATTGGAAGAAGCACAAAATCGGCCAGTCATAGCGCGACTGCTAAGTCAAGGAGTATTTGAACGGTTGGTCGTTTTAAGTAGGCAATCGGGACCAGGGACCATCGAAGGGGTTTATAATCTAAGAACTGGGAGGATCCTATAATGCTGATCCTTGGTTGTATTGTCCTAATAGTTGGTTGCGGGTCCTCTGGTCTGTGGCTAGCTAACCGAATTAGGCGGCGACCCTCCGAATTGCGAGAGTTTTTAATGGCCCTGACTCTCTTAGACACGGAAATTGTTTGGGGCGCAACCCCTTTGCCTGAGGCTTTTGGCATAGTAAAAGAACGAACAGATATGCCTTGGCAAGGCTTTTTCAAAGACCTTCAAGAACGTTTGGAGAGGGGAGAGGCAGCCAATATTGCTTGGAAAGCGACAATATTGTGTCAAAAAGCTCATTTCTGTCTAAAACCAGAAGATTGGCAAGTGATCCGTGATGTCGGAAAAGGATTAGGTCGATCAGATCGCACCGAGCAACATAAACAACTAGAGCTTGTATTACGCCAACTTACTTTGACGAAGGAACAAGCAGATATTTGGTCGGTTAAACAAGCGAAAATGTGGTCTTATTTAGGCTTTTTAGGCGGGATCGCAGGAGTGCTCATTCTGATTTAAGCTGGGGGAGGAGACGGGAAATGAGCTTCAATCTAATTATCACTGTGGCTGGAATTGGAATTTTGGTTGGTATCTTAGCCACCGTTCTTAATCAATCTGGGCGCAGTGAAATGGCTCAGGGTGTAACAATTATGGGAGTCATTGTAGTTCTCTATATTGTAGTTCAGTCAATAGCGGAATTATTTACTCTAGTTAAGAGTGTTTTCAACCTTTATTAGGGGGCTAAAGCGTGGAGATATGGCAAATCGTAGGACTAGCCCTAATCGTTACAATTATGAGTGTTGTCCTCAAGCAGATTCGACCAGAAATAGCCTTACAGCTCACGATTCTAGCTGGAGCCTCAATTTTCATACTTGTCTTAAGTAAAGTCAAAGTAATTGTTGAATTACTTCAAACTCTTGCCGATCAAGCCAATATCAGCTCATATTATTTACTCATTATTTTAAAGATTGTAGGTGTAGCCTATCTGGCCGAGTTCGGTGCTCAAATTTGCCGTGATGCTGGAGAAAACTCGCTGGCAACGAAAATTGAGCTGGCAGCTAAAATTGGGGTTATCCTCTTAGCGATCCCTATTATTGTAGCTATTACAGAGTCGCTGGTACGACTCGTTCCGTGAGGTGATGTGTTTGCTGAGATTCTTCCAAAGTTTAGTCTTATCTGTCATTTTCTTATGTGGGACAACTTCTCCTATATTTGCTGAGGAAGCTACATCTCCAAGCACTGGAAAGGTTGAATTATCACAAGAAGTTGATCTGAGCCAAATGCGAGGATTTTTGGACCAACTGGACGGAGATGTTCAGAAGGCGATGCCGGGTTTTTCTCTAGTTCGTATATTTGATGATTTAAAAAGCGGAAAACTAAGCTTGAGACCGGAAAATATTGGACATACTTTGTTAGTTTTACTGGGTCATCAGATTCTAGGTACGGCTCCACTGATTGGCAAGCTGTTAATTTTAGCGGTATTAGGGGCGGTTTTAGGTCAACTTCAAGTTGCGTTTGAGGGAAGTGTTGGAAAAACCGCTCAGGTGATGACATATTTAGTTCTTTTAAGTCTTGCTATTACGTCATTTAGGGAGGCATTAAGCATTGCTACAGGGGCTATTGAACAGATGACAAGTCTAATGCAGACGATGTTTCCAGTGATTCTAACCTTATTAATAACAATGGGAAATCTGACGAGTGCAGCATTATTTAAACCCTTGATTATGGGTAGTCTGACAGTCTTAGCTACCATTATTAAAACGATTATATTACCGCTCTTTTTTCTCGCGGCCATCATTAAACTTTTTAATCATATCTCAGAACAGTTTAGACTCAATAAACTGGCTGGACTTTTCGAATTTGCGGGGAAACTTTCCTTGGGAGTTATCATGACTGTGTTTATCGGAGTCATGACAGTTCAAGGAGTGACTGGTGGGGTTGCCGATAGCGTAGTTTTTCGTACCGCTAAGTATTCAGCGGATCTTATTCCTGTCGTGGGTAAATTTTTTAAAGATGCTGTTGAATTAGTGATCACGTCTGGTTTACTTCTTAAAAACGCGGTTGGAATCATAGCTTTGATCGCCATTATCATTATCTGTTTGGGACCTTTGGTGAAAATTTTAGCGATGATCCTAGTCTTTCGAATTTCCGCTGCCCTCATTGAACCTCTTGGCGAAAAGGCCCTTGCGGACAGTCTCCAAGATATGTCTAAAAGCTTAATCTTGATTTTAGTGACTGTCGCATCAGTTGGAATCATGTTTTTTATGTCCGTAGCCGTGGTTGTTGGCACGGGGACTTTTTCAGTGATGTTGCACTAAGGAGGCGACCATTGTGCAGACGTTGCAAACCCTAGTACGAAATTTGGCGGTCATTTTACTTTTGGCCACATTTCTAGAGATGCTTTTACCCAATAAATCAATGCGTGGTTTTGTTCAAATGGTGATGGGATTATTCGTAATTTCAGCAGTTCTTGCGCCAATTACCACACTTTTACATACGCCATTGGCAATGGAAATTCCAGCTTGGACAGCCACAATTCCTCAGGATTTGCCAGCTCTTGCATCAGAAGGACAAGGGGTTAAAATTGGACGAAATGCTGTTCAGGAGCAATATCGTCTGATTTTGAACAATCAAATTAAAGCGCTTGTACTGGGTACGCCTGGAGTTAAAACGGCGGAAGTCGATGTTGAATTTGAGGAGGGAGGCGGAGGTTTCAATGATCAGCCTAAGATTACAAGGGTTAAGGTTATGTTAACCTCAACTAAGGAAGAAATTCAGAGTGTGCAACCCATTATTATCGATAAGTCCTCTTTACCTGCGAAAACTCAGTCACAGAGGGCGGAAGAGGTTCGAGAGCGTATCGCTACGTTGATGAATTTATCCAAAGATATTATTTTCGTTCAAGAAAGTTAGAAAGTAATGGAATGAAAGGAGCAAAATGAAGGTGAATTGGATGAAACAGATTTCATCAGAAAAGGTGTTGGTTGGGTTAGTCGCCGTCATTGTTGTGGGGATGTCCTTTATCTACCTTGGAAAAGGAGACGTAGATCCTATGCAGAGTCTACAAACTAAATCAGCGCAAACCAACATTTCGGCAACCAATACAAAAATTGGTTTGTTGGAAAAAGAGCTGGAAGGTAAACTTCAAACGAATCTTTTAATGATGAACGGAGTTGGTAAGGTTCAAGTTTCAGTGAGCTTTATGACTGGTCTAAAAAATGAGTATGCTAGGAATAATAACGTTACGAAACGAACGAATAAGGAAACAGATAAAACGGGGGGAACGCGAGAAACAACAGAGATAACGGAAAATAACCAAGTGGTTCTACCCAGTGGTTCGTCTCAACCAGTTATGGTAATGGAAGATCGCCCAGAGATAGCGGGTATTTTGGTCATTGCTGAGGGGGCGAGGGATGCAAAGGTGAGAGAGGGGATTCATTCAGCGGTTCAAACGCTCTTGAATATTCCGAGCGCGAGGATCACGGTTGTTCCAATGGGTGAAGTATGATGGTTTTTCCAAATAGACGCCCGGTTATATTGATTTTAGGACGTAAAACTCAATTATGGCTCTTAAGCCTAGTAGGGTTGGCAGTCATCTTTGGTATTTTAGGAATCATCTTAATGACGACTGATCCAAAAGCCCACTTTTCTAGCCAGGTGGATATTCCGGTAATTGCTCCAGCGGGGGGACCTGCCATTGAATTTCAAGTTGAATCAGTCAAACAAGACGTATCCGGCGAAAATTACTTTGTGAATTATCGATTAAAGCGTGACCAGTTTCGTCAAGAGACTAAGGCTATGCTCTCTGAATTACTCAATTCAAGCGTGGAAAAGAGTAAAGTTCAAGCGCAAGAAAAATGGCTTGAACTTAGTACGAAAATACAAAGAGAAGGTGAAATAGAGAATTTGCTTAAAATTAAAGGATTTCAGGATGCAGTGGCAGATGTTTTTCAGGAAAGTGTTACGGTCATTGTCTATTCTCAAAAGCTAACGCCGAACGACGTAAGTCTCATTCAAGAGATCGTTTTACGAGTAACCAATGTGCGCTTGGATAAAATCACTATAACGGCAAAAAAATAAAAAACAAAACAAGTTTCGAAATACAGACTTTCATTGCAGGAGAATAAGGATATCAACGCGAATTAACTATTTAATTAGGACTAAAGTCCCAACCGCTAGGGAAGGGACCTCGTAAATGAATCAGGACGAAAGTCCCGGTCGAAAGGGTGAGGGACACCGTAAATGAACAAAATTTTGATTGCGGATGATGCAAGTTTTATGCGACTCATGATTTCTCAGATTCTTGCCCGCAAAGACCTAAAGAACATCATAGAAGCAGAAAATGGACGGCTGGCTGTAGAGCAATTTAAATCTCAGGCCCCGGACTTGACACTCATGGATATTACGATGCCGGAACTTAATGGTTTAGATGCCCTTGACGAGATTCTAGGGATTAACCCCTTGGCTAAGGTGATCATTTGCAGTGCAGTTGCTAATGAAAGTATGGTTTTAGAAGCTTTAAAGCGTGGGGCTGTGGACTTTATTGCAAAACCTTTTCGACCCGAAGAACTTCTACGGACGGTAAAAAAACATTTAAACTTAGTTAGTTGATCGTGCTTAACTAAGTAATCAAAGTCGTTGCCTTAAGGTGATGGCTTTTTTGCTATATTGGGTATATTGAAGTGAATGGATACGTCGTTGATGATATAATGAATGCATCAATTGATAATATATTGTATACTTACACTTGTTTCATTGAAAAAGATAAAGTACCCTCATATAATAATACATATGTTTTAATGGCCATTTATTAATAACTAACCCGTGTCCAGTTTTTATCGACTCTCGGGAAATTATTGAGGGGGGAAAGCAGTGAAACCAGTTAAGATTACAGATACAACTTTGAGGGACGCTCACCAAAGCCTTTGGGCTACTCGGATGCGTACGGAAGATATGCTGCCAATCCTTTCTGACATGGACGATATGGGTTTTTTTTCAATGGAAGTCTGGGGAGGAGCCACGTTTGACGTGTGTTTACGTTTCTTGGGTGAAGATCCTTGGGAACGTTTAAGGGAGATTAAACGGCATGTTAAAAAGACCCCTTTGCAGATGCTTTTAAGAGCCCAGTCCTTAGTGGGGTATCAACATTATCCGGATGACGTAGTACGGGAATTTGTGTCACTTAGTGTTAAGAATGGGATTGATATCATTCGGATTTTTGATTCTCTGAATGATGTGCGAAATATGGTTGTGCCCATGCAAGCGGCCAAGATGGCAGGAGCTCATGTTCAGGCATCTGTTGTTTACACAATAAGTCCAGTTCACACGACAAAACACTATTTGGAGACAGCTACCGCCTTAGCGGAACTGGGTGCGGATTCTCTCTGTATTAAAGATATGGCCGGATTGCTTACTCCTTTTAAAGCGTATGAATTAATTTCCTTATTGAAAAAAGAACTAGGGATTATGATTCATTTGCACAGTCATTATATTGGTGGAATGGCTGTTGGAACTTATCTAAAGGCAGTAGAAGCAGGTGCGGATGTGATAGATACGGCTAGTGTCCCCCTTGCCTTTGGTGCTAGTCAACCTCCGGTTGAAACAGTGGTACGGGCGTTTCAAGACACTGGCTATGATTCGGGCTTAAATTTACGTCAATTATTCCGCATCGCAAAATATTTTGAAGCCCTGCGTAAGAGCCGAGGGTTTGAACGTGGTATCACCCGGATCTCGGATATGAGAGTTTTTGAACACCAGGTTCCTGGGGGGATGATCTCTAACCTTGTTTCCCAATTGGAAGAACAAGGGGCCTTAGAACGAATTCATGAAGTATTGGATGAAATCCCTAAGGTTAGAGCGGAATTGGGTTATCCACCCTTAGTTACACCCACAAGCCAAATTGTTGGGACCCAAGCGGTATTAAATGTTTTAAGCCGGGCAAGATATAAGTTAATTCCAGGGGAGGTAAAGGCCTATGTACGAGGATTATATGGCCGTCCTCCAGCTCCGATTGATGCGGAAATTCAAAAGAAGATTATTGGAGACGAACAACCTTTGTCTGTTCGTCCGGCTGATAAATTAGAACCTGGAATGCCGAAAGCTGTGAAAGATAGTAGGGGATTAGCTCATTCTCCCGAGGATATCGTCAGTTATGCTTTGTTCCCCCAAATTGCTAAGAAGTTTTTTGAAGAGCGTGAACAAGGTGTTATTTCGAAAGAGGAAACAAAGAGCGTAAAAGGCATCACGGGAATGACAGATATAAAGGAAACAAAGACAACGTGGTTGTCTAAGGAGGATTCAAACTTGAATTTACAAGAAATTAAAGAATTGATTCAAATTATTGACGAAACCGAAATTAGTGAATTAAATCTTGAAAGCGATGGCGTAAAAATAAATATCCGTAAAGGAACTAGCCAGGTTACGTCTGTTCCTGTCACTGCAACTGCTCGTCAGGCAGATAGAGCGCTTGCTGCAGAACCTACTGTACGGGTTTCTCCTAGCGTGGAAACTGTAGTAGCCAATACTCCGGAAGCTGTTGTTAATGCAAATACTGAAATTATCTCTGCTCCTATGGTTGGAACTTTCTATAGTTCACAGTCTCCAGATGCCGATGCTTTTGTAAAAGTAGGACAGATGGTTGAAGTAGGGCAAATCGTATGTATTGTTGAGGCCATGAAACTAATGAATGAAATTGAGTCAGAATTCAAAGGCAAAGTTATCCAAGTTCTTGCAGAAAACGGTCAACCTGTGGAATATGGGCAACCATTGTTCGTCATTGAAAAATAAGGAGAGAGAGCATGTTTAAGAAAATCCTGATCGCGAATCGTGGAGAAATTGCCTTGCGCATCATTAGGGCATGTCGCGAGCTTGAGATTGAAACGGTCGCAGTTTTTTCAGAGGGAGATCGGGAGGCTTTGCACGTTAAAGCTGCCGATGAGGCAGTATGCATTGGACCTGTAGCAAGTGCCAAGAGTTACCTCAATATCCCTAACATTATTAGTGCTGCCGAATTGACGGGTGTGGATGCAATTCATCCCGGATATGGATTTTTATCTGAAAATGCACGGTTTGCTGAGATATGCGAATCCTGCGGAATCACCTTCATTGGTCCATCTCCGCTTGTTATTGAAACTATGGGAGACAAGGCTACTGCTAGGAAAACGATGATTGAATGTGGTGTTCCTGTGGTGCCTGGCTCCAAAGACATCATTAAAGATGAAGAGTCAGCTAAGGCCGTTGCTGAAGAAATTGGATATCCCGTGTTGATTAAAGCATCTGCTGGTGGCGGTGGAAAAGGAATGAGGGTTGCCCAAAATTCCAAAGAACTGAGTAAATCAATTCAAGCCGCCCAGAACGAGGCCCAGGCTTCTTTTGGCAACTCTGAGGTTTATCTAGAAAAGTACGTTGAAGAACCTAGACATATTGAGATTCAAATACTTGGAGATAACTATGGCAATGTGGTTCATTTAGGAGAGCGGGATTGTTCTTTACAACGACGCCATCAAAAATTATTAGAAGAATCACCCTCAAGTGCTTTAACTCCAGAATTAAGAGCGGAAATGGGTGCTGTTGCAGTCAAAGCGGCCAAGACCGCTAATTATTCTAACGCTGGTACAATCGAGTTTTTGTTGGATCGCCATGGCAAATTTTATTTTATCGAGATGAACACGCGCATTCAGGTTGAACATCCAGTCACTGAACTGGTAACTGGCATTGACTTAGTCAAAGAACAAATTCGCCTCGCGGCAGGAGAACCCTTGGGATATACCCAAGAGGATATTCAGCTTCGAGGTTGGGCTATAGAATGTAGAATCAATGCGGAAGATCCTGAGAAGAATTTCATGCCTTCACCTGGAGTGATTAAAAGCTATCATGTTCCTGGTGGACCGGGAGTGCGGATTGACAGTGCGGTATACCAAGGATATATGGTTTCGCCTTACTATGATTCAATGGTCGGAAAATTGATCGTTTGGGGTGCCACTAGGCAGGAGGCCATTGCCCGTATGAAGCGAGCTCTTGAGGAATTCGTGATTGAAGGAATTCATACGACAATTCCGTTCCATATGATCGTCTTGGAGAATGCCTTCTATAAACGCGGGGAAGTGTACACGAATTTTATTCAGCGCCGTATTTTAGGGGAGTAAAATTTGTGGTTCGATATTCGTTGTTCGTGGTTCGAATCTCGTTAATAGTCTTTGCTAGATCAGCCTAAATTTGGTATAATAACAACGTTATAGGATAAAGAAAACTACTCATCAGTTTTTCTAGCTACATCTAGTGATTAGCAATACTTATCCGAAGCTAAATGTACGATGTGCGTTATGCGATGTTCGATAAATTTAGGATTCGGATCGAACCACGAACATCGATTAAGGGGGAGCAGGTATGGAAAGTTTGGGAACGGATAATTCCCTCGGGTCAATACGAATTGCAGATGAAGTTGTCGAAGTTATCGCTGGTTTAGCAGCTTCTGAAGTAGAAGGTGTAGTCGGAATGAGTGGGGGTCTTGTGGGAGATCTTGCACACATGTTAGGGAGAAATAAAAACCTGTCCAAAGGAGTAAAGGTTGAAGTTGGAGAACATGAGGTAGCCGTCGATCTTTATATCGTCGTAGAATATGGCGTATCAATTCCTGAGGTTGCTTTTAGTGTGCAGGAATCAGTGAAGGAAGCTATAGAAAGTATGACTGGGCTCAAGGTCGTTGAAGCGAATGTGCATGTACAAGGGGTAAACTTCAAACCATTACCGGAAATCAAAGAAGAAGATTCTCGTCTGAAGTAGAGTGGGACCCCCCTTGGAAATGCTAGGGGGGTTTCTGAAAGAGGGGACGGCAAATGTTGGCCTATGCTTTAGGATTCCTTCTGATCCTGGGAGCGCTTTGGATATTAGCCATTGCCACAGGGTGGGGGCTTCCTTATTTTCTATTAGCACAAGGGCTTAAATGGTTGCAGGTAAACCCTTGGGAAAGTACTGTAGTGGCTGGACTTTTGCTCCTACTGGGATTACTATTATTTATGCGACCTCGCGAAAATACTGAACGTGTTTATCGAACTTCTTCCCAAGGGGGGGATGTTCGGATTTCTCAGGAGGCCTTGCAAGAGATCATTGTTCGTAGCGCAACAACTTTGCTTGGTGTAATTGAGGTTCAATCGAGTTTGAGAGAGCGTGAAACAGGACTCGAGATTCTTGCGTTTTGTCAATTCGAACAGGGCGTTCTCATTCCGCAGACATCTGGAGAGCTACAGAAAAAGGTAAAACAAGATGTTGAACTTTACACTGGAATTACAGTAATCGAGGTGAAAGTGTTGGTACGTCGACTACAAAAGGCGTATTCAGCACGCGTCCGATGAGAGAGTTCTGGTCAAAAATGGGAAACAAAGTTATGACTTATTCCGCTTGGGCCATTGACAATCATCCGGGCAAATCGATCGGAACAGCGCTTGGATTCATTCTAGGCTTGCTGATGGTGACGCTGGGCTTTTGGCAGACCATGGTCATAATACTGTTTTCAACAGTGGGCTTCATCGTAGGGAAGCGCCAGGATGATCACAATGATATCTCCACTTGGTTAGAAAGAATTTTTAATAGGTAGTCATTTTTGCAGGTATCATTGTTTTTAGTATCGTTTGAAAGAAACTATTTGGGAGGAGAATTTTCTTGAGTCGAAGATTAGCCCGTGAAACGGCATTACAAGTGCTCTTTCAGAGGGACCTGACGAAAGAACCGCTGAGTTCAGCGCAAGAAGTCCAACGGTGGGCTGAGGAATTTGAAGTTCCAGAGCCTAGTAGAGCCTTTGCTCAACAACTTGTCGATGGTACGCTTGAACATCTTCCTGAAATTGATCAAAAGATTGCTTCATTTGCCCAAGATTGGTCTATTGACCGTATGGCGAAGGTAGATCGGAACGTAATGCGTTTAGCAACGTACGAGGTGCTTTTTTGTTCGGATATTCCTGGACGAGTTACTCTTAACGAAGCAATCGAATTAGCAAAGCGCTTTGGCGGAGAAGAATCTGCCAAGTTTGTTAATGGAATTTTAGATCGAATCGTGGATAGTGTCACTAAATCTGAATCCAAGGTTCATGTTAAAGGCTAAATTTTAGCCTAATCGACAAAACTTAAAAAAGTGCTGAAACTTGAGTTTTGGCACTTTTCTTATTAGTCAGGCTGTCACACTTTTTTAAATTTTTGGGATTGCGATGAAGGATAATGGATAAAGATATCGAATTAATTAAAGATATGAGAGAAATTTTATTGACATTGAGGAGGAGTCCCATGTACCGAGTCGTTAAAAAAAGACTGCTAGCAACTGGCATTGCTTTGCTAGACGTTGAGGCGCCAGCCGTTGCCGCGAAAGTGGAGCCAGGCCAATTTGTTATTGTGCGTGTAGATGAGTTAGGTGAGCGCATACCGCTTACTGTCATGGACTTTGATCGGGAAAAGGGTACTATCACGATCGTCGTACAAGATGTTGGATACTCATCGGCCATTATTACTCGCATGAATGAGGGCGATGAATTCCAAGATTTCGTAGGACCATTAGGCGTTGCCTCCGAAATTGAAAACCATGGTACCGTCGTCTGTATTGGAGGGGGTCTTGGAATAGCTCCGATTTATCCAATCGCCCGTGCTCTCAAAGCAGCAGGGAATCATGTGATTTCTGTTTTGGGATCACGAAGTGCAGATCTGTTGATTCTTGAAGATGAAATGCGTGCTGTAAGTAGCGAGGTTGTTATCGCTACAAATGATGGAAGTGCAGGGGTAAAAGGGTTTGTAACCGATGGGTTAGCTCAGGTTCTGGCTCAAGGACATGAGGTAAAAGTTATTTGGGCAATTGGCCCTATGGTCATGATGAAAGCGGTCGTGGAGTATACTCGTCCATTGGGTATCAAAACGATTGTCAGCATGAATCCAATTATGGTCGATGGGACAGGTATGTGCGGAGCTTGCCGAATCAGTGTTGGCAATGAAACTAAATTTGCTTGTGTTGATGGACCAGAGTTCGATGGGCATTTGGTGGATTTTGATTTAGCGATGAAACGTCTGGCTTTTTATAAAGATGAAGAAAACCGGGCTAAGGCGCGGCTAGAATGTGACCATGAAGGAGGGCATCACTAATGACAGAGAAAGTAGAAAGTACAAAAAAAGTCAAAATCCCTCGTCATGAAATGCCTTGCCAAGACCCTCAGGAGAGAGCGCATAACTTTGAGGAAGTCGCTCTAGGTTATACTCAGGAGATGGCGGTAGAAGAAGCTAAACGTTGTTTGCAATGTAAAAAGCCGTTATGCGTGACAGGTTGCCCTGTTGAAGTCCTCATTCCGGATTTTGTCAAGCAAATTGCTCAAGGAGATTTCCAAGAAGCGGGAAGAGTCCTGAAAATTAAAAATTCATTACCTGCCGTTTGTGGACGGGTATGTCCTCAAGAAGCTCAATGCGAAAGCAAATGTATTTTAGGGATCAAAGGGGAATCCGTTGCTATTGGCCGACTTGAACGTTTTGCTGCAGATTTTGGTATGAAGTCAGAAGAAGTTAAGTTTGAGAAACCAGTCCAAAGTGGAAAACGAGTCGCAATTATCGGAGCTGGTCCTGCTGGTTTAGCATGTGCTGGGGATTTGGCAAAAGCCGGTCATGCGGTGACAGTTTTAGAAGCGTTGCATGTTGCCGGGGGAGTTCTAATGTATGGGATACCTCAGTTCCGTTTGCCGAAGGAAATTGTGCAGACTGAGATTGCTAACCTCAAAAAAATGGGGGTAGAAATTCTCACGAATCAAGTCGTCGGAAAAGTCACGTCTGTCGATGAGCTTATGGAAAACGGATACGATGCAGTATTTATTGGTACAGGTGCTGGGCTTCCGTATTTTATGGATATTCCCGGCGAGAATCTCAATGGAGTGTATTCAGCCAATGAGTTTTTAACACGGACTAATTTAATGAAGGGTTACAAGTTCCCCGACTATGCTACTCCTGTAAAAGTTGGGAAAAATGTCGCTGTTCTCGGGGCAGGGAATGTTGCGATGGACTCTGCGCGTACTGCTTTACGTTTAGGCGCCGAAAATGTTTACATTATCTATCGTAGGTCGCGTGATGAAATGCCAGCAAGGAAAGAAGAACTTGAACACGCAGAGGAAGAAGGCATCCAATTCCGGCTCTTAACTAATCCTGTTTCCATTCAAGGGGATGAGCGTGGTTGGATCAAAAGTCTGACCTGCCTGCGCTATGAGCTCGGAGAACCAGACGCGTCAGGACGACGCGCTCCAGTAGCCATTCAGGGATCAGAATTTGAGATTCCAATGGATACTGTGGTTGTGGCAATTGGACAAGGACCAAACCCCTTGGTAACAACCTCAACTCCTGGTTTGGAGTTAAATAGACGAGGAAATATTGTTGCTGACGCTGAAACGTTAATGACTTCAAAACCTGGAGTTTTCGCAGGCGGAGATATTGTAACAGGTGCAGCTACGGTTATTTTGGCTATGGGAGCAGGTAAGAAAGCAGCTGCAGGCATCGATCAATATCTAAAATCGCAAAGCTAAAGCTAGTTATCGAGGCTTCTACCCCCACTTGAAGTTCGCGAAGAACCCCCACTTCTAAAAGTGGGGGTCTTAAAAATAGGATCAAAGGAGTGTGGGTCTCTTGTCACAATTGTTGGATGGCAAAGCAGTGTCCAAAATTCTTAAGGAAGAAATTCGTGAGGAAATTGCACAGTGGAAAGACAAAGGAGTGCAACCTAAATTAGCCGTAATCTTAGTAGGAGATGACCCAGCTTCCGTGGTTTATGCCCGTTCCAAGCAGAAAGTCTGTGAAGGGATTGGCATGGGTTTTGAGCTTTTTACAATGCCAGGAGCAACGCCTGAAGCAGATGTCTTGGCGCGGATTGAAAGCCTTAACAATGATCCGGGAGTTCATGGCATCATGATTGAACTTCCGCTTCCAAAGGGAATGCGAAAAGAAAAGATTATGGCTGCCGTCCGACCAGATAAGGATGTTGACGGAGTTCATCCTATTAATCGAGGTTATATTTTGAGCGGCGAGGAAGGGTTATTCCCTGCTACTCCACAGAGTTGTATTGAGCTGCTGCTTCGTTCGGGAGTCGAGATTTCCGGGAAGCATGTCGTGATCGTCGGACGGGGAGAAACGGTTGGTAAACCGTTAGTCTTCTTGATTCTAAAGCATAATGCCACTGTGACTATTTGTCACTCCAAAACCCCTGATTTAGGAGCGTTTACCCGTCAGGCTGATATTTTAATTGCTGCCGTAGGTCGTGCTAAACTGATCAAAAAGGATATGGTTAAAGCGGGAGCGATCGTCGTCGATGCAGGAATTAACGAAACTCCAGAAGGAATTTGTGGAGATGTCGATTTCCAAGCAGTTCAAGACGTAGCTTCATTAATTTCTCCGGTGCCTGGTGGAGTTGGTTCGTTGACCACCGCCTTAATTATGCGCAATGTACTTAAGGGAATCGTTCTACAGGGGGGAGCGCGTTAATGGATACGAATAAGATTTGGGAGTGGACGACGGAGGAATTTTTGACGGTGTCTGCTAGTTCTTCCCCAACACCGGGCGGTGGAAGTGTCTCCGCTTATGTGGGAGCACTGGCTGCCTCTATGACCTGTATGGTGGCAAACCTGACAGTTGGTAAGGAGAAGTATAAAGAGGTTGAACCTGAAGTGAAAGAGATATTGGCTGAAGCGGAAAAAGTCCTTGGCTTGTTGAAAACTGGGTTAAGTCAGGATATTGCCGAATTCTCCAATTTCATGGATGTTCTGAAATTACCAAAAGGCACAGATGAGGAAAAGGCTGTTCGTGCTGGCAAAATGCAGGAGGTCTTAGTCTCGGCAACAGATACTCCACTCGGAATTTCCCAAAACTGTTTCAGAGTATTGCAATTAGCACAGAAGTTAGCTCCGATCGGAAATAAAGGCGCAATTAGTGATGTCGGCGTGTCTGCTTATCTGGCTGAAAGTGCCCTTAAATCAGCCATGCTTAGTGTCGATATAAACCTACCTGGAATTAAGGATGAAGGATATCAAGAGCGAGTTAAGGCTGAACGCGCGCGTCTTTTCGAACAAGCTGCACTTATTTGTGCCGAGACAGTCGCTGTGGTACAAAGTCGGATGTAGAATTCGTGGTTCGTGGTTCGTGGTTCGTGGTTCGTGGTTTGCGGTTCGAACCTTGGACTTCGGATTATGATCTCGAACAACGAATCTCAAATATCGAATATCGATAAAAAAGTGGGGTGGAATTATTTCCTCCCCACTTTTCTTTATGTTATGATAGGCATTGAGGTGAAGTTTGTGCCAAAGATATGGACAGTAGCTGAACTTGTCAGTCAAATTGGCTACGTTCTGCAGGAACGAGGGGAACTGCAAAATTGTTGGATCAGTGGTGAGCTTTCCAACTTCAAAAATCATCGTGCCTCTGGGCATTGGTATTTTACTCTGAAAGACGAGTCATCGAGTCTTAAAGGGGTAATGTTTAAAAGCCGATCAGAACGCGTGCGTTTTATCCCAACCGATGGGCTAAAAGTGGTCATTCGGGGAAATATCCGTATCTATGAACGTGAGGGTACGATTCAGTTTTACGCGGAAGAGATGGAACCAAGTGGATTAGGCCAACTTTACCTAGCGTTTGAGCAACTTAAACTAAAGCTTGCTGGGGAAGGTCTATTTGATCCCAAGCGAAAAAAGGAAATCCCCCGTTATCCTAAGCGAATTGGAATAGTGACAAGCCCGACTGGAGCGGCAATTCGAGATATTCTTAACATTATGGAGCGCCGGCACCCTAAGATGTCCTGGGTTCTAGCGCCTACAGCTGTACAGGGGGAGGCGGCGCCTCGAGAAGTGGCTCAGGCGATCGCTCGGCTCAATCGCTTAAGAACGGTCGATGTGATCATTGTCGGTCGAGGTGGGGGATCACTGGAAGAACTTTGGGCCTTTAATACTGAAGTAGTGGCTCGCGCCATTGCCGCATCGGTCATACCCGTAATTTCTGCAGTTGGGCATGAAACTGATGTGACTATCTCGGACTATGTGGCAGACCTTCGAGCTCCGACTCCGTCTGCTGCAGCTGAGTTGGCTGTGCCTATTCTACAGGATATACAGTTTCAAGTGAATCAACTTCTTGATCAACTTCAAAGTGGGATGAGAACGATTATTGAGCGAAAGCGTCAGAGTCTGGAGGGAATCTCTAATAGAGGCCCCCTTAAAGATCCTTTTTGGCGTATTGATCAAAATCGACAACGCTTGGATACACTACAAATGCGCCTTCAAGAAGGCTTGACTAGATTTGTAGCGGATAAAAATGGTATACTAAAACTATTCGCTGCCAAGCTAAACCTGTTGAGTCCCTTGGCTATTTTAGGCCGAGGATACTCGTTGACGTATGATCAAGAAGGGAATCTCCTGCGTTCAATGGATCAGGTGGAGTGCCACCAGCAGGTACGGGTTCGCCTAGGTGAAGGAAGTCTGCGCTGCGAAGTGTTAGAGAAGGAGTTATAATCCATGAGCAAAGATAAATGGCTTGATGACCTCTTTCAGGAGCCTTCTGGGGAAGTGATTATGGAAGAAGTGCTTGCCTTTGAGGAAACGCAAGCTGATAGTAAAGAACAGGAATCAGAAGTCATGACCCTAGAAAAAGGACTTGAAAATTTAGAACTAATTGTTAAAACTCTGGAACAAAAAGATCTTCCCTTGGAAAAGGCTTTAAACCTATTCAAGGAGGGGGTGGGTTTAGTTCAGCATTGTTCTAATGTCTTGGATCTAGCGGAAAAACAGATGGAAATTCTACTTGAAGGTCCAGATGGACAGTTGCAGATAAGACCTGCCAGTTTTGATGGGAAGGATGAACAGCGTGTTTAAGGAAACGTTCCAACGTTATCTTACAATGTTTGAACAAACTCTTGCCCAATTACCGTGGGGAACTGATGTCTTAAATCAAAGTATGTACTATTCTCTGGTTGGCGGAGGTAAACGTATTCGACCTGTTTTAGCACTCGCTTCGGCGGAAACTGTCGGTGGTAATCCAGAACTCATTGCACCTGCGGCTGTTGCGCTTGAGCTCATTCATACATACTCTTTAATTCATGATGATTTACCAGCCATGGATAATGATGACTACCGAAGGGGAAGATTATCTAATCACAAGGTTTTCGGAGAAGCTAACGCTATCTTAGCTGGAGACGGATTGCTCACCTATGCCTTCGAATTATTGGCTGATCCTCAACTAGGTCAACCTGAAAGACAGCTGCGCATTATACGAGACGTTGCCATTGCGGCCGGAAAGACCGGTATGGTTGGGGGGCAGGTTGCTGATGTAGCTGGAGAGGGAAAATCACTGACCTTGAACGAGATTGAGGAGATTCATAAAGCGAAAACAGGTGCCTTGCTGACGGCTTCTGCCCGGCTCGGCGGGATTTTGGCAGGGGGCACTGAGGAGCAGATTCTAGCCTTGACCTGCTATGCTCAAGCCTTGGGCTTAGCTTTCCAAATTAAAGATGATATTTTAGATGTCGTTGGGGATAGTGAGACTCTGGGAAAGCCAGCTGGTAGTGATCAGCGTCAAAATAAGGCGACTTATGTTTCTTTGCTAGGATTAACAGGTGCGGAGCAGCAGTTACATGCCCAAATCCAAGCTGCATTGTCTGCGTTAAAGCCCTTTGGCGAAGAACCAATTTTTTTAAGTGAGCTAGCCTACTATATTGAACAACGTCAGCATTAAAAGAGGTCGTTTGTATGCCAATAATCCCTAGTATTTTAAACAATGCTATTTTAAATTCTGCTATGATAGCATGGCTGATTGCCCAGATACTGAAAGTCATAGTCAATCTCATTATACTAAAAAAACTGAGCTTTCATTTAATGTTGAGCTCCGGTGGTTTCCCAAGTTCCCATTCCGCAACGGTGAGCGCTTTAGCCTTGGGAATTGGGAAATACTATGGATGGAATTCACCGATTTTTGCAGTAGCCATAGTTTTTGGTATGATAGTACTCTATGATGCTGCCGGGGTACGACGTGCAGCAGGCAAACAGGCAGAAGTTCTAAATTTGTTAATTGAACGCTTATATCATGGCCCTGACCCTGCCCAAAAGAAGTTAAAGGAACTGATTGGCCACACTCCTTTGGAAGTTTTCGGGGGTGTACTGGTTGGGATTAGTGTGGGGCTCTTGTTTTAACGAGTTGGGACTTAACCGGACCAAAAAATGAGGGGGCAAATAGGATGGGGCTACTCGGGACAATTCAAGAGCCAAAGGATTTGCGCTTGTTAGACTTGACCGAGCTAAAAACACTAGCGCAGGAGATTCGGCAAGAAATGATCGATGTGGTTTCCAAAAATGGAGGACATTTGGCGCCGAACCTTGGAGTGGTAGAACTTACCTTGGCTTTACACCGGATATTTGATAGCCCTAACGACAAGATTGTCTGGGATGTAGGTCATCAGACTTATGTCCATAAGCTATTAACAGGTCGCTTAGAACGTTTTAAGACCATTCGTAAATATCAGGGATTATCCGGTTTTCCAAAACGAGGGGAAAGTGCCCATGATTGCTTTGAAACAGGACATTCCAGTACCTCGATTTCAGCGGCAGTGGGGTTTGCAAAAGCTCGAGATGTTCTAAAGGAGAAACACCACGTAGTGGCCGTAATTGGGGATGGGGCAATGACCGGCGGAATGGCCTACGAGGCGTTAAATCATGCGGGTCATAGTGAAACGAATTTAATTGTGGTTTTGAATGATAACGAAATGTCGATCTCTCCTAATGTAGGGGCAATGTCAACTTATCTCAATCGTCTGAGAACAGACCCGCTTTATGATAAACGTAAAGAAGATCTGGAGTACCTCCTTAAACGTATTCCGGGTATTGGAACAAAAGTTGCAAAGTTGGCAGCTAAAGCAAAAGATAGTTTGAAGTATCTGCTTGTTCCAGGTGTTATCTTCGAAGAATTAGGTTTCACGTATTTAGGACCCGTTGACGGACATGAGCAGGTCTTGCTTGAAGAGGTACTTGACCAAGCTAAAAATAAAAAGGGCCCCGTTCTGGTCCACATCTTAACCCATAAAGGGCAGGGCTATAAACCTGCAGAGGAGAATCCGGATATCTTTCATGGTGTGGGTCCCTTTGACCCAGCGACTGGAATGATAACTAAAAAGGCTGCCCCGCCCACTTACACGGCAGTTTTCGGTAATACTCTTTGTGCACTGGCCAGTCAGGATTCGAGGATTGTAGCAATCACAGCCGCTATGCCCAGCGGAACCGGACTCAATATGTTTGCTGAACAATTCCCAGAACGTTTTTTTGATGTCGGAATCGCGGAACAACATGCTGTAACGTTTGCTGCAGGATTAGCTTTTGGGGGTTTAAAACCTGTCGTGGCGATCTATTCCACGTTTTATCAGAGAGCGTATGACCAAGTACTGCACGATGTTTGTTTACAGGAAGCTAATGTAGTTTTAGCAATCGATCGGGCTGGGGTCGTTGGAGATGATGGACCAACGCATCACGGAGTCTTTGATATTTCCATGTTTAGAATTATTCCGAACTTGATTTTCATGGCACCGAAAGATGAAAATGAGTTACGTAATATGCTGTATACCGCCTTACAACAAAATGGGCCCGTTGCTTTGCGCTATCCGAGATCAGTAGGTCAAGGTGTGACCTTGGATGATACCCTCGAGTTAATCCCAATTGGCAAAGCTGAGGTATTGCGGGACGGACGAGATGTAACTTTAATAGGGGTTGGTCCCTTAGTGCAGACCTGTTTACTGGCCGCTCAGGAATTACGACACCAAGGTGTCGATGCGGCAGTCATTAACTTGCGTTATATTAATCCGCTTGATCGCGATGTACTTTCCCACTATGCGCAACTTACGAAAAAATTCATTACTATTGAAGACCATTCCCTCAAGGGAGGTATGGGCAGCTCGATTTTGGAATTTCTTGAAGAGGAAGGTATCAATAACGTAAGGGTAGAGCGCTTGGGATATCCTGGATTCGTCGAGCAAGGATCAATTTCTCAACTTTTCATGGCCCACGGATTATCAATCAAAGGTATAGTGCAAGCCGCTGAACGATTGCAATTATTTCGCCGGGTGGCACAATCATAGATGGGTTCTCTTAGATAAAAGGAAGGGATACAGTGGCTAAAGGAAAAGAACGCATTGATATTTTAATGGTCAAAAATGGATTGTCGTCTAGTCGTGAAAAGGCGAAAGCAACCATCATGGCTGGGGTGGTGTTTGTTGGGGGACAGCGGGTAGACAAGCCAGGTGCTGAATTGCCAGAAAACGCTGTGATCGAATTAAAAGGGGAAGTTCTCCCATTTGTTTCACGTGGAGGATTAAAATTGGCTAAAGCGGTAGATGCCTTCCGGATTCCATTTAAGGATCAAGTCGTTGCTGATATTGGCTCTTCCACAGGAGGTTTTACGGATTGTGCTTTGCAAAATGGCGCTAAACGAGTCTATGCTGTGGATGTAGGGTACGGACAGTTGGATTGGAAGCTGCGGACGGATCCTCGCGTCGTCTCCATGGAACGTGTGAATGCCCGCTATCTGAATCAGGACTCCCTTCCGGAAAAGGTTGACTGGGTCGTTTCTGATGTCGCATTTATCTCAATCACTAAGATCTTTCCGGCCATGATCGCTATTCTTAAAGATGGAGGGCAAGTCATGTCGCTTGTGAAGCCACAATTTGAGGCTGGACGAGAGCATGTGGGGAAAAAAGGCGTTGTCAAAGATGAAAATATTCATAAACAAGTATTACAAACTGTGCTCGGTGAGGCGGAAAAGCTAGGCTTTCATATCTTAGGTTTGGATTATTCGCCAATTCGTGGTCCTGAGGGAAATATCGAGTACTTAGCTTGGCTGGGTTTAGGTGATGAATTAAGCATAGATTGGCATCAAGAGCTGGAACGCGTAGTTCACGACGCTCGGAAAGAGACGGAATAGCGATGGAAAAAATCGTTGGTTTATGGCGAAATATGAGTAAACCGGATACGTTAACGCTGGCTCGCCAAATAAATGATTGGTTCCTAGCCCGCGGGTGGCTTGTTTTAACGGAATGGGAAGACATACTGGAACGCAAAGCTCAATTTCTTATTTCCTTAGGGGGAGATGGTACCCTACTTCAAGCAGCTCGTGAAGGTGCGTCGTTGGGTATTCCTGTCTTGGGAGTGAACTTTGGACGTTTAGGATTTCTTTGTGAAATAGAACGGGAAGATGTTTTTGGAGCTTTAGAAAAGATTTTGAATCAGGATTATAAAATTCAAGAGCGGTTGATGTTGAATGCAGTTGTCAATAAGATAGGTGAGGATAATATCTCCCACTTAGTTTTAAATGACGTTGTTTTTTCTAGAGAGAGTACAGATGGGATCATAACGCTCCAAGTTAACCTTTCCGGAGAACTTTCCGTGAGCTATCCGGCAGATGGTTTGATCGTGTCCACTCCTACTGGTTCTACAGCTTATTCGCTTTCGGCAGGTGGGCCAATTGTCAGCCCTGATGTTCAAGCGGTTTTGTTGACTCCATTAGCCGCGCATTCTCTGTCTGCACGTCCTATGGTAGTTTCAGAAAAGGAAGAAATTCAAATTCTTTTAACGAATGGGGAAAAATGCAGGGTGACATTTGATGGTCGTCAAACTGACTTGATTTATTCAGGTCAAACTGTAATTATCAAAGCGTCACCAATCAAGGCTCTGCTAATTCGTTTAGGAAGCAGAAGTTTTCCTCAAGTGGTACGAGAAAAATTGAGAGACCGTTGGCATGAGTAAAATTTGATGCACGATGCAATAATGTACAAGGTGCGAATTAGGGGCGGTTATGCACGATAAGCAAGGCTCGAACCTCGCGTATCGATAAGGGAGGCAAGTGAATGAAAGCACGTCGCCAGATGAAGGTACAAGAAATAATCACGAAGGAGACTATCCATACCCAGGAGGATCTGGCAGAAAAACTGCGCCTTGCCGGGTTTGAGGTGACTCAAGCAACTGTGTCTAGGGATATTAAAGAAATGGGCCTGATTAAAGTTCCTGGTGCTGGCGATGATTACCGCTATGCTGCCCCGACTGAGGCCCATCCCAATAACCTTCAAGATCGCTTAAAACGTGTTCTGCGCGAAACGATGGTATCAATCAATGACACGGAAAGTCTGATCGTCATTCGTACCATTCCAGGGAATGCCCATGCTTTAGCGGCGGTTATGGATAACAGCAATTGGGAAGAGCTTATAGGAACGATAGCTGGGGATGATACGATTCTGCTGGTTATTAAGCCCAAAGAAGCTGTCCCGACGGTTTTGAACAGGATTAGCACCTTGCTTGGATAGGAGGGACGTCATGCTAACGGAGTTGCACGTAGAGAATTTCGGGTTAATGGAATCTGTTCGCTTGAATTTCAAACAAGGGTTGACCGTATTTACGGGAGAGACTGGCGCAGGTAAATCAATGTTGATAGACGCTCTGGGGGTTCTCTTAGGTGGGCGAGCTAATGCTGATCTTATTCGGCACGGAGAATCACAGGCGCGAATTGAAGGCGTGTTCGAAGGTCTCGCCCAAGAGAATATGGTAAGGCTTGAGAAAGCCGGATATCCTATGGAAGAGGGCCAACTCTTCCTCTATCGTGAATTAAACTCCTCAGGAAAAAACGTCTGTCGTGTTCAAGGTCGTACAATTCCTCTGACCCTTTACCGTTCATTGTGTGAAGGACTCGTGGATATTCATGGACAAATTGAACATTTGTCCCTCTTTCGACCTGAAACTCATAGAGAGCTATTAGATGCCTTAGGAGGAGTTCAAGACGAAGTCAACAAGGTGAATCAGGCTGCCGAAGCATATCAAGCGCTGATCCGCAAAGAAAAGGAGTTGTCAATCTCGGTCGAGGAACGCCAAAAACGTGAGGAAATCTTACGTTATCAAATTGAGGAGATTGAACAGGTTAATCCCATTCCAGGCGAAGAGGAAGAGCTAACTCAAGAAAAGAAACGCTTAAACAATGCGGAACGTATTACTAGTCTGACTTCTGAAGCCTATGTCGCACTTTATGAAGGTGTCTCGGGGAGGCAGGCTGCCTGTGATCTTTTAGGGCAAGCTCGAAAAACACTCTTGGAACTGAATCGATTGGATGGGACCTTTGATGTAATCGAGCAAATTGAATCCCTCTATTATGCGGCGGAAGACTTAGCTGAACAGGTGAGAACCTACCGTGATAGTTTTGAATTTGAACCAGGAAGGCTTGATCAGATTGAAGATCGGCTTATCCAGCTGAATAAGCTCAGAAAATACGGGTTAAAAGTGGAAGAAATTATGGAAAAGCGCTCGAGCATGATTGAAGAGTTGGAGCAAATTACGCATGTCCAGGCGCAATTTGAAACCTTACATAAAGATCAAAAAATTACTCTTAAAGCTTATGATACCCTTGCCAAACAACTTAGTCGAAAACGCCTGGAAGTTGCACAGCGAATCGAGGAAGGATTGGCCCTTGAACTGTCAGATTTAGGCTTGGAGAAAAGTCGGTTTGAAGTTCGATTTATGCCAAATGCCGAACCTACAATAGGTGGAGCTGAGCGGATTGAATTTTACTTTTCTGCCAATCTCGGTGAACCCCCAAAGCCTTTGGCTAAAGTTGCCTCCGGAGGGGAGATGTCTCGTTTGATGTTAGCTTTAAAAAGCTTATTAGCAAATGTCGAGTCGGTCGGAACGTTTATTTTTGATGAGGTCGATAGTGGCGTCGGGGGCAGAACAATTCATAGAGTCGGAGAAAAACTGGCAAAAATCTCCTCTGCAAAACAAGTTTTTTGCATTACTCATGCAGCCCAAGTTGCTGCATTCGCAGATATTCATTATGGCATCGCCAAAGAGGTAGAGGGTACGAGGACTCGTTCGAGAGTTGATTCTCTGGTAGAATCCGAACGCATTGAAGAACTTGCGCGGATGCTCGGGGGCGGAGAAATTGAAATTACTCGTAAACATGCCCAAGAGTTATGGCAACGATCGGGACGACATAGGTAAAGAGTAGCTAACGCATAAACCACATTTAATAACGTTAAAAATTGCTGATTGATTGATTCGAGTGATAAGACTGCTAAAATTAGGCAGTCTTTTTTTTGTCTAAATTGCCATTGTTTTAGAAAATATGGAACTGATATAGCAGGATGAAATACTTTGAATTTGGACAATTTAAGCTTAGGATTTGAAATCCAAAAAACTTCACTTTGCTTATTATAGGATACTCTAACAAGAGGAAAAGGAAGAAAATGGGGAGAATTAGAGTGGAGGATGATAAGAGAGTGAAAAAAAGAAGCATCTTATTATTAATCAGTCTCTTGTGTTGCACCTTCCTTCAATTATTAGTTAATTTACCCGAGCTTCATAAATCTCAAGTAAGCCAAGCAGAGCCAGAACTCAAAGGAATTTGGTCCAATATTATTCAAGTCGAAAAAATACCGTCAAGTCAGACAATTTCAGTAACCTCGGGATCCCGTTCTCAGATGTCAGAAAAATTAGATGTTGCGTACAAACTTTTTGGGATTTTTCCGTTAAAAACGAATGAAATTCAAGTAATGAAACCTATGAAATTGATGCCAGGCGGACATTCTATTGGAGTAACTTT
>DAIEHY010000070.1 GCA_027353165.1 Desulfosporosinus sp.
ATGGAAACGTTTTCACGCAATAAAGCGGGTTCAGGAGCACTGGTTACCTTTAAGGATTCAAGTTGGTTTATGTCGATCGTGCTGGCATATCAACCTCACTTTCTAAACCAACCTGACAATGTCAAGGTATTCTGGGGGTATGGACTGTATCCTGATAACGTTGGAGATTATGTAAAGAAGAGGATGAGTGATTGCACAGGAGAAGAGATATTGACTGAGTTGTTATGCCATCTTCAATTTGAGGATGACAGAGAGGAGATTGTTAAATCGGCTAACTGCATACCGTGTATGATGCCGTTTATTACATCCCAATTTATGCCTAGAGCGCTGGGTGACAGACCGCAAATTGTTCCAGAAGGGTCGACTAATTTGGCCTTCGTCGGTCAGTTCTGCGAAATTTCGGATGATGTTGTTTTTACTGAAGAATATTCTGTGCGCGCAGCAAGGATTGCTGTTTACAAACTCTTTGGAATTTCGCAAGAAATTTGTCCCATTAATCAGTATCAATATGATATTAGAACTTTGTTCAGTGCTTTAATAACATCCTACCGTTAATAAATGTGTCATTGCACAAGGATAACGTAATGCTTAGAAAGCTACCGATCGTATGCTATTATCGGTAGCTTTCGTTTAGACTTATTTAAGTCGGCTGGTTTAGCGACCTCCTAAATCATAGGGAGTCTCTTGATAGACGTAGTAATTCAACCAGTTTTGAAAGAGTAAACTTGTATGAGAGCGCCAATTGTGGATTGGCGTTTTAGTTGGGTCATCCTTGGGAAAATAGCCTTTTGGCAGAGCGATAGAAAGTCCTTTGGCTACGTCCCGCTCGTATTCCTCTTTTAAGGTTAAAGTATCGTACTCCGAATGTCCTGTTACGAACACTTGCCGTCTATCTTTAGAAACAACAATGTAAAGTCCAGCTTCATCCGACTCCGACAAAATTTCCAATTCAGGGTGGGCTTCAAGGTCGATACCTTTAATTTCCGTATGGCGTGAATGGGGAACAAAGAATTCATCATCAAAACCGCGCAGTAGCTGCATGCCGTTTAGGCTACTCTTATTGACATTGTGCTTAAAGATACCGAACATTTTCTCAGGAAGTGGGTATTTAGGAACACCATAATGGTGATAGAGTCCCGCCTGAGCTCCCCAACAGATGTGGAACGTAGAGGTGACATGAGTTTTTGTCCAGTCCATAATGACTTTAAGTTCTTCCCAGTAGGAGATTTCTTCAAATTTAAGTTGCTCTACCGGGGCTCCCGTTATAATCATGCCATCATATTTTTGTCCTTTTATATCACTAAAGCTTTTATAGAAGGAATCTAGATGTTCTTGAGTGGTATTTTTAGAAATATGGGAATCAATATGCAAAAGCACAATTTCGACTTGTAAAGGAGAGTTGCCGAGTAATCTTAAAAGTTGTATTTCTGTTATTTCCTTGCGGGGCATAAGGTTCAGAATAACAATTTTTAAGGGACGGATATCCTGATGAAAGGCACGGTTTTCTCCCATTACAAAGATGTTTTCTTGATGCAATATATCTAGAGCAGGTAGATTTTCAGGTATTTTAATCGGCATGGATAAACCCCTTTCGATGCGTGAGTCTCGATGTGTGACGTTCAAATTCAAATTCATATTCAACTATCGCATTGAGTATCGTTCCTTTTATTTGGGGATAAGAGATAGGTGAAGCAAGGGGACTGTTCCTCCTTTGTGACACCGGGTCACGGTTGGGAGGCAAGTTGGCTTGACTGAAGGGCTTGCTCCAGATCGTACAGAAGATCATCGATGGTTTCTAAGCCGATGGAAAGGCGGATCATATCAGGGGATACACCTGCAAGACGTTGGGACGCTTCATCGAGCTGTTGATGAGTGGTGCTTGCAGGATGAATAACTAAGGATTTGGCATCCCCAACATTGGCTAAATGAGAAAATAGTTGGAGACTATTAATGAACTTTTTGCCTTCATTCAAGCCGCCGTTGAGACCAAAGGTGAAGATGGCTCCAGAACCTAGGGGCAAGTATTTTTTAGCCAGTGTGCGATAAGGACTCTTCGCAAGTCCCGGATAGTTAACCCAAGTCACTAATTGATGCTGGTTAAGAAACTCCGCAACTTTTTGCGCATTAGCGACATGCCGTTCCATGCGCAAGGGGAGGGTTTCCAAGCCTTGTAAGAATAAAAAGGAATTAAAGGGGGAAAGGGCTGCTCCAGTGTCACGTAAGAGGGATACTCTTGCTTTTGTAATATAAGCGGCATTACCGCAGGCTTCTGTGTAAATAATGCCGTGGTAGCTTGGATCTGGTTCGCTGAGACCTAGAAACTTGCCATCGCTCCAGTCGAATTTCCCAGAATCGACGATGACTCCTCCGATCGAAGTACCATGTCCACCAATGAATTTAGTGGCAGAATGCACCACAATGTCCGCTCCGTGCTCGATCGGACGGCACAAGTACGGTGAAGCAAAGGTATTATCAACGATCAGAGGAACTCCGTTTTCGTGAGCGATCTTAGCGATCTCTTCTAGGTCGGCAACATTGATAAGTGGATTTCCGATGGTTTCAGTGTATAAAGCTTTGGTTTTGTCCGTAATTTTGGAACGGAACTCTTCTGGTTTGTCGACATCCACGAAGTGGACTTTAATTCCTAGCTTGGCAAAGGTATAGGCGAATAATGTGAAGGTACCTCCGTAAAGGGAGCTGGAAGCGACAATTTCATCCCCAGCTTCCACAATATTTAAAAGTGCATAGGTAATGGCTGCTTGGCCGGACGCAGTCGCGAGTGCGCCAACGCCCCCTTCAAGGAGTGCTATTCGCTGTTCGAAGACGTCTTGAGTCGGATTCATAATTCGCGAGTAGATATTGCCCGATTCTTTTAAGGCAAATAAGTTCGCGGCATGATCAGTGTCGTTAAAGACGAAAGAAGATGTTTGATAGATAGGAACGGCTCGTGCATTGGTGGCCAGATCGGGGCTTTGTCCCCCGTGTAGGGAAATAGTTTCGATACCTAGTTGTCGTTTTTCTGTCATGATATATTCCTCCTATTCAAAGATCAAATAAAAACGACCACTTCAAGAGAAGCGGCCGTTATATCATTAAACACGCTACTCTCATCTTTCAGAACATTAATGTTCTGTTGGAATTAGCACCTCATAGCTTACGCTATCGGTTGCCGGGCATCATTGGGCCAGTCCCTCCGCCACTCTTGATAAGAGAAAATTAATATTTAGTTAGTTTGGTTATTGCTACTATAAATCAAATCGCTAGCTGTGTCAACAGTCAGCAATTGCTAATTTCTGTTATATGATATTACAGAATGGAAGAGTTCTTAAGGGCTAGAAAAGACATAGTTTAAACAATGTCAAAAAAGATAGACTCTAAAGAAAAGGATAGTCAACTCAAGAAAAGGATAAGATTGTAAGGAAAACGACGTTGTGAATTTTCGGGAAAAGAAGTATCATTATACGCATCAATTCTGACTTAGATTAAAAAACTAGAGGTGTAGCTGTGATGAACGATCCTATAAAAACCTTTGTTACGGTAGTGGAGCAAAGGAATTCCTCTAGCACGGCTGAGGAATTGTATCTATCCCATCCCAATGTCAGTTTACAAATTCAGAGCTTGGAAGATGAACTCGGCACAAAACTCATTAATAGTTCGTCAAACCATATCGAGCTTACGCAATCGGGTGAGATATATTATGGATATGCTAAACAAATTTTACTTTTGCAGGATAAGGCCAAACAGGAAATCAAGCAGTTATCCAATGTAGTGACAGGGTCATTGAGGGTTGGAGCAAGCTATACAATCGGAGAATATATTTTGCCCTTTGTAGTTGCTGAATTTGCGACTCAATATCCAAGGGTGGAGATTGAAACCTCAATTGCCAATACGGAAGAGATTATTCATGCAGTTCAGGCAAATCACCTAGACATTGCTCTTGTTGAAGGAGAAGTCAATCAGGCTGACCTTGAAATCCGCTCAATCATGGAGGATGAGATTATTTTAGTCGTCCCGAATCATCATCCTTTGTCAAGGTTGCCTATTGTTACTTCAGAGCATCTCCAAGACCAGGTATGGATTCTCAGAGAAAGTGGTTCCGGAACTCGTGCGTTCAGTGACAAGCTCATCAAAGAGTGGGGAATCAAGGTGAGGAAGACTTATGTCTTCGGAAGTGGGCAAGCTGTTAAGCAGGCTGTTACAGCGGGTTTAGGAATTGCGCTTGTCTCACGTTGGATTGTGCGTAAAGAATTAAATGCCAAGGAATTGAAGTCGATCAGAATAAAAGGGAAGCGACTTACTCGTTCTTTTTATTTAATAGGACCGAAAAATCATGAGATGACTGAGGCTATGGAAGTTTTCATGGAGCAACTCCTTACCCATGAATCTGCTAATTCCTGGAGGAAATTGGGTAAAAAGGCAACAGAGATATAGGTTTTGGGGATTTATTAATCAACAGTGAACCGTCAAAGATACCGATCAAGGTTTTAGTTAGGACAAGGCTAAAGAATGCTATTAAGGCTATAAACTGTAGGAATCCTGCAATGGCAAAGAAGGAATTTCCTAAAAGGTCATTTAAGGCGTAGGTTCCTACGGTAAAGCTTCCGAGTGGAAAGACATAGCTCCACCAGCCAAGGCTAAAGGGGAACTTGCTCTCTTTTTTGGTAAAATGCAGCAGGGAGTAAAGGCTAGCGATCACGATCCACCAGATTCCAACTCCCCACATGGAAATCGCGAAGATCATGCCAAGGGCATGAAGTCCAGAGTTGAAAGTGCCTAAGAAGGGTTGCGTGACCAATGGAAGGGTGCTGAAAATAGTCATAGACATTCCAATGGGACCGATTACAATCCAAATGCTCGGGACAAAGCTCGCGGTGATTTTCCCACTATAAATAAGTCTTGAAAAATACAGGCTACTGATCATGATAAATAAGAAGAAAGTCATACCAAACATGGCCAAAATCAGAATAGTAAAGAAGAACTGCCAAGATAAGTTGCCCCAATAAGGAATAAGTTTGGCCCCAGTGGCTGCAGCCACGATAGGAGGAACAACCGGAATTAACCAACTAGCATGGGTATCTTCAAGTGAAACTTGGTGAGAAACAAAGAGTAAATAAGGTACGATAACGACAGTAAAGAGGGCAACTATAACTCCGCAAAGCCAGATCGTTTTACTAATTAAGATTGCAGTTGATGGTACGATCAAATGGCTGGCAATGACAAGATAGTTATTGCCAATAACACTAATACTCATTGCCAAAGCACCATAAAAGAGGATTTTCCCGGGGTCGGAAAAGTCCTTTAAGGCCTCTTCGGTGTGGTAAATCCATCGTAACAGCCATAAGCTGAGAGCAAGGATAAAAACGACATTGGCTAAAAGAAAAAAGGCTATACCTATTGATTTTAGCCCAGGTATGGGAATAGGCGAAGTATAGGTTAAAGCGGAAATAATACCAATTCCCATAACGACTGTAAACCAATTAGTACCAAACTGACGTGAGATAGCCGAGAGTTTACTGACCATAGATAATTCCTCCAAGTCCTAAATAGGTTGTGTTTACTGAAAAAAGTTTTCGGATAATGTGTTAACTATACTGAGTTAGGTTCACTAGGGCAATTTGAATATCGAATATAAGGTATCAGTAAAACGGGGTCTATTAAGAATCTCGGTAACTAGTTATATAGAAGGGCAAACAACTTCGTATCGTTATATAAGCATACCGGGTCTGAATGTAAACAAGAGGTGTAATCTATGCTTGCTGATCCCTTAAAAATCTTTATTACTGTAGTCGAGCACAAGAATTTTTCTCGTGCCGCTGAAGAACTTTATATATCCCAATCCAGCGTCAGTATGCAAGTCCGAAATTTAGAAAATGAACTCGGCACTAAACTCATTAATCGTTCACCAAAGTATTTGGAACTTACTCAATCAGGCGAGATTTTCTATGGCTTTGCTAAGAAGATCTTGCTTTTATATGATAAAGCCAAAGAGGAAATTGACCTGTTATCGAATGTGGTCACAGGGGGACTGAAAGTTGGGGCAAGCAACACGATTGGAGAGTATATTCTACCGATTATATTGACTGAATTTGCGGCTCAATTTCCGAATGTAGGGATTGAAACCTCAATTTCAAACACGGAGGAGATTAGTCAAGCAGTTCGAGCTAACCATTTGGACCTTGCTCTTGTGGAAGGAGAAGTTAATCGTTCGGACTTTGTTATACATCCTTTAATGGAGGATGAGATTATCCTAGTGGTACCTAATCAACATTCCTTGGCTAGACTACCAATTGTTACCGCAGATGACCTACAGGACCAAGTGTGGATCTTTCGAGAAAATGGTTCGGGAACCCGAGCCTTCAGTGACAAGTTGATCAAAGATCGAGGAATTCACGTCAAAAAGTCCTATATTTTGGGAAGTGGTCAAGCCGTCAAGCAGGCAGTTATAGCTGGGCTAGGGATTGCTCTTGTCTCCAGTTGGATTGTCCGCAAAGAATTAACGACTAGAGAACTAACGGCGATCCGGATAAAAGGGAAACGCTTAACTCGTTCCTTTTTATTGATAAAAACTAAAAATCATGAACAGTCTAAGGCAATGGAAGTTTTTACGGAACAGCTTTTCACTCACGAGCTGTTAACTGCCTCGGATAAATTGGAACGTAAAGGAAATTAAGGGGATAGTGGCCCAAAACTCTGGATAAATTTTAAGAGGCTTCGGATGGAATGACAATCCATCTGAAGCCTCATGGTTTGTTTGGGCATGTTGGGTTTCAGCGTCTTAAAGATGCCTTAAGACGCTGAGTTTCTAATAGTAGACCAAAACCGTCTTCAATTTTATTAATCACCAAATCCGCAGAATTGAGAGTCTGCATAGAGGCTCCCTCAAACCCAATGACAGCAATGCCTAAATGAGCCTTTTCCAGCATTAATTGATCGTTTGCTCCGTTCCCGATGGCGACAATTTCACGGGAGCCAAACTGTAACAGATAATCCGCCTTTTCTTGAGTATGATCTAGGGTCTTCAATAAGTTTACCTGAACGGGTAATCCTTCACATTGCTGCTCAACTGTACCGAAGGTATCTGCAGTTAGAATATGGATTTCCAGGAAAGGAGATAAATGTCTGAGGCTTTCCCTAACGGATTCCAACATTTGTCCGTCTAAGGCTAGTGTTCCATTGTAATCGAGGACTAACACTTCAAGGTTCATGGTTCCTCGGCCCGGAATAACTATCTGAAGTATGAAAATCCCCTCCTCCCATGCTATAAAGTTGTATTATGTGTTTGTTATTATAAGAATTATACAACACTTTCAATCCAGCGAATAATAATATAGGATTATTCTAATAAGGTTCTGGAAGTGAGCAAATCAGAATCGAAAGAGGAGGTTGCTTGGCATGAGAGATATCGTTGATTTAGTTTTTCATCCTTCCCCTTCGATAGAACGTCTTTACCTAGAGTTGACCAATCGTTGCAATTTATCTTGTGAAATGTGCTATCGCCAGAATTGGCAAGAACCTTTGGGGGATATGGCGACGGATATTCTGGGTTCTATAGCGGATGAAGTGGCTTCTTTTCCTAATCTGAGGGAAGTAATTCTGGGCGGGATTGGAGAACCAACAATTGCCAATAATTTTTACCAAGCGGTAGAAATGTTCGCTTCACGGTATGAAGTGACTGTGACGACGAATGGGACTACGTTGGACGAGCCTATGATCCGATTTTTGCTTTCGCGTGGTGTTGCCCGGATTGTTCTTTCGGTTGATACGACAGATGTGCAGGCCTTTGCTGCTATTCGGCATCAAAATGTACAAGGGATCTTGGAGAGCACGCGGTACATAGCTGATCGGAAAATTAATGGGAAGCCAGAGATTATATGGGAGTTTCTGGCCATGAAAAGTACTCTTTCTTATTTGCCAGAGACTGTACGCCAAGCCACTAAATTAGGTGTCAATCGAATCTTTGTTTCTCATGTTCTACCTATGAGAAAAGAGATGATAGAGGAAACTTTGTATTATCCAACCTTAGTTCCTGAGACAGAGCGAACCTTTCAAGAGGCTTTTTTGTTGGGGTTGGCGAAAGGTGTGGACGTCGTTTTGCCTAAAAGCCAGCTGAGAACGGACCGATACTGTAAATTTGTAGAAACTCAAAGTGCAGTTGTACGTTGGGATGGTCAGGTTTCTTCTTGTTATCGGTTTTTGCATTCTTATCCAGAGTATGTCTTCGGAAGAAATAAGCTCATTGAAGCTCACAGTTTTGGTTCTCTGACGGAGCAATCCTTGTTAAAAATCTGGACTTCTCAGGATTTTATGAGTTATCGTTACAAAGTGATAACTGGAGGGTATCCTTCGTGCACGGATTGTGAGTGGGTTAATGGCTGCGACATGGTTTTTAGAACGGACATGGATTGCTTAGGCAATGCTCCTTCTTGCGGAGATTGTCTTTGGGGACGGGGAATAACCGTTTGTCCATGAAGAGGCTATAAGAAATTCAGAAAATGGAGGAAATTATGCAACTTATTCTTATCATCATGGGAATTAACGTGGTCTACGTATCTATGTATACTTTGCGTATGATTTTCGTCATCAAAGGGCAGAGAGTTTTGGCCTCAATCCTCTCCATCGTTGAGATTTTTATTTATATGACAGGGTTAGGGATTGTTCTAAAAAATCTTGATAATCATTGGAATTTAGCAGCTTATTGTATTGGTTATGGCTTGGGAGTGTATATAGGTAGTCGCATTGAGGAATTTATTGCTTTGGGTTATGTTACGGTTCAAGTGACCGTAGATTGTGTTGAAACAGAAATCCCGTCCAAGTTACGGGACTATGGATATGGAGTGACTTCCTGGTTAGCCGATGGTAAGGATGGTTCCCGGCTTATGATGCAGGTTTTGGCCAAGAGGAGTAATGAACGGCAGTTAATTGACATCCTCGAGCAGCTCTGTCCCAAAGCTTTTGTTGTATCGTTTGAACCGAAAAATTTTAAAGGCGGGTTTTGGAATAAACGGATGCCCAAGCCATTTTGAGCTGAAAATATTTTACAATTATTACAGAACGGGGCAGGATTAAGGTGCTAACTGGTGGAATATGTTAGAAAGGAATATGCCATGATCGTCAGTGAACTCGTTCAACTAAAGCTGAACATCGAGTCATTGGGGAGAGAGTCTAGGAGTCCTACGATTCGATAAATGAGGAGGATGCTTATGTATAAAAGAATAATGGTCCCAACCGATGCCTCAGAATATTCGCGTCGGGCGTTAATGACTGCTTTGGAAATTGCCCGAAAATTTCAAGCGGAAGTGGTTCTTCTATCCGTCATGTATACTCCGGAAGCGTATTGGGGTTATAATCCAGCTTATACTATCGAAATTTCGCAAGAACAAATTGAAGAAACTGGGGACCACACCTTAATGGCCACACTTGAAGGAATTGAAGTGGGTGATGTTTCTTTAAAAAAGAAAAAGATACAGGGACACCCGTCGACCGTAATTTTAGAACAAATCAACAATCAAACTATTGATTTAGTCGTTATGGGGAGCCATGGATATGGACCAATTGCCGGAGCCGTCCTGGGCAGTGTGAGTCAACGGGTTCTCCGAAAATCAACGTGCCCTGTTCTAATCGTAAAATAAACTTATAACTGTAATTGAAAAGGAAACTTGTTGAATCTTTAAAGCTGTTGACGACTAAACCTCGTTAACAGCCTT
>DAIEHY010000071.1 GCA_027353165.1 Desulfosporosinus sp.
GGGGTCATGGAGTAAGATATTACCATATCAACGTCCTGAGAACTCGGGGAGCCAAACAATCATGCAAAACAAAGTGATGAAAGACATTGCGATGTTAGAGCAAACCAAGGAAACCTATGCAGGGGGTATGGGTGAAATGATTAGTCAGGTTGCTAGCTATAAAAATGCTAAGAACTCTATCGGGTATTCCTTTATGTATTACTCAACCGAGATGATCAGAAACAATCAGATTAAGTATATTGCTATCGATGGGGTTAAACCGACCCCCGAAACAGTGCGAAATAAAACTTATCCCTTTACAGTTCCTGTGTATGCAGTAACTTTGAAATCAAATCAGAAGGAGAATGTCAGTCGATTTATTCAATGGATATTATCCGAGGAGGGACAAGGTTTGGTGGAAAGAACCGGATACGTGCCTGCAAAATAGAACGATATAAAAGTTGGTGCAGTTATACAGGAGAAGACAAAACGAGTAGAAGCCATTATCTTTGAACACTAATCAGAGATAATGGCTTCTACTTTTTATTGGACTCGTTACTCTTTAACAAGAATATTTGTGACCTCAGCAATGTATAAGGTATGATGATCAATATCTGGATACCATTTTTCGTTCAGTTCTGGAGAAATAAAACACTCTGGCCTTAGTTTTTGGGCATACAATTTATGGCAGAAGATGACGATATTTCCCTCTTCGAAATAAGGCGTATCGCTTGTATGGAGAACAGTCAAATTTGATTTTTGAATTTTATCTTCGTCCCTGCCGGATACAGTGCCTAGATAACTCAATTGCTTTTTGAAACTGTCAGCAAAAAAGGTAAGTGAAAATGTGTCGGAGTTATCTACAAACTCTTTGGTGTAGCGTTGGGGACGGATTACGATATAGGCTACATTTTTACCCCACATTACCCCAAGGCCCCCCCAAGAGGCAGTCATCGTGTTAACCGTTCCGTCCTTTTCTGCGGCAATCAGCATCCAATCTTTTCCTATAAGTTTAAAAGGACTAAGCTCAAATTGCTCTGGTTTAATTTCCTTAAAATTCGACATCGCCAAATCTCCTTTTTATAAACTTTATTATGCAAAGCTACTATTTACAATTATAATTTAGATATGTAATAAAGCATAGTATTCGTTCAGGCTCATTATGACATGCGCAAGATATAGAAGGGAATAAAATTGGAGTATTTCAAACGAAAACTTCAACTTGAGTTTATGTTGGGTATTATTATTAAACCAATGCTGAGCGGAACTCCGATTAGTCTTGTCAAAGTTGATAAAAGTGTAGTATATTTTCAGAAATAGCAGTTATGGAAGGTGTGCAATGGCTAAGTTAGTGCCCTTTAAGAAGCGACTTAAACAGGTGATCCTGATCTCAGTGCTATTATTGATTCTGGCTAGTACCTCTATGCTTGTGATTAATCAGACCGTTGAGTCTGTGGGTAATAACTACATCGTTAACTCAGACGAAGTTCCTAACGCTGATGCGATACTCGTCTTAGGTGCTTATGTCTTTCCCAACGGAACAGTATCGACCATGCTCAACGATCGATTAACGACTGGATATGAACTTTACGAGCAAGGGAAGGCCCCTAAACTAATCGTGAGTGGAGATCACGGACGGAAGGATTACGATGAAGTTAATTCAATGAAGAGCTTTTTAAAAGATAAAGGGGTCCCGAATCAAGATGTCTTTATGGATCATGCTGGTTTTAGCACGTATGAGAGTTTGTATAGAGCAAGAGATATCTTTGAAGTAAAGAAGGTAATCATTGTTACGCAGGAGTATCATCTCATGAGAGCAGTTTACGTTGCCAGGGCATTAGGGCTGGAAGCGTATGGTGTTGCTGCTGACAAACGGGATTATGGACAAGCTATGAAGATGTATAAGATCCGAGAAATTGCTGCAAGAAACAAGGATTTTGTGTGGACAAACATTATTAAACCGAAACCGACGTTTCTGGGAGATGCAATACCAGTTATGGGTGACGGCAAGGCAACCGATGATAAATAATATTAAATGCCATGTAATTTAGGTATTGTAATCAGAACTATGACAGAAGAGGGAGTGTACCATGAATTCTGATCTAAAACGGTCTGTCTGTCCTTACGATTGTCCGGATGCGTGTGGACTGTTAGTGGAAGTTGTTGACGGTCAAGCAGTGAAGGTAATGGGGGATCCGGATCATCCTTTTACTAAAGGAACGCTCTGTCCTAAAATGGTGCATTATGAACGGACGGTTCATTCTCCTCAGAGGTTAACCCAACCTCTACTGCGCAGCGGAGAAAAAGGAACGGGCCAGTACAAGCCTATTAGTTGGGACGAAGCAATCCAAGTCATTGCCGATCGTTGGCAAGGGATTATGGCTCAATATGGTGCGGAAGCAATTTTACCGTACTCTTATGCAGGGACTATGGGAACAGTCCAACGCAACTGTGGAGAGGGATTTTTCCACCGCTTAGGTGCTTCCAGATTAGCTCGCACGATTTGCTCTTCTTCAAAGGGCTATGGTTGGGCTTCAGTCATGGGGAATACAATGGCGCCACACCCTGATGAAGTGGAAAAAAGCGATTTTATTCTTTTGTGGGGGACGAACGTCTTAGCGACGAACATTCATTTAGTGGATAAGGTTCGTGAAGCAAAAAAAAGGGGTGCCTCTATTTGGCTGATTGACACGTATGAAAATCCAACGGCGCGGATGGTTGATCAGGTCGTATTGGTGCGACCGGGGACTGACGGCGCTTTGGCACTTGGCATTATGCATATTCTTGTTCGCGAAGGCTGGATAGATCAGGCGTTTATGGACAGGTATGTCCAAGGATTTGAGCAACTTCGCAAGGAAGTCCTGCCCGATTATCCTCCGGATAAAGTGGGTCAAATTACAGGGCTCGAAGTCAAATTGCTTGAAAAAATGGCGCTTCATTATGGCAAATCCAAGGCGCCTTTTATCGTCTTGGGATCAGGGCTTTGCCGATATGGCAACGGGGCCATGACGGTTCGCACGATTACCTGTCTGCCCGCGTTGGTTGGAGCTTGGGGCAAACCAGGAGGCGGATTGCTCGCTAGTATTTCGACAGGTATGGCATTTCATACTGAGCAAGTTACGCGTCAAGATTTATTAAAAGAACCAACCAGAGTTGTGAATATGAATCAGCTTGGATACGCACTGACGGAATTATCAAATCCCCCGATCATGGGTATGTATGTCTATCACTCTAACCCAGCCATCGTAGCCCCTGATCAAACAATGATTATTAAAGGACTAAAGCGAGAAAACTTATTCACAGTTGTTCATGAACGCTTTATGACGGATACCGCTCGTTATGCCGATATCATCTTGCCGGCCACAAGTTCCTTAGAGCACGCAGATATTTACCGTTCCTATGGGCATTATGGCCTTCAGAAAGTAGCTGCGGTTATTCCTCCGATTGGCGAAGCTAAGTCGAACTGGGAGGTCTTTCAGTTGCTTGCTCAAGCTATGGGTTTTGAAGAGGACTTTTTCCGGCAAACAACCGATGACCTTATTCATCAACTTATTGATCCGCCGACTCCTTGGCTGGCAGGGGTTGACATGGCAAAACTTCAAGCTGGCCGTCTCGTCGAACTTCCTCTACCCGAGGATTACAAAACAACCTTCCTTACAACATCTGGCAAGATCGAACTCTATAATCCCACATAGGCTGAGCCGTTGCCGCGCTATGTTGAACCTTATGGGGATGATGCCCCCTTTTATCTAATGAGTGCACCTAGTTTGTACTCTTTGAATTCATCCTTTAATGAACGTCCCGATTTACTACGGAAGAAAGAAGCCGCGTTTCTTCAAATGAACCCCACAGATGCTGAAACTAAGAATTTGCGCGAAGGTCAGAAGGTGATCGCCTTTAATGAACGAGGGGAGGTGCCCTTTATTCTCAAGTTAACGATGACCGTTCCCCAGGGAGTCGTTGTAACTGAAGGTCTGTTTTCGATGGAGACCATGTCAAGAGAGAGTACGGTAAATGCCCTTACCTCCCAACGTTTAACGGATAGGGCGGCAGGAAGTACACTTTATGATGTCAAAGTGGATGTTCGATTCGGGGAGAGTAGCTAACGTTTTTGGCGGAACACCAAGTGCTCCATGATCAACACGGCGATCACCCCGACCACAAAGCCATTACCCAATATAGGTTTTAGAATAGGGGGGAAGGTGTTAAGAACTGCCGGGGGCAGGTAGGATATAATAACCCCTAGGATCATAGGAAGTCCAATGATTAGCCCATATTCAAATTTATATTTCTGGTTCAAGGCTGCCTGAAGACCACCCGCGATCTGCGAGCACATAAGGTAAATCATGGAACTGCCAATTACCACAGAAGGGATGCTACCTAAAACTGCAATGGTTTTGGGTAGGAAAGCTAAAGCCAATAGTCCAAGGCTTGTGGGAATCAAGGTATATCTAGAGGCGACGCCGCTGGCAATAATAACACCGGAACTGAAGGAGAAATTGACAGAACCAATAACCCCTAGGAATCCGGACAATATATTAATTAATCCAGTCACTGTGACCCCTCTAGTAATTCGTTCTGGCATATTATCTGGTTGGAGAATTCCTTCAACCGATTGAATTGATCCTAGATCATTGACGGAGAGCGCAAGAAAGCAAATCATAAAGGAGAGGAAGACACCTGAATCGAAAACGAAAGAAAATGTTAGGCCTTTCCAAAAGGGGGCAACTGCCGGAAGGTTGTAAGTCGGAAGAGGGGAATGAGGAAAAAGAAGGAAGTAGGCTAACGTTCCACTGATGACGGCCCAAAAGATGAGTGTTGATTTCCATAAACCCCGTAAGTACTTTGCCGCAATAAACATGCTAAGTACCATCACCAGGGAGAAACAAAGGTTAGCAAAGGAACTGACCTGTGGAGTTGGAGTGGTAATTAAGTTAAGGATCATTGGTGTAAGGGTAAGGGCAACCAGAATCAAGATAACCGCTACAACGGTTGAAGTGAAGAGCTTTTTAAGATGGGCGAATAATCCAGTAATACTGACAGCGGTTAAAATTAGACCTCCTAGAAAAATTGAAGTATAGACCGCCTCGAGATTGCTCTTTCCTCCAGCCGAAATTCCAACCAAGAAAACGGTCGCAGGTCCTATGATTACTGGAAGGCGGTGGCCCCAGATCATCTGAGAAAATAAGGCTAGGGCCACTACAAATAATAGCTTTTGAATATAGACTACCTGCTGGCCAATCCCGCTGGGATGAAGGCTTGTTACTGCTGTCCCCATAATAAGGATAATTGGTATAATAATGGCCAGCCACTGCAGACCAAATAGCAGGAGATGCCCCAAAGGGGGCGTTTCATCGAGAGAATATTTAAAGTTCATGAAGTATCACCTAGCCTATCTAATAATTACTTCTAAAATCCTAACTAATTATAGCTTAAATCCTAATTATGTACAGGTTTGGCGGCATAACATTTGCATCTCCAATTTCTTTCTAAGGCGCGCGAGCTACTCTTTATACATAAATTAAGAAAAGAGATTTGCTTGCTTAGAAGAGGAGGATATTTATGCAAATACATGTCGTAAGCCCTGGAGATACTTTTGTTAAAATTGCTCAAGCCTATAGTATTTCAGTGCAGGAGATTGCAGTTGCCAATCAGGTTCCGGATCGCAATCGGTTGGTTGTTGGTCAAACCTTAGTGATACCTATTAACGGTCAATACCACTGGATTGGGGCGGGAGAAAGCTTATGGAGTATCAGTCGTCGCTATGGAGTATCGGTTGAAGAGATTGTCCGAATTAATAAGATCCTAAATCCTAATCATCTTCCGGTTGGGTTACGCTTATACTTACCGCAGAAAGTAAAGCAAATAGTCGAAACAAACGCCTATATCGATCCGAGAATGACTAGAACCCGATCCGCCACAGCAGTTGATAAAGTAGGAGAGCACCTAACTTACCTTGCCATTTTCAGCTATGCTGTCGATCGGGAAGGAAATCTTACCCCTGTTGAAGATCAGCTGCCGTTGAGCGCCGCTTTCAAGGATAAAGTTTCCCCTCTCTTGGTTTTAACCAATTTTGAGGGCGGCCAATTTCGTAAAGAAATTGCCACAGCGATTTTGACAAACGAAGCGTTGCAAGATCGCGTGCTCAATCGAGCCCTTCAAATTATGGCTGAGAAGGGATACCGAGGGCTAGATTTTGACTTTGAGTATCTAGGAGCAGAGAACCGGGAACGATATGTGGTTTTTTTGAGAAAAGCACGACAATTATTAAAAGCTCATGGGTATTTCATTTCCACAGCTTTGGCACCAAAGTATAGAGGTGACCAACGAGGAGTTCTCTATGAGGGCCACGATTATCAAGCCATTGGTCAAGTTGTCGATTTTATCTTCTTGATGACCTACGAATGGGGATGGTCAGGCGGGGAACCGATGGCTGTATCCCCAATAGCACAGATGCGAAGCGTTATGCGTTATGCTGTATCCGTCGTGCCAAAACAAAAGCTCATGATGGGGATGCCCCTGTATGGCTATGACTGGACCCTCCCATATGTGCCCGGGGGCAAATTTGCCAAATCTGTTAGTCCTCAACGAGCGTTGGAGCTTGCTATTCGTTATGGTGTTAGCATCCGCTATGATAAAACCTCTCAAGCTCCGTGGTTTAGATATACGGATACGCAAGGGAAACGGCATGAAGTCTGGTTTGAAGATGCTCGCAGCGTGCAAGCTAAATTTGATCTAGTTAAGGAGTTAGGGATTCGAGGGTTCTTCTATTGGGTATTGGGAAATGACTTTCCTCAGAATTGGCTTCTGATTGAAGATAACTTTGTGGTGCGTAAACTAACCTAGGAAAAGCTCAACGAAGGCTGAGTACGGGGTACCACTCCCACTTAAAGATGTGGGAATCTCACAATTGGATTAGAAATAAAGAGCAAGTAGTCCGTCTTTAGACAACTACTTGCTCTTTAAAACCTTTTGAGCTGGAATTTGCGTAAAAGTTATTACTTTTACTGTTTCGGCGCTGTTTGAGGCCCGGCAGCATCAACTGAAGTTCCTGCTCCTGGAGTTTTCCCTGCTTCAGGACCTGACGCACCTCCAACTGCAGCACCTACTGCTAAATTCGCTTTGAGCTGGGCCTGCCGAGCCATATCAATCCCTTCTCCGAGTATTCTTAAGGCTTCTTTAGGGCTGTGCCAACCCATACTGTTTTCAGCGGAGATATAATCCCAACGCCATTGAGCTTTGCGATGTAAAGAACGTGCTTGGTTCATCATATCTGCTTTGGCGGCTGGGTTCTTGGCGGCAGTTGAGATGGCATCGATAGCCTCAGAGAGCGCAGTTTCTAATGAGACCTTAGTTTTAAACACCGTGTCCTGTGTGCCTATGACTTGATTCTTTAGGTATTCTTCGCTTTGTTTATGACAGGTTTGACAGGATTGAGAGATAGAATTAAGTGGACTTTGTAGGTGGTGTGAGGATATTTTAGTTTGACCTTGTTTTACATAGGGCATATGGCAATCAGCACAGGCCACCCCGTTAGCCGCGTGTACACCTGTAGAGAACAATTCGTAGTCAGGGTGTTGGGCTTTAAGCATAGGGGCCAGACTTTCTTTATGGTCCCAGTCTTTAAAACTAATCTCCTCATATAACTTTTCTGCATCATCCATTTTCAACCCATATTTCCAAGGAAAGGTGACCTTCTTATTATCGGGTTTAAAGTAATATTCGACATGGCATTGAGCACATACCATAGTTCTCATTTCTTGCCGACTGAATTTGTTGGGATCAATACCTCGTGTTTTTAGAGCATCAAGTAGCGGAATACTGGTAATTACAAGGGCCATTGTTTTAGAGTCATGACAGTTAGCACAGGCAATAGGATGTTTAATTTGATCTTTTAACTGTGCAAAAGGAGTTGACCAAAAAGAATCTCCCATTTTTTCGATAAGCGGCTTGACGTTAGGACTTTTACAATTCCAACAGGAACTGATTGATTTTGGCCCAATACGTAGGGTCCTCGTTACATCTTCCAAAGACCAAACATGGCCTCGTTCTTCGTTATAATCTTCAGAAAAGGGATAGCCTGCAAAAAGTTTTACTTGGGCAGGAGATTCTTTTAGATGTGATTCCGGAATCGAACCACCATACTTAGAATTTCCTTTGGTTTGTTCCTTTTGCTTAAGATAGCTAGCATAGTGATCCGGGTATACTTTTCCCCATGCGGCCGGATCGAGTTCTCCTTCAGGTATAGTGGCAGTTGTGGTTTGGGTGGGTGTTTTCTGGCTACATCCAAAAATCAGAAGTCCGCTCATAAATAGGATGAGACCGAGCAACAGGAAACTGCGCCAGTATTTTTGCATTTAATTTATACCTCCATTTTTAACGAATTGGTGTGTATACAGTTTGGGTGCTAAAAGTCTGAGGGCGTGTATCATGCGGTTCTCCGCGATGGCAATCGAAACATTGTTTTCCATCACTCGTGTTGATTCGTGCAACAACCGTTGAATGACATCGAATGCAGTTGCGTTGAAGAATTTTTTTACTCCATTCCTTTGTAAGAAGCACATCAGGTTGGGCAAAGGTGTTCTTATAATAATCTCTGGCACCCGAATATCCTTTGTAGATAATTTGCTCAAGAATATTATCATGGGGAATGTGACAATCTTTACACCCTACACCATTTGTCTCGCGGTGCACGTTATGAAAAGATGTTTCGTAGGGAGCTTTCATAATATGACAGGTAGTTCCGCAATAATAAGTGGTTGATGTCCGCTCGTATTGCATAAATAGAAAAACTGAACCAATAACTAGCAGTGGCAATCCAATGAGAAGCAACTTTTTTGTCCTTGAAGATAAATCCTTCATAAGAACCTCCTCCCTCTAATCACGTTTAGTATAAAATTTTATTGATATTTTTATGTAAGAGTTAGGAAAATATTATTAGTGTGATGCGTTTGATTATTCGTAGTTAGGACATTAGTGTGATTATGAAAAGAGCCCCAAGTGAACTTAGGATCGGCTGGAAGCATACGTTTTCAGCCTTATTTCTTCGTAAAATGAAATTGTTTTATATAACAGGGAGGAATTTTTGCGTATTTTGTAGAATTGTTAAGCTGTATTTAAAGTATGGAGTGTTGAAAATATCATCGTGTTTATAAGCTAAGGAGGATTTATGTGGGAAGCAAACAACTAAAACAAAGAATAAGAGTAGGGCTTGATGATAAGGACTCTGAGAAAGGGAGAGAACGGGCTTTCGGGGTCATTCGCGGAGCCATGAAATCTATGGTTCCCCAATACCCGGAACTTTCGAATAGGCTTAGGCAAATAAAAACAACCGCTATCGACCATCTTGAGGCCATGGAGGAGATGGCGGTTGCCAAACTCGAAGCAAATGGGTGTAAGGTTTATAAGGCTGCTAACCAACAGGATGCAGTTAACTATATTGCGGGCATTGTGCGTCAGGGTCTGGTCGTCAAATCCAAATCCAACGCCGCTAAGGAGATCGATTTAGTTAAAGCTTTGATTGATCAGGGAACTCGGGTGGTAGAGACTGATTTAGGAGACCGGATCGTTCAACTTGCGGATAGTCATGCCAGTCATTCCCTAGCTCCGGCGATTCATATGTCTGTAGAAAAAGTAGCGGAGGTTTTCAGCAACGACCTTAAACAAGTTCTGCCTGCGGAC
>DAIEHY010000072.1 GCA_027353165.1 Desulfosporosinus sp.
AAACAGGTTTTACAGTCTGCACAAAGGGAGTACGCGCTAGAATTTCAGCGCTGGCAAGCTTGTGTCTTGGCCTGCAAGGCACAACAGGCAAGTTATAATGAGGCTCAAGAAGGTCAACGGGAAGCTGGACGTCATCGGCCAGAAGAACTCAAACTTTGCCAACAGTTTGCAGTGCTACAATTGCGGCGCTTACATCACCATGAAGCAGAGCGAAGAGAGCAGGAACTTGTTATGGAGACGGCACGGAGAGGTTTATTTGAAGCACATCGTGAGGTCGAAAAATATGAGCGTCTCAAGGAAAAACAAGCTACGGCCTTTCGAGTTGCAGAGTTGCAGAAGGAACAAAAGGTATTGGATGAAACTGGCCAAATTCTTCACTGGCTTGGAAAAAAATCTATCAAATAATTAACGGAGGACTCAAGGATGATTTACGTCACTCGCTTAAATGGGAAAGTATTTTCTTTAAATCCTGACCTAATTGAAACGATGGAAGAAACCCCAGATACGGTCATTACGTTGGCGGGTGGAAATAAATACGTGGTGTCAGAACGGGTTGAGGAGCTGATTGAGCGGATCGCCGAATTTCGTAGGCGCTGCCAGATTTGCAAAGTGGAGGGCTGATCAATTTTATGAAACGAAAGTCTTTAATTCTTACGATTCTTACGATACTTTTAAGTGTGGGAATAGGTGTGGGTGGAACAATTGGGGCACAAAAGTATATTTTTAAGACTTCGGACAGTACAAGAACTTTAGCTAGCGTACCTAAGAAGTCGGGGCCTTTGTTGCCAATCGGCGAGTTCACCGTAAATTTGCAAGGAGGAGCCTTTCTAAAGACATCCATTACGCTTCAGCTCATCGATGCCAAAGCGGAAGTGACCTTAAAGGCCGAGGATGCGTTTTTAAAAGACCGAGTTAATACGGTTTTAGCCAACAAATCCCTCAATGATGTGCAAACTCCAGCTGCTCGCGAAAAGTTAAGAGAAGAGTTAATTAAACGGCTCAATGAAGTTGCAGAAAACAAAGTTACGGATGTTCTATTTCTGTCGTTAGTCTACCAGTAAAATGGTGGTCAACAGCAAGTAAGAGGTTCGAACCTCGAATATCGTACCACTAACATCGAAAAGAAGGGGGGGATTTGATGGGAGACGTCTTGACCCAAGCTGAAATTGATGCACTACTGAGTGCGTTGTCCGAAGGACAAGTTGATGTGGAGGAAATGAAGACAACCAAGACTCAAAAGCGGGTTCGAGTGTACGATTTTAAGCGTCCGAATAAGTTTTCCAAGGATCATATTCACTCCCTCCATAATATTCACGAGAATTTTTGCAGAGGGCTTACCACTTATCTTTCTGGAAACTTGCATTCTGTGGCTGAAAGCTCTGTCCTTTCCATTGAGCAAATCACCTATGACGAATTTATTCGTTCTTTACCCAGCCCCACTGTCTTAGGCCTATACTCGTTGGAACCGTTGGAGGGGACCGTTTTAATTGAGGTCAGTCCGGCGCTCACGTTTGCTGTGGTGGATCGCCTTTTAGGCGGGCAAGGGCAAGGGACAGAAAAGAACCGTGATTTAACGGAAATTGAAAGGACTATCATTGAAAATCGATTAAGCCAAATGATTTTAATTTCCGAAGAGGCTTGGGGAGAGGTTTATCAACTTACGCCACAGTTTTTGTCAATGGAATCAAACCCTCAGTTTACTCAAATTGTAGCGCCAAACGAAATGATCGTACTCATAACTCTTGAAGTCCGAATTGGAGACGCGGTGGGGATGATTAACATATGTATGCCCTATCTTGTGCTCGAGCCTATTTTAGATAAGTTAAGTACCTTTTTCCTTTTTTCCACAAAGGCTAAGGTCACTTCTCCAGAACAGGTACAAGCGATTCGAAAAAAAATCGAATGGGCGAAAGTGGATATGGTTGCGTATTTAGGAAATTCGGAAATCCTCGTTCGGGACCTCTTAGACCTTGCAAAGGGTGATGTTATCCCACTGAACCAATCCGTTCAGGATCCGCTGCCAATCTATGTGGGAGAATTTATGAAATTCAAATCAGTCCCTGGTCTACACGGAGAACATATTGCCGTTCAGATTACAGAAATAATAAAGGAAGGAGGGGAACAAGATGAGTAATGGGATGCTCTCTCAGGAAGAAATTGACGCGTTGCTTCGGGGAACGCTAGAAACTGACTTGGAGACACCGTCGGTATCGGACTTAGAGATATCGACATCAGATGATCTTCTTAATGAGATAGAACAAGATACACTTGGAGAAATTGCCAATATATCGATGGGTACCGCGGCCACGACATTATCTCAACTCTTAGGCAAAAAAGTGGATATTACCACGCCGAAAGTCGACTTAACGACCTCGTCTCAGATTCGCCAGGATTATCCTATCCCTTCCGTGATTTGTGATGTCAAATACAAAGCTGGAATTGAGGGTTCAAATCTCTTGATTCTCTCCCAACGGGACGGTTCAGTGATTGTGGATCTGATGATGGGGGGGGATGGGAAAAACCCATCTGAAGGACTTTCGGAACTACAAATTAGTGGAATTTCTGAGGCGATGAACCAAATGATGGGTTCGGCTGCCACCTCTATGTCAACCATGTTTAATGCTATGGTCGATATTACTCCTCCGAATTTAGTGCTTAATGATATGTCATCGGGGAGAGATGTCATTCAGGATTTCCTGTCACCGGATGAAACGCTGGTACGGATCTCGTTCCGGATGGTTGTGGAAGATGTCATCGACAGTACTTTAGTACAGGTAATCCCGCTCAGTGTAGCGAAGGGAATGGTCAATAAGCTAATGGGCGCGATGAGTGGTGGTGCCACGGCAGCGCCGGCCGTACAGTCTGCTGTCACAGAACAACCTAAGACGACAACCGCAGCCTATCAAACTCCTCCACAACCATTACAACAACAACCTGTCTATGATGCACCACCCTATTCTGCCCCTACTGAGTATCCCTCTTATGGGGTGACACAGCCCAATTCACAAGCAAGAATGCAAACATCTGTTCAGCCAGCACAATTTGGCACACTGCAACCTGGCCCCCAGATGATCCAACCTGATAACCTGAGCTTGATTCTAGATGTTCCGTTACAAATAAGTGTTGAATTGGGACGCGCCAAAAAAACAATTAAGGAAATCCTCGAAATGGGCCCGGGTTCAGTCGTTGAGCTGGATCGTCTGGCAGGGGAATCAGTGGATATGATCGTCAATGGCAAGTTGATTGCTAAGTGCGAAGTGGTAGTCGTTAATGAGACGTTTGGAATTCGAATTACGGATATAGTCCATCCCATTGAACGAATGAATTCACTGAAATAAAGGAGGAAATGTAAGTTGAGTGATACAATAATGATTGTTGACGATGCAGCATTTATGCGAATGATGCTTAAAGACATCTTGACCAAAAATGGGTTTAACGTGGTTGGTGAAGCAGAAAACGGGGCCGTAGCTGTGGAAAAGTTTAAGGAGTGTCAACCGAACCTAACTATTATGGACATAACTATGCCAGAGATGGACGGACTGCAGGCGGTTAAAGAAATACGTAAATTAGATTCGAAGGCCCGGATCATCATGTGTAGCGCTATGGGACAACAATCTATGGTCATAGAAGCGATTCAGTCCGGTGCTAAAGACTTCGTTGTTAAACCCTTCCAAGCGGAACGTGTGGTTGAGGCTGTCACGAAGGCGTTGAAATAAAATGTTCAACGAAGACCTGCCGTTACCTTCAAGTGGAGCTTCTCCGGTTGTGACTCAGCCCGTTTTTTCGTGGTGGGGGCTTCTAGGAATGTTGTTGGTTTTTCTCATTATTTTGCTTGTGTCCCTTTGGATTATCCGACGCTTGAGTAAGATGAGTAACCGAAGGATAACTGCACCATGGGCTAGGGTTTTAGACCGCCAAGTATTGAGTGGGCAGCAAAGCCTTTACCTTGTTGAGATTGCTGGTCAGTTGCAGGTCCTCGGTGGAACGGATCACCATCTGGTGAAAATCAGTGAGATCCATGATCCGCATATTGCATCTGAAATCTTGGAAGAGATTACTTCACGCCCTACTGAACGAATGGAAGGGTGGATCCAAAGTGTCCAGAAGCTTTGGCGAAGGCCGTCACAACAGAAAGAAGAGCCCTTTTCCATAGAGTTAGAACGTTTGCTTGAGGAGGTTGAAAAGTAATGGCTTCTTCAGGCCGATTTATTAAGTTCATCGCATTAGGGTTAACCTTTGGCATTATTTTGGGATTAGGAATACTGTCAAGTCCTAAAATTGCATGGGCGGCAGGAATTACATTAGACTTAGGAAACTCTGCAACACAACAAACGGGTACATCATTGCAAATTCTGATGCTCCTGACAGTGCTCTCGTTAGCGCCAGCCATTCTCATGATGATGACTTCCTTTACCCGGATTATCATCGTATTATCATTTGTGAGAAATGCACTAGGAACGCAGCAACTTCCCCCGAACCAAGTGCTCGTGGGGTTATCCCTTTTTCTTACATTTTTTATTATGACTCCAACATGGAACCAGATTAATACGAATGCAGTTCAACCCTATATGAAGAATCAGATCACGCAAACGGAAGCTCTTGTCAAAGCGGAAGAACCAATTCGGATGTTTATGTTTAAACAGACTCGGGAGAAGGATTTAGAGCTTTTTGTAGGGTTATCTAAAATGGAACGACCTAAAACTTATAGAAATGTTCCAACCTACGTATTGATTCCGGCCTTTGTGATTAGCGAATTAAAGACGGCGTTTCAAATGGGATTTGCGATCTTTATTCCCTTCATTGTGATCGATATGATTGTATCCAGTACCCTTATGTCAATTGGTATGATGATGCTTCCTCCGATGATGATTGCCCTGCCCTTTAAATTACTTTTGTTCGTGTTAGTGGATGGGTGGCATTTAGTCGTGGAGTCGTTGGTGACGAGTTTCCATTAAAAGAGCGAGTGATGAAGGGGGAGGACAATGACCCAGAATCAGGTACTATATATGGCGAAGGAAGCAGTGGGAGTTGTACTTCTGGTGGGAGGGCCCATTCTTGGAGTTTCTTTGATGGTAGGTCTGCTGGTTAGTATCTTTCAATCTATGACGCAGATCCAGGAACAAACGCTTTCTTTTATTCCCAAAGTACTTTCAGTGGCAGTTGTCATACTTTTGTTAGGTCCGTGGATGTTATCTGTTCTGACGGCATACACCTCAAATATATTGACCCAGCTTACTACATTTGGAGGTATGTAAAAGCACTAAGAATCTAGAATCTTGGATTACGCACTTGTGACTTCGAACTAAGAATATTGACCCACGAACATCGAGTTAGGGGGGGACAAAATTTGAGTCTAGCCCAGCTGCTCCAATGGAATCTCTCTTTATTTCTTCTGGTTTTATCTCGTTGGGCTGGAATGATTATGTTGGCTCCAGTCTTCGGCGCTAGGGGCGTCCCAGCCATGGTGAGGTTGATTTTGGCTGCAAGTATGACTGTCATAATCTATCCGCTAATTCAGGCAACAAATCCTTCAATTCCAATTGAACTATTACCTTATGTTGCTGTAGTGATCAAGGAAGGTCTAGTGGGGTTGGTCATAGGATTTTTAATTTATTTGCTAACAGCAGTTTTACAAGGTGCAGGACAATTGATTGATTTCCAAATGGGTTTTACCATGGGAGCGGCGATTGACCCTGTTTATGGATTTCAAAGTCCTATGATGGGTAACTTTCAGATTATTTTGGCAACGATGCTTATGCTCTCCACTAATTCACATCACTATCTTATCGCTGCGATGGTCAAAAGTTATGCATATATTCCTCTTAACCCGTCTAATCTGCCGAGTAATTACCATTTTTACGTTCAGCTCGTCTCTCATGTATTTGCTTTAGCTATTCAATTAGCAATACCGATTTTTGGTGCGCTTTTAGTATCTGATGTGGGGGTAGGACTTTTATCTAGGACTGTACCTCAACTCAATATTTTTGCGGTTATTTTCCCAGTCAAGGTTATCTTCGGACTGATTATTTTGTTCCTTTCGGTTCCTTTTTTCGGAGAAGCAATATCGCATCTCTTTAAGACAGACATGACATGGGCCTTGCAACTTTATCAGGGGTGGAAGCAGTGAGCGAAAAAAAACATGCAGCTACTCCCAAGCGCCGGCAGGAGGCGCGTAAAAAAGGCCAGGTTTTTAAAAGTCAAGAAGTGATCTCTGCTTTAATGCTCTTAGGTTTCGTGGCTCTTCTTAAGTTCTGGATTCCAGCCATGTTACTCCGTATGGAATATCTTTTTACGTATGTTCTAGGTTTTTCTTCAGATTGGACTGAACGTTCTGTGTCAAGCCTGTTGGTCAATATCCTTTGGTTGGGGATTCAAGTCGTAGCGCCAATTTTCGGTGTAAGTTTTATGATTGCTTTAATCTCTAATTACATCCAAGTGGGGGTCCTATTCACAGGAGAGTCCATGATGCCTCAAATTTCCCGTTTAAGTCTGATCAGTGGCGCAAAACGAATGTTTGGCGCAAAGGCTTGGGCAGAATTGGCAAAATCTTTAATGAAAGTGATATTGATTGGTTACTTTCTTTATGGAAGTGTCCGTGATCGCTTGCATATTTATCCAGCTCTGCAGCAACTGAGTGTGGAGCAAGGGGCAGTTTTTTTAGGCCAGGCCGTGATGGAACTTGCTTGGAATATTTCACTATCTTTTTTAGGTATTGCGGCATTTGATTACATCTATCAGCGGTGGGAACATGAGAAAAGCTTACGAATGTCTGACGAAGACTTAAAACAGGAATACAAACAAACTGAGGGAAACCCCGAACTTAAGAGTGAACTCAAGAAACGACAACGAGCCTTGGCCATGAGCCGCATGATGCAAGACTTAAAAACTGCTGATGTTGTCGTCACGAATCCAACCCACTTCGCAGTCGCTCTTCGTTATGACTTAAAAGTACAGAAAGCACCCTACGTTGTCGCCAAAGGACAAGACCAGGTTGCCCTGCGCATTCGAGAGTTGGCGAAAGAATATGACCTTGTGATCATGGAAAACAAGCCGCTGGCTCGTGCCCTCTATGCTCAGGTGGAAATTGGACAAGGGATTCCAGCGGATCTTTATAAAGCGGTTGCCGAGGTTTTGGCATTTGTTTATCGGTTAAAGAAGAAGAAGTCTCTAAGGGCATGAGTGAGGAGGAAGTTTCTTAGCCCATTCGCACATCCTACGCCGCAAAGTATTCCTTTAGGGATCACGGCTTCGGCGATACTCTCCACAGGAGACTATCGTGTTCCATCGCTATTCACTTGAGGATATGCCTAAAACTCAAAACCTCTGGGCTATAATAATGTGCGCCGCTCCTTGCCATCCTTGGCACCGCGGCATCAGTCCATCCATGGACAAGTCAGTTGAGTTTCTTCACGCCATATCCTCTGCGCTCATTGACGCGATTCCTCTCACATGCTCACTAAGCTAAGAAACTTCCTCTTGCTTAGGTCGTAGGGCGTTTAGAAATGGTCTAGGAGTATCGAAAGGAGTGAAACCATGGCTACGACACTTAAACATCGGTTCTTGAAAAATACAGACATTATTGCAGCATTAGGACTAGTTGGCATCGTGGTCATGATGGTTGTTCCATTGCCGGCGGGATTGCTCGACATTTTGATTACGCTAAATATTACTGCTTCAGTCCTAACTCTGATGCTCGCAGTTTTTGCTAAAGATCCTCTGGAATTCTCAGCCCTGCCTTCGCTCTTATTAACATTGACGTTGTACCGATTATCTTTGAATATTTCGGCGACTCGTCTCATTCTTCTGGACGGCCATGCGGGAAATATTATTCAGCAATTTGGGGAGTTCGTGATTCGTGGTAATGCTGTCGTTGGTTTTATTATCTTTATTATTTTAGTGTTGGTTCAATTTATTGTGATCACTAAAGGTGCCGAGCGTGTCTCAGAAGTAGCTGCGCGTTTTACGTTGGATGCTATGCCAGGCAAGCAGATGTCAATTGACGCTGATCTTAACGCTGGTATGATTAACGAACAACAAGCTCGGGATCGGCGTAAAGCGATTCAACAGGAAGCAGATTTTTATGGGGCAATGGATGGCTCAACCAAGTTTGTTAAAGGGGATGCCATAGCCGCAATTATTATTTTATTTATTAATATTATCGGAGGTTTTATCACCGGGGTTGTTATGCAGGGCATGCCATTGCTGGAAGCTCTTCATAAGTATACCTTGTTGACGATCGGGGATGGGCTTGTCTCTCAGATACCGGCACTTTTGATCTCAACAGCGACAGGTCTTGTAGTCACCCGAGCTGCTTCGGAAAGTAACTTAGGAGAAGATTTAGTCAAACAGTTGTTTAGAAAGCCAAAGGCTTTATTCATTACTGCCGGGGTATTGAGCATGCTAGCGTTGCTTGGTTTGCCGAAATTCCCATTGTTTCTTGTAGCGGGTGCTTTAATTGCTATGGGAGTAATGCTTCAACGAAACTCCCAGGTTTCGGTCGTCGAGGAATCGGCAGCCGCTCGGGAAACGGAAATTGCAGAAAGTAAGAAACCGGAAAATGTTCTAAACCTCTTAAATGTTGACCATATGGAACTTGAATTAGGCTATGCGCTGATTGCTTTAGTGGATGTCCAACAAGGGGGGGATCTCCTCGAACGGATTGTGCTTATTCGCCGTCAGATTGCCAGTGAGCTGGGGTTCATCGTTCCGGTGATTAGGGTTCGCGACAATATGAATTTACAACCCAATCAATATGTTATAAAAATACGAGGTGCAGAAATTGCCACCGGCGAAATTTTGGCGGACCATTACATGGCAATGAGTAATGGTGCAGATGATGCTGAGATTCCGGGGACCCCCACTAAAGAGCCGGCCTTCGGACTCGATGCTAAATGGATTAATTCGATTTATCGAGAGCAAGCAGAGCTTAGTGGGTGGATGGTGGTGGATGCACCAACCGTGTTGGCAACTCATATTACGGAGGTAATTAAGACACAAGCTTGGGAAATTTTAAATCGTCAAGATGTTAAAACGCTCATTGAGCATGCCAAGGAATTAGCCCCCGCCGTTGTGGATGAGTTAATACCAGAAACGCTTAGTCTGGGTCAAGTTCAGAAGGTTCTTGCTAATTTACTTCGTGAGAGGGTTTCCATAAGGGATATGGTATCAATTCTGGAAACTCTTGCAGACTATGCCATGGTTACCAAAGATCCAGATCGCTTGACTGAACATGTTCGGCAGGCTTTAGCTCGACAGATTTTGCAGCCACTTCTTGGGAAAGATAAAAGTTTACCAGTGATGACTTTAGATCCTCAAGTTGAACAGCAAATTCTGGATAGCATTCAACCGTCTGATTACGGCACCTATTTGGCACTAGATCCGAAGGTGCTCCATGTACTTATGCAAAACCTCACACGCGAGGTCGAAAAGGTTATGCTTAAAGGGTTAACGCCAGTAATTGTGTGTGCACCGCTGGTGAGAATTAATTTAAAACGGGTCACGGAGCGTCAACTGCCGCAACTGATGGTGCTTTCATATAATGAATTAGTCCAAGGGGTACAAGTTCAAGCTGTAGGAATGGTGGGGATGGAACGTGCGAGTTAGGCGATTTGTGGGAGATAGTGTGT
>DAIEHY010000073.1 GCA_027353165.1 Desulfosporosinus sp.
AAGGAGTTCAGTTTATCTGCTGGAATCTTAATCGTAAGCTGTGCGGATGAATGATTATCTAAGCCACTTTGTTGGGATGAAACGACATATCCTTGGAGTTTTTGAGCTTCTTGGCTTATCGAGTTAACCGCGTCATTAACGAGGGTCACTTCGAGGGTTAACGATAAATCCTGAATAATCTTGCGGGGGTTCCCTGCATCGACTGGCGGTATAATCGCTTGATCCGGTGGAACAGGAAGAATTGCAAGCGAATTCTGTTTATGGGTGGATGTGTCAGCTGAATTCATAGCAGCAGGTTTCTGCTCAGTCCCTTCGCTTGGTGAAATGCCGCCGAATAGAGCTCCACTATTTGGCGAGCTTTCTCCCTTAGTTCTAGCTGAATCAGCCATTTTCGGTGCTGTGCTAGATTGTGACATTTGAGAGTTACCCATTTTGGGAAGGATATTCCAGGATGAATTCATGGCCCCTTGCCCAAGGATCAAAAGGATAACCAACATAGCGACAGAAATGCTTAGTTTCCTAGGAAAGGTTCCAATCAAGGCCCGTAATCTTACCAGAATTCGTTGAACTAAGCCTGCTTTGCTATTCACAGATAACTCTTCGTTTTCTTCAGCGCTAGCCATTTTCTCGAGGGCCTTTTGCTTGACGCTTTGTTTTATCTGTTCTTGGCCTTCTGATTCTGCTTCAAACGTATGAAAAAATGCTCTCATGCGTTGTAAATCACCATCCTCTTCCCAGAGGGTCATGGGTTGTGATCTCTTCAATTGCCATTTCATAGGACCCTCCCCCCTTTTTCCTTCCCCTGATATAATTTGCGGAAACCCTTTTTTGCTCGGTATAAGAGGCTGTCCACTGCCTGTTGAGTTGATCCCAAAATTCCTGCAACTTCCCCAGCGCTAAACCCCTCAATCAAACGTAGCTGAATAACGTTGACCTGTTGAGGCGGGAGTTTTGCCAAGGCTTCTCCTACGCTTAAAAGAGTGGCCCATGTTTCACTTTGGTCAAATTCCTGAGGGAGGGGCTTGGTTGTTTCATCTAAAATTATGATAGGTTTTCGTTTATGAGTGCGGTAATAATCTGCGATCTGATGTGTCGCTATGGTAAGTGCCCAGGATTTCAGAGCAGTCTTTTTCTCTTTATTTGCTAAACCCCGCCATACTTTGACGATAATATCGGCAGTCACATCTTCCACATCGGACTTAGGCACGCGGAGCGACACAAATCTGTAGATTAATGGAAATAGTAGTTCGTAGGTCTCATCAAACGACGAATTGACCTCCACCTCGTTCGTCAACCTCCTGTCTTCTCTCTATTTGATCAATTAGTTTACTGATTAGAATAATCATACCATAGATTTTTAAAGCGTATAGATCTCAAAGAGTCGTTGATATTTACACTTACAATCTATAGACGTATTCGAAACAACTTTTCTGATGCGCTAACTTAAATACCTTGAAAGGAAATTTGAATTTAGTTTTCTTATTGGCTCATCAAGCTTAAATAAGCAAAAAAGATGCCACTGGTCTTCCACGACAACAATGGCATCTTTTAAAGAACATTTGAGAACCAAACTCTATAAAAGCGCTGAAAATAAGCGGGCCATCGATTCTTTTGAGCGATCAAACATTGAGCGCTGTAGAAAGTCAGTAAAAATCACTTCGAGACTCTCTTTTAAGTCCGACTCAAAATTCTGTTTTAAGTGTTCCGTCAAAGTCTGGTCATACATATAAGTACATATCTCATAATCTAAGAAAAAACTTCGAAGATCCATATTTGCAGAACCTACTGAGGCAAGCTGTTGATCTATGAGAAGAATTTTGGCATGAAGAGTTCCTTTTATGTACTTGAAGATTCTTACACCCGCCTGAAGTAAGTCTTCAAAATATGAATTCATAGCCCAATAGGTCAGTTTGCTTTCCGGGATTCCTTGGACAATAATTCGAACGTCTAAACCTTTAAGAGCAGCAGTTTTTAAAGCCATGATCAAGCTTTCATCGGGGATAAAGTAAGGGGTTTCTATGTAGATGCTGTGCTTCGCCATAGTTATCATGCTAAAAAAGCTTTGTAAAATTGCAGGATAATTTGAATCGGGTCCACCTACGAGTATTTGCATCGGTAGATTTTGCTTAATGCTCGTTTGGGGAAAATAATAAGAACCATGGTATTCTTCTCCAGTAACAAACTGCCAATCATTTAAGAAAATCGATTGGAGGCTTTGAACTGCTTCCCCTTGTAGTTTTAAATGTGTATCCCGCCAAAAACCTAATTTTGAGTCGCGAGATAAGTACTCATCCCCAATATTCAATCCCCCGGTAAAGCCTGTTCTTCCGTCCACAACCACGATCTTGCGGTGATAACGCAGGTTTAACCTTGCGGTTAGATAGGGAAAGCGAATCGGGAAAAACCATTCTGCCCGAATCCCAGCAGCTCGCATTCGTTTCATCAAACCTCCAGAAATAGAAAGACTCCCCATCCCATCAAGTAGGATTCGAACTTCTACTCCTTCAGAAACTTTACGAGCCAAAATCTTCATGACATCTTCGCCGATTTCATCGTCTTTAAAGATAAAATAGCTAAGGTGTATGTGATGACTAGCTCCTTCTAAGGCGTTGAATAACGCTCTGAATTTTTGCTGCCCGTTCAATAGAATCTCTACCTGATTATGAATAGTTAAGTGTGCTTGTCCATTTTTTAAAAGAAGATGGGCAAGCTTTTGTTCGTAGTCCTCAAAATGTTGGGGTAATATCTCTGTTCGGACAAGCTGATCCTGAGCTAGAAGCTTAGTGTTCGTGCCTTTACCTGGTCCTTTTTGACCTAATACCTTATATAGGAGGAACCCGAGTATCGGCAGAAGCCCAAGCACAAAAAACCAAACAATCGTTTTTCCTGGGTCTTGGTTTTCCAAAAGAATATATTTCCAAATCAAGGTAACTTGAACAATATTAATTAAGAGTAATAATAACCATATCACAATTTCACCGCCTTGAATTTCATGATCAAGTTAGTTATTTCCATTAGTAATAATTGTAGTCTCATAAATAAAAAGATACACCTCCATTTAAGGAAGTGTATTAATGAACTCTGGCAATCTACAATTTCCGAAAGGCCTTTCTCGCCTCTTTTATGGTTAGAGGATTAGAGGAAGAGTCGAGCCCCTCTTTATGCTTTAAAATCTCCCAAAGATGGGCGATTCTAGGTAGTCGTAAGTAGGCTTCTCGAATGAGTACAGGATCCGAAAATACCTGTTCGGGGGTTCCTTTACTGACAATACGCCCTTCTTGCATGACATAGACCTTATCACAGTAGATGGGTACGATATCCACTTCGTGCGTTGAAAGAATAATGGTCAACCCTTTATTGACTTGTAATCCCTTTAACGTAAGCATCAGATCTGCAGCAGTTCGGGGGTCTAGACCTGCCGTGGGCTCATCCAAAACGATGATTTCAGAGCGCATCGCTAACACCCCAGCAATGGCCACACGTTTCTTCTGACCGTAGCTTAATTGATGAATGCTATGATTTCGTTGATCCCACATTTTACATTGTTTTAAGGCGGATTCCACTCGTTCCTGAATATCCGAGGGTGATAAGCCAATATTTTTAGGGCCATAGGATACATCTTCATAGACGCTTGCTGCAAACAGCTGATCATGTGGATCCTGAAAAACCATTCCGACTTGGGTAAAGACTTCATTTTTGTGCCATTGGGATAAATCTTTTCCTTTTAACAGAACTCTTCCAGAATGTGGTTTTAATAACCCATTAAAATGCTGAAATAAGGTTGTCTTACCACAGCCATTAGCTCCTAAAAGCGCGACACATTCCCCTGCATTGACGGAAAAGTTGACACCATGTAAAATCTCAGCCCCGCTCGGATAGGCAAAATTTACGTTTTCTGTCTCCAAGATTGCCAAAACGTCACCCTCAAATTCCTTTGGTTATTTTGTACGCTATTTTCCAACCAACCAGCTACCAAGAATCATTATGAATCCAAAACCAGAGACCAAAATATCCTTCCTTTTTAGGGCATGATTATTAAGTACGGATATTTCACCATTATACCCTCGGCATCTCATAGCTTGCCATAATCGAACGCTCTTGTCAAAAACTCGAATGAACAATATCCCACCGATGGCCCCAAGGGATTGTATGCTTCGCCACCATGTTCCGTAACCCAATCTCATTTGTTGGGCCTTTTGCAAACGTTCTAACTCATCTAACAATGTGAATAAGGAGGAATAAGCTAACGTCATGATTTCAATAACCACTTGTGGCACTCTAAACCAAGCCAGGGCTTGAATCCACTCTTGAACCGTTGTCGTGAACGTTAACACAGACATCACACTGACACCGCCTAAAATTCGTGCTGCAAAAAGTTCGCCCCGTTCCATTCCTTCGTGGTACCCGATTAAATGAATCGAAAAGATATCCCATTGAAATAATGGAGTCTGTCCATTAATAAAAATCTGCGACACACCTATTAAGGTAGCAAGTAAGAGGATTGGTCTTAGACGTCTCCATAGCAAGTGCCCACTAACTCCGACCAGGCGCAAGAGCAGGAGACTTCCAATTCCAAAACAAAATGGGAGTATCCAAGAACCTGTACTTGTGGCCGCAAGCAAACCAGCAACGGTCAAGAACAATTTGACGCGTCCATCCACCTGAGACAATTTTGTTGTTGGATTCTGTACTCTTATCCCTTGCGCCAGCATTCTTCTCTCCCCTTATCTATGAAAATCCCATATATTTGCAAGTGGAAGTTCCACATTCACTTTCCGGATCTGCCGAAAAGGTCCCGCCAAACGTACCCTATCCAAAATCCAGCAATCGCTCCCCCTACTGCAAACAGAAAAAGTAACAGATCTCCCTTATCCGTATTGATTAAAGGTGGACGTTCCCCTGCCCCCACTTGGGAAGCATATTTCTCGGCCACAGCGCTGACATGTGTATCCGCTCCTGGCATTGCCGGAGAGTAAACTCCCAGATATACGATAACCCCCAGAAACAAAATCAGGAGACCCCATTTCCACATACGTTGTTTCATCCGATTTTCCCTCTTTCTGAGAGATTAGTACTTGAAGATTCGTCGAATCGAGGATGTGTAGCCTCGTTAGTAGCCGGTAGAACTCGGAGCATGATTAGAATATCCGGACGATGATCGGCAATATATTTCAAGACTAATCCTGTGAATAGCCCTTCTAAAATGGCTATTGGCCATTGGGTGGGAATAAAGACCACTAGGATTGCTTTAAAAACTTCACGGAAGGGATGTGTACCATGAATCGCTAAGGCTAATTGAGTCGATGTTCCTATATAAATTGCTAAATCACCCAGTAACCCCGCAATAAATCCTGACCAAAAGAGATTAACCTTGAGTCGGCGCAATCCCCAAAAAAGCAGCCACCCTGCCCATCCTCCAAAGACTCCCATTGTCAGGGTGTTGGCCCCAAGTGTCGTTAATCCACCGTGGGAAAAGAAGAGAGCTTGAAACAAAAGAGCAATAAGGCTCATCAACACTGAAACTGCTGGCCCTAATAAGATGGCACCTAAAGGGGTTCCACCAGGATGGGAACAGGTGCCCGTCATTGGAACAGGAATGGGAAGAAGTGAGACAAGGAAGATTCCAGCTGTCATAACCCCAGTAAGTTGTTTCATCATGGGTATTTCCTGACTCTTTTTAGCCAACGATTTAGCCCCAGCGGCAAAAAAAGCTCCTGCGCCAACCCAATACGCTATTGCATAGGGGGCTGGAAGCATCCCTTCAGCAATGTGCATCCGTACCACCTCTTTCAACCCTTAAATAAAATTCTTTTAACCCCTCAATAAGTTGCTTCATGCTCGGGATATCCTTAATCGCAACCCGTATAAAATTACCTGGAAGACCTGTGAAGCTAGAACAATCACGGACAAGAACTCCGAAACGCCCTAAATGCTGGATTAGAGGTTCTAACGAATGATTTAACCCCTCAATTAGGGAAAAATTAACCGAAGTCGGCCAAAGCCGTAAATCTGTTAAATTACTCTGTGCGAATTCGCTGTAGAAATAAGCTCTGCTCTCTATCAATTTTTGACGTGCCTCCTCAGCAAAGTCTAAATCCTGAAGTGCAGCCATCCCTGCATGTTGAGCAAGAACATTGACCGACCATGGATCTCGATATTGTTCAAAGAGGGCAAGTAAAGATGGATCTGCAAAGAGCGCTCCTAAACGCAAACCCGGTAAACTGTAGAACTTTGTCAAGGAGTATAAAACCATGAGATGATCATTGGAATTCAGATGAGCTCTGGCAGACTTACGGGAATCGTCTGGTAGGAAATCGAGGAACGACTCATCGAGAAGAACTCGACATCCTAGCTGCTTGGTAATCTTGAGAATGTGTTCTAATGACTCTTTGGCAAGCACTGTACCCGTGGGATTATGAGGGGAACAGAGAAAGAGTAGGTCGCACCCTTCAAGGAGTTCGCGCCAGCTTTGGTCATGATCGTGTTCGCCGCTAGCGCTTACATCTTGATGAAGACGGTCAAATTTTGCCCATCCCTCTGGGCCTAATGGAATATATTGAACTGTAGATCCTACTGAACGCGCTGCTCGTTCGTATTCACTAAATGTCGGGATTGGAATTGCTATTTTTTTCGGTTTTAATGCTTGCACGAGTGTGAAAATCAATTCACCTGCTCCGTTACCTAACATAATTGTTTCGACAGGTAAACTCAGATGGTTAGAAAGCGTCTTTCTCAAGGCTAAACTCTCGGGATCAGGGTAATTCACAATATCCCCCATTCCCCGTTGTAAGGATGCCCAAACTCCTTGCGGGGGTCCAAACGGATTGATATTGGCGGAGAGGTCTATCAAAGAATCTAAACCATATAACTCTTGAGCTCTGCGGAGATTGCCACCGTGCATTGTCTCACCCCATATTTTCAGTAATTCCCAAATTTGTGGCTGCGATTCCACCCGATTGACTGAGAAAAAGATCAAGATAGTCCGGTTCAAACCGTTGTTGGGCTTCAAGTTGTAAACTATGACGTGCTTCCCAACTGAAAAAATCGTTTTGGGGAAATACCCCGGCGAGTAGTGTGCCACTATGAGCCGTCACAACTCCGAGTCCCCCTTTCTGCTTAACCCAAGTCAAGAAAGGTCCAAACAATGATTTATAATTGATTTCTAAATTGCATTGGGCACTAATCGTTCCTGCCGTGGCTAATTTTTCTAAATCCTCTTGTTCTATTCCTTCGCGGGCCAATTGATATGCCTTCCCAATATCAGCCTCATTGCGCCGATAATGCTCTGCTAGGCCAGGTCGAGCATTAAACACTCTAGTATCGATCGCTCCACCCCAATCTAAGGCCAAAAACAAAGCCGGTACTGAAGATCCTAGTAAACGATAATTATGTCCTTGAACATGCTCAATCTCCGTAATTCCTGGGAACATGACACTGTCGCTGGGTTCAATCTGTAAAGCCAACCGTGCCAAACGTTCCGGAACGGGCTCCTCTCCGAGGGCCATCAGAGTGGCCGCTGCTACAGCAGTGATGTCTGCAGTCGAGCTCGCCATTCCTTTCCCTTCAGGGAGCTGTTGCAAAAACTCTACTTTACCACCTAACATGGGTAGGCCTAAGTTTTCTTTCAGTAACTCCAATATTTGGAGGACTTTGGTCTTGTGTAGAGGAAGGTCCCAATTCTTAGTATGAAAATTCAACACTACTCTGGCTTCGGAAAAACGGTCAATGGGACAATCTATCAGAAACGGGACTCCTTTGCGGGCCCCTTGTACCCATTCCCCACATGTCCCCGGACACCGGGCAGACCCGACAGCGAAATCCATTAATATTCAATCCCCCTACGACTGCTAACCCCTTGTGAGAAAGGATGCTTTAACATATTAAGGTCATACCAAATGTCCACGACAGACTCAATGGTTTCAGGCATTCCTCGACCCGTAAGTATCCAGTCCAAGGAAGACCCAGTTTGTAGCAGCTCTTTCAATAAATTTATATCGATAAAACCACGGTTTAAGGCGTGGCTAATTTCATCTAAGATAATCACTTGATAAGTATCAGCTGCAACTTCAGCTGTTAAAAAATCAAAGGCTTGTTTAACCAAATCCAAGGCAATTTCCGGATTGCGGTTTTCTCGAAAGCATTCCCCACATCCGGTACAGTGTTTCATGCCAGTACGAATCATCCCCGCCCACCGACAACCTACTCCAAATTGAATAATGGGTATCGCTAAACGATTAAGCCCCACAAGTTCACCACTATAAGTGCTCCCTTTCAGAAATTGCACCATTAAAACACGTTTTCCCTGAGAGTAAGCGAGTACAGCTTCTCCTAGGGCTGAGGTGGTTTTTCCTTTTCCTTGCCCTGTATAGACCTTTATCATACTCCTTGTCTCCCAGAACGAGAAGCAAACCAGTGCTCAAGTAATTCTCGATGTCCAGAAAAATGTAAGTGAAGATAGGAAGCGATAATATTATCTCGGGCATATCCTTCCATTCGATCTGCTTGATCTCCTTTAAACAATTCGTAAACAGGAGAATACTCTTGATCATAAACCACACGAGAATAGTGAAATTCATGTCCCTGCACTATGGTTCCTCGAGGACCAAGGAAATTATCCTTGCGAAATACCCCTTTACGATACCCTATACCCTGCAAGCGTTTTGTCATTTCAGCTTTCATCGGAATTAAGCCCGCCATCGGAAGCTCATGACCTTCAAAATCCTTAATGGACTTACCCAGATACATGTACCCTCCACATTCTGCATAGATAGGTTTGCCACTCGCTGCAAAAGCGCGCAGAGAGTCTAAAAATGTGTGATTCTCGCTCAATCGGTTTAGATGAAGTTCGGGAAATCCACCGCCTAAGATAATTCCGTCAAGGTCCGATGGTAGAGACAAATCGTGTAATGGGCTAAACGGTACAATTATAGAATTCAAGCGTTCTGCAAGGTCTAAGGCATCTTGATAATAAAATAGGAAGGCTTCATCCCTTGCCAAACCCAGCCTGAATTTCTTATTCTGAGCTTGAGTCGTGGAATTTGACTTTATGCCGTCAGAACACGTGGTAGTTGTCAGAATTTCTTGGTCTAATGATGCTACACTAAACTCGGGGGCACCTAACATAAGGCGTTCGACTTGATCTAAGTCAACATGTTGAGTAATTAACTCGGAAAGCGTCTCAATATAACCTTCTAACAGTTCCCCTTCCCCTACGGGAATCAATCCCAAATGCCGTTCCGGAAGGTGTAAGGAGAGTTCTTTTGGCAGGACCCCTACAACCGGAATCTGAAGATCACTAAGAGCTTCTCTCAGTATTTTTTCCTGAGCCGTTGATTTAACACGGTTAAGAATTACGCCCTGCACTTTTACTTGTGGGTCAAAAGAGTTAAATCCGTGAACGAGAGCGGCCACGCTTCGTGACATAGACGACGCATCGACAATGAGAATCAGGGGAGCTTGCAGAAGTTTTGCTACATCAGCCGTACTTCCAAAGCCTGCTGTTCCGCTCATTCCATCAAACATACCCATGACACCCTCAATCACTGCCCAACGTTCCTTACCGCTTTGAGCGAAGACGGAAG
>DAIEHY010000074.1 GCA_027353165.1 Desulfosporosinus sp.
ACCGGATCGAAACTTGAGCAACTGAGTTGGGGCGGACCACTTCAGCCAGCAACGCATGCCCACTCTCGTGAATAGCCACACGCCGTAATTCTTCCGCCGTTGGCTTGCGATCCAGTTTTTCTCCCAACATCACTTTTTCGACTGCTTCATGTAAATGACCCTCACTAATTTCGCTCGCCTCGTCTCGCAACGCAAGAATGGCAGCTTCATTCGTGAGACTTTCCAAATGGGCTCCTGAAAACCCAAATGTTTCATGGGCGATATCTTCTAATTTCACCTCTTGAGCCAGAGGTTTATGTTTAGTGTGAATTTTCAAGATAGCTAGACGGCCTTCTTTATCAGGAAGATCCACTTTTACTTGCCGATCAAAACGTCCTGGGCGCAGCAAGGCTGAATCTAACGCTTCCGGTCGATTCGTTGCAGCCATTACCAAGATGGGTACTCCTTGTTCAGCTTTCAACCCATCCATCTCAACTAACAATTGGTTTAGGGTTTGGTCATACTCATGATGGGAAACATTGCTGCCACGCTTCGCCCCTAAAATATCCATTTCATCAATAAAAATAATCGCACTCGTTTTCTTTTCTTTACGCACCATCTCGCGCGCCCGACGAAACAAACCGCGGACCCTTTCCGCCCCTACACCAGCATACATTTCAACAAATTCGCTCCCGGATACCGACAGAAAAGCAGAGTCGGTATATTTGGCGGCCGCTTTGGCAAGCAAGGTTTTTCCCGTACCCGTTGGGCCTGACAATAAGATCCCCTTGAGCGGGCGAATCCCTAAGGTTTTCATTCGATCAGAGTAAAGCAGAAAATCTAACGCCTCTTGCAATTCTTTCTTAGCAACACTTTGTCCCCCGATATCCTCAAAATTTATATCCGTAGTGGCTATTGCCACGCCATTTCCATTTTTTACGAGTTGACGGGAGATGACCAATGTCCATACCAAATACGCCGCCACCAGCAGCAATCCAATAGGGAACACATTATACCCCAAAACCATTAAAAAGGCGAAAACCCCAATTGCAAACCCTATTAAAATATCAAGTTTCATGTTCTCTCCCCTTCACAGGTAATATTTACTCGTTTTCAGTCGGCAAAAATCTAACAAGCCCATTTCTCTCAATCACTTCAATGAGTTGAGCATCTCCCTGATTCAAGAGTACGTATATAGCATCGTTATCCATCTCTAATTCAAGCTGTACGCCTGCTTTTTCTGCCTGAGCTCTTACACTTTCGTCCATCTCTGTAAAATTTCCACGAGCAATTCCTTCTTGCAAGGCAAACTGAATTTGCCCATACAATTTTTCGAGGGCCTCATTTTCGTGGTCCATAAACCGGATTGGAACACCCTCAGCTAATTTGACAAGAGTATTGCTTGCCTGACGAAGATTAGTCAAATGATCCGTCTTAACAACCATCTCTTTCTGACCATTATTACTCACAACTTTAGCGGAAACAATGCCTGGAATTTGCTGACTTTGACTCATGACTGTAACATCAACCCACTTCTTCTGATAGACTAGTTTACCTCCCAGCAAAGCGCCAAAAATCAGGAACCCTACAAGGCTTATCAGCAGTATTCGCTGTCTCGTCATTTCAATATTCCTCCATTATGTCATACTAAATGCTACATCATTTACTATACCGACATTATAGCACGTAGTATATCATTCACGGACAACATCTTATATCCATAACTGGAAATGCACGGAAACTAACGCAGACAACCACAGCGCAGATAACTGTGACCAGGCAGACAGATACGGGGACGGTTCTTCTGTCTAAAAAGACAGAAGAACCGCCCCCGTATCTGAGTTTGCCGTCTCTACGCGACTGTTCTCCTCGTTGTCTGCGTTATCCTATTTGCGTAATAATTTACGAGATTTTCGTAAATAATCAAGGCCGGAAATCACGGTAAAAAACAAGGCTATGTATAAAAATGGTTGCCCAACGTAAATCCCGATCAGTGAAAGAGGCCAGTCATGTAACAAAATCGCCGAAATCGCAACCACTTGGGTAATAGTTTTAATCTTCCCAAGTTTGCTGGCACTGATTACAACCCTATCCACTGCAGCAATTGCCCGAAGTCCCGTCACCGAAAACTCTCTTGCTAAGATGATCCAGGCGATCCAAGCGGTCACCTCTCCGAGTTGGACCAAGGAGATAAGTGCCGCAGACACTAGGAGTTTATCTGCCAAAGGATCCATAAACTTACCCAAGTTCGTCACTTGGTTACGCTTTCGAGCAATATAACCATCTAACCCATCCGTCGCAGCAGCTAAAATGAAGATTACAGCTGCTACTATTTCTTGATGAGGGAATAGCGTATACCCTTTAGGTACTTGTAGTAATAAAAAGGCCATAAACACCGGTATTAAAACAATCCGCGCTAGAGTTAAACGATTGGCTAAATTCACGAGACAACCACTCCCATTAAATCATAGCTATCCGCCTCAAGGATGCGAACTTTAATCATATCCCCCACATTTATCAATGCCTGAGCCTCATTAGTAATATAGACTTGGCCATCGATTTCAGGTGCATCCCCTTCGGTTCGGCCCATCCAACGCCCGTCCGGTAGTTCCTGCTCAAGTAATACTGTTATAATCTTATTAACCCAGCGTTGTTGCCTCTGCCCAGAAATAGATTGTTGGATCTCCATGACTATATCTCTACGTTCCTCACGAAGCTCTGGCAAAATCTGATCCTCTCTTTGTCCAGCAGGAGTATTCTCCTCTTGGGAATAAGAAAAGACTCCAAGACGGTCAAACTGAACACGCTGTATGAAATCCACCATCGTCTGGAATTCTTGTTCTGTCTCTCCGGGGAAACCTGTGATCATGGTCGTTCGAAGGGTAATATCAGGCATTGCCTCGCGCAATTTGCCAATCAGCACTTCTGCTTCTTCGATCGTACCTCGTCGATTCATCTCTTTAAGAATCTTATTATTGGCATGTTGCAACGGTAGATCAATATACTTACAAACCTTAGGTTCTTGACGCATGACTTCAATAAGTTCATCTGTAAAGCGTTCAGGGTAACAATACATTAATCGAATCCATTCAATCCCTTCGATGCATGCCAACTTGCGAATAAGCTGAGGCAAACGCAAATCCCCGTAAAGATCCTGTCCAAAGCGCGTAGTATCCTGAGCCATCACCATGATTTCCTTGACCCCTTGAGCAGCCATATCCCGAACTTCTTGAACCACGGACTCCTCAGTACGACTCCGAAAATTCCCGCGAACATAAGGAATCACACAATACGTACAATAGTTATCGCAGCCTTCAGCAACTTTGACATAGGCTAAATAATCCGGGGTAGAACGTTTGCGAGGGGTTTTCTCATCATGAAGAAAATCTGGTTTCCCTTGTTTAATAAGGGACAACCGTTCCCCTTTAGCCCCTTGAACCAGTTTAGCAATTTCATCGATATTTCCAGTCCCTAGCACACCGTCTAATTCTGGAATCTCCTGCATCAACTCAGTCCCATAGCGTTGAGCTAAACAGCCTGTCGCAATCAACGTTTTACAAGAACCGCGCTCCTTAAGACTCGCCATTTCAAAAATAGTTTCAATCGATTCTTCCTTCGCCGATTGTATAAAGGTACATGTATTGACAACAATAATGTCCGCTTCTTCAGTATTATCCGTTAAAATGTGATTCTCGGCTAGCAATCCTGTCATTACTTCGCTATCGACTTGATTTTTCGGACAGCCTAAAGTAACCACTGCAACTTTCTTCGTAACCTTACACCTCATATCCATTGGTTTACCTTTCTTAGTATAAACCAACACTTCAACAAGGTCAAAAAATATTAACTTACACGTACCTTACAGTCTGTTGCTCAGTGAAAGTACTTATAGGTTCAATTTTGAAGATTTAGCTTAACCGATCAGATGTTAAGATCCTGTCTACCTGCCGTGGTGATATAAATCACATTTTCTCCAATGTTCGTAGCATGGTCCGCAAATCGTTCAAGGTAACGGGCGACGAAGGCTAGGTACATACCCTGATCCAAGTTTTCTGGATCTTCAGTCATAATCAATAATAGATCCCGCACAACTTTTTTGTAAAGGGAATCAACTTTGTCATCTTGCTCAGCCAGATCATGGGCAAGTCCCATATTCTCACCAGCGTATGCCTCCAAACCTTGCCGCATCATCCCTAGAGCCATTTCTGCCATCTCCGGAATGTCAATCAGGGGTTTGCAGAGCGGTCCGTCAATTCTGCGTACAATTTTCGCGATATCGATCGCTAGATCACCCATCCTTTCGAGATCTGTCGATATTTTCATGGCTGAAATAATCTTGCGAAGGTCCTTAGCGACGGGTTGTTGAGTGGCAATCAAACGAACGCACAGGTCATCCACTTGCCGCTCATAGTCATTAACCCTTTGATCCTCAGTAATCCAAAAATCCGCTTGGTCTTTATCTAAGGATAATAAGGTTTGCATGCACCCTTGCAAAATCTTCCCGACCTCCTCACCCATATCCTTGAGTATCTTTGTCAAATCAAGTTGCCCTTCGTTGAGTGACTGACGCATTAATATCCTCCTTCATCTACTTTCGTAACTCCCACTTCTTTGAGTGTTGAGTTCCAAGTTCAGGTTTAACTAAACGAGTTCATTATCCAAATCGTCCTGAGATATAGTCTTCCGTTCGTTTATCACTCGGATTTGTAAAAATATCCGAAGTGGGTCCATGTTCCACTAACTCTCCATTCAGAAAAAAAGCCGTGGAATCGGCAATCCGAGCGGCCTGTTGCATATTATGCGTGACAATCAGAATGGTGTAATCAGCTTTTAATTGCCGTATTAACTCTTCAATATGCATTGTAGCAATCGGATCTAAAGCAGAAGCTGGTTCATCCATGAGTAGTACGGACGGCTCCACTGCTAATGCCCTAGCAATACAAAGACGCTGCTGTTGTCCACCTGATAAACTCATCCCAGAGTAGTTCAAGCGATCTTTCACTTCATCCCATAAAGCAGCCATACGCAAGCTTTTTTCGGCAATAGCCTGAAGTTTATGTTTCTGGGTCATTCCATTGAGTTTGACTCCTGCCACTACATTATCATAAATACTCATTGAAGGAAACGGATTGGGTTTTTGAAATACCATCCCTACCCTTTTTCGTAAAGCAACGGGATCTTGGTCATAAATACTAACCCCGTCCAAGATAATTTCACCCTTTACTTTTGTCCCCGGCATAGTCTCATGCATTCGGTTGATACAGCGTACAAACGTAGATTTTCCGCAGCCTGACGGACCAATGATCGCTGTGACGTTATTGAGGGCAATATCCATATGGATACCTTTAAGCGTTTTATTAGACCCATACCAAGCTTCAAGATCACGAACACTTATACTCTGACCCATTAAAAAACCACCTTCCTAGTTACTCCGTGATCGAAAGGCAAAACGCGCACTTAAATTAAGAATGATCACCAAAGAAATTAAAACCAAGGAACCTGCCCAGGCTTGTTGATGCCATTCTTTGTAAGGAGACGTTGCATACTGAAAAATTTGAACCGGCAAGGAGGCCATGGGCTCATTCAAAGAATGCGCCCAGTACTGATTTCCCAAAGCTGTAAAAAGAAGCGGGGCTGTTTCTCCTGCGACCCGAGCCACAGCAAGCATCGCTCCGGTAATAATCCCTTTTGCTGCAGTCGGCAAAATAATTCTCAAAATAGTTTTTCCTTTGGAAATTCCCAACGCGTAACCCGCTTCCCTGATCGAATGGGAGATAAGTTTTAACATTTCTTCCGTGGAACGAATGATCAGAGGGATCATAATAATCGATAGGGCAAACCCTCCAGCTAAAGCAGAAAAATTCCCCATTTTTAAGACAACTGCTGTATAAATGACAATACCCACAATAATTGAAGGAATTCCCGTTAAAACATCCGTTGCAAAACGAACTCCGACACTTAGCCAACTATGTCGGTCATATTCCGTTAAATAGATGGCAGCCAGGATTCCGATTGGGATTCCGATCAAGCTAGCAATAAAAACCATAATCAGGGTTCCTACGATTGCATTAGCCATCCCTCCTCCTGATAAACCCATAGCTTTCGGTAAATTTGTAAAGAACTGTAGACTCAAGGCACTAATACCATTTTTTACAACATAGCTTAATACTCCAAACAAAGGGATTAGGGCAATGAAGGTGGCAATTGTAAAAATGCTCAGCATCATCCAATTTCGATAATTTCTTAGACGGTCATTCATACAAGGCTACCTCCTTTCGGACCCTTTGCTACAGACCAAATAAGTAATCGAGCAAACACATTTAGAATCAGAGTAATTCCGAATAAAATAAGCCCTATCTCCACAAGTGCACTCAAATAAAGATCGTATGTTGCTTCGGTGAATTCATTAGCGATTACAGCCGCCATTGAATATGCAGGGGCAAATAAGGAAAGGAGAATATCCGGACGATTTCCGATCACCATGGTGACAGCCATTGTTTCCCCAAGTGCACGTCCTAAGCCCAGCATTACCCCCCCCATAATTCCCGACTTGGCATAAGGCAGAACGGCCAAGCGAATCATTTCCCACTTCGTGGCCCCCAAAGCTAAAGCCGCTTCCCTTTGCATATTAGGAACCGCTGCCATCACCTCCCGAGAGATCGCCGCTATCGTAGGAAGGATCATAATGGCCAAAATCAGCCCCCCAGCTAACATTCCAAAGCCGACTGGGGAACCTTTAAAGAAGGGAATAAACCCCAACCACTTGGCCAGCCCAGGTTCGACAGTTTCCCTTAGCCAAGGGGCTAAGACAAAAATCCCCCATAATCCGTAGACAACACTAGGAATCGCTGCCAACATCTCGACTAAAAAGCCAATTACAGTGCGCACCTTAGAGAGGGCCATCTCATTGAGGAAAATTGCTACACTAAGACCGATAGGGGCTGCCAAAAGCAATGCAATGAGTGAGGTTACTATAGTTCCATATATAAAGGGCAATGCCCCAAATTGTTCCTTGACGGGATCCCAAACACGACCAATAATAAAACTAAAACCAAACCTTTGAATACTCGGTCTCGCTGAATGGTACATCTGCCACCCCATCCAAACCATCAGAACTAGAACACTTATGGCCATCAAGAGAGTCAAAATCCACATCAGCTGATCCCCAAAGGATGTTTTGTATTTAATCTTCTTGCTCATCTTCGCTATCCTTCCGCCTCACGCATTGCTTTGAATACATCACCCGTTCATCAACCTTTACAATCTACTTCAATATCGGTTGCCCTTCGAATGTAATTGTTCTTAACATTGCTTCTTCACGACCTACTAAACTTGCTGGCAACTTGGCGTATTGCAATCCCTCGGAAAGGTTCTGACCCTCATGAATTGCCCAGTTAACGAAATTCACTAAAGCAGTCCCTTTTGTTTTGTCCTTTTGATCCTGATAAATCAATACCCAAGTAAAACCCGCAATCGGATAAACATCAGCACCAGACGCATTGACGATCGACACTCTCATATCCTCCGGAATCGTTGTTGCAGCAGCTGCCGCTGAGGTTGATTGAAGAGAAGGTGTGATCCATTTTCCCTCTTTATTTTGCATTGTGGCATAAGGCAAGTTATTTTGAACTGCATAAGCAAGCTCTAAATACCCAATAGACCCTGGAGTTTGTTGAATGGCTCCTGCAACACCTGCGTTTCCTTTCCCTCCAATCCCCGCCGGCCAATTTAGCGAAGTTCCTTTACCAACCTTGCTAGACCACTCCGGACTAACACTGCTCAGATAATCCGAGAAAATATAGGTCGTCCCACTTCCATCTGAACGATGTGCAACTGTGATCTTTGTGTCTGGCAATGTTACCCCTGGATTATTGGTAGCAATCCGCTGATCATTCCAATTCGTAATCTTGCCTAGGAAAATATCTGCGAGGTCTGCTGGAGCAATTTTAAGATTCTTAGGAGCATTAGGGACATTATAGGTAACCGCTACAGCGCCAAGTGTCAAAGGAATGTGCAATAGTTTCCCGCCTTTAGCCGCTTTCATCTGGTCCTCTGTCATCGGACCATCAGTTGCTCCAAAATCAAGGGTCTGCTCTGAGACTTGTTTAATCCCAGCACCACTACCCGTACTCTGATAATTAATCGTGATGTTTGAATTCATCTTGCGATACTCTTCAATTTGTTGATTGAGCAAGGGATAGACAAAAGAGCTGCCGGCACCTGTCAAATTTGCTTTTGCAGACTTATCTTGACCAGAAGGTGTACCCGGATTTTGTGCTCCGCAACCCATCATCGAAAACCCAAAAATCAATAAAAATAATCCTACCAGGGGCTTGTTTTTTATACTTAACATAAATTCTCCTCCTTTAATTTCATTTTTCCTCAAGGTAATGTATCATAGTATTAAAGTTACCCTAGTGTAAAGTTTGTCTAAAATGGCTACATTTAATGTATAAAAACTAGCTGGATTTCCTTTATAGCTAAATCCAGCTAGTCTCTTGGAAAACATCTTCTCAGATTCAGATGAGGTAAAACCGCCCTGAATAAAGAATAGTGTTTATAAAACTCCGTCTTATTAAGACTAAGAATTTGTTGTGAGGTGTCAAATTTGTTTAATCAGCCGATAGAACCTATTGATACATGTGGATGTAGTGATACAGGATATTTAACAACCCGTACAATACCCATCGACTTAGCTCACGGAGTTGGCCAGATAGAAAACGTGCCCGTTTATCACTGCCGCTCTTCAGCCTGCGAGGAATTTACTTTACCGACGGTCGTTGCGCGTCGAATTGATGAGATCGCAGAACAGATGGAAGAAACCAAATTGGACAAATTTGTTTTTACATGGGTAAACCATCCAGAGCCATCACTTGACCCACTTTCGGATACTTCCATCGACTCAATTCAAGAAGTCCACATCCAAGCCTTTACCCTACAGTTTGTAGGTCGCGAGTATGAAGATGCCCATGTTATACTTGTCGTACCCGGTCAATCTATCTTTTTGAAAAGTATGCTCGAAGACACAGAATACTACCTCCTACGTTACGAGGCGGAAATTCGAACTGAAGGTACTTGGTTTTCTTTTTACAAGTTTTACTATGATGAACCCGATTTTACTTATGAAGATTTTCTGGAATGGTCTGAGGAAGGACACCTTAAAGAAATCGGACGCATAACCATGGACGAGGTAGAAGAAGCCCTAGCCGATGAGTTTGGGGAATGGGAATAAAGGTGCCTTAGTGTTTTTTCCTGGGAAGAAGTTTCTTAGCCCGTTCGCACATCCTACGCCGGTAAGTATTCCTTTATAGATTGTGGCTTCGGCGATACTCTCCACCGGAGACTATCGTGTTCCATTGCTATTCCCTTGTCGCTGATGCTAAAACGCAAAACCTCTGGGCTTTCTGAATGTGAACCGTTGCGTTTCTTCACGCCTCATCGACTGCGCTCATTGACGCAATTCCTCTCACATGCTCTCTAAGCTAAGAAACTTCTTATGGTTTGGGGTCTAACGAGATGATGTGTATCTTGAAAATAAAATCGACCCTAAGCCGTTATATTTCGGCTTAGGGTCGATTGCATTATAGTATTTTA